>JAURZK010000121.1 GCA_030653505.1 Rubrivivax sp.
CCGGCGGTGGCGCCGTGTGTGGCGCCGAGCAGCGCAGCCTTGAGGGCGGCGAGCGCAGCGAGCTTCGTGAACTGACTTGCCGCATCCTGTCTGAGCGTAGCGAACGAAGTGAGCGCAGCGAGTTATGCGGCACGCCCTCGAGGCGAGCAGCGCAGGGCAGCCTGAGCGCAGCGAAGGCCGCCACAGTCGGCGACGCCGCCGGGCACCGCCTGGCGCGACCCGCGCACATCGTCGAACGCGCGAAGCGGACACACGCGAACGACAGCAATGGGTCGACAGCCGCCAGCCAGCCGCATCGAGACCGGACTCCGAGCCACTGCCGCACGGCCCGCATCTGGCAGACCGCGTGCGGGAGTCGTTGACATGGACGCCTACCTGCTCGACTGGGTCAACCTGCTGCTGCGCTGGACGCACGTCATCGTCGCCATCGCATGGATAGGCTCGTCCTTCTACTTCGTCTTCCTCGACAACAGCCTGACGCCGCCGGTGGACCCGAAGCTGAAGGAGCAGGGCGTCGGCGGTCAACTGTGGGCCGTGCACGGCGGCGGCTTCTACAACCCGCAGAAGTACCTGGTGGCACCCAGAAAACTGCCCGAGCACCTGCACTGGTTCTACTGGGAGAGCTACTCCACCTGGCTGAGCGGCTTTGCACTCTTCACGGTGATGTACCTCTTCAACGCCAGCACCTTCCTGGTCGACCGCAACGTGCACGACTGGTCGCCGCATGCCGCCGCGGCCACGGCGCTGGGTTTCCTGGTGCTGTTCTGGGCGGTGTACGACGGCACCTGCCGCTGGGTCGGTGAACGCAAGGGCCAGGTCGGCGGCGACGCCATCGTCGGCGGCCTGGTGCTCGTCTTCGTCGTCGCCGCGTCGTGGGCCGCCTGCCACCTCTTCGCCGGCCGCGCCGCCTTCCTGATGGTGGGCGCGATGCTGGCCACGGCCATGAGCGCCAACGTCTTCTTCTGGATCATTCCCGGCCAGCGCAAGGTCATCGCACAGATGAAAGCCGGTGAAGACGTCGACGCCATCCACGGCCAGCGCGCCAAGCAGCGCAGCGTGCACAACACCTACTTCACGCTGCCCGTGCTGGTGGCCATGCTGTCGAACCACCACGGCTGGCTCTACCAAGGCCCGCACAACTGGGCCGTGCTGGTGCTGCTGATGCTGGCCGGCGCGCTCATCCGCCACAGTTTCGTGGTGCGCCACAAGGCGCTGGTGCTGGGCCAGCGGGTGCCCTGGGAGTACGCCGTTGGGGGCACGGCGCTGCTGCTGGGTCTGGCGGTGTGGCTGGCGCCGCCGCCCGCCAGGCCCGTGGCCGCAGGCGCGCCGCCGGTGGCGCTGGCGCAGGTGCAGGCGGTGGTCGAGCAGCGCTGCGTGCTCTGCCACAACGCGCAGGTGCAGCAGAAGAACGTGGCGCTGCACACGCCCGAACTGCTGCAGCAGCACGCCTTGGCCATCTACCAGCAGGCCGTGGTGCTGAAGCTGATGCCGATGAACAACTCGACGCAGATCACCGAGGAAGAACGGGCGCTGATCCGGCGCTGGTTCGAGGGCCTGGCGGCGAAATAGATCGACGACTCAAGAGGCGGCCACGGCGTCGCGCTTGCCGGCCACACGCCGGCGGGTGTCAACGGCCCGGATGAGATAGCCGAAACCGCCTGGGACTGGGTGGACGACACCGCGGTGGTCGGCACGCGGCTTCCGCGGCACACGCCGTGGCCGAGGCCACGCGCAGGTCACCGGCGCGTGCGGGCGGCCCGCAAGGGCCCCCCACGATTGCCGCAGAATCCCACAGCCCGACCCCAGCCCAGAGCAAGAACCCAGGAGACCGCCATGTACGGCCAGATGATGCAGCAGCCGCTGCTGATTTCCTCCCTCATCGTGCACGCCGAGCGTCACCACGGCGAGCGTGAAGTGGTGTCACGCCGCGTCGAGGGCGACATCCACCGCTGCACCTACCGCCAGGTGGCGCAGCGTTCGCGCCAGGTGGCGCAGGCGCTGGGCGCCCTGGGTGTGCAGCGTGGCGAGCGTGTCGCCACGCTGGCCTGGAACGGTTACCGGCACATGGAGCTCTACTTCGGCATCAGCGGTTCGGGCGCCGTGATGCACACGGTGAACCCGCGCCTGCACCCCGACCAGATCACCTACATCGCCGACCACGCCGAAGACCAGGCGATGTTCTTCGACCTCACCTTCTGGCCGCTGATACAGGCCGTGGCCGGGCGCACGAAGACGGTGAAACACTGGGTGGCGATGTGCGACCGGGCCCACCTGCCCGCCGATGCCGCCAAGCTGCCCGGCCTGCTGTGCTACGAAGACCTGCTCGCCGCACAGGACGGGTCCTATGCCTGGCCCGAGTTCGACGAGAACACGGCCAGTTCGCTGTGCTACACCAGCGGCACCACGGGCAACCCCAAGGGCGTGCTCTACAGCCACCGCAGCACGGTGCTGCACACCTTCGCCGCGGCGCTGCCCGACAGCCTGGGCGTTGGCGCCACCGATTGCGTGTTGCCCGTGGTGCCGATGTTCCACGTCAACAGCTGGGGCATCGTCTACCTGGCGCCGATGACCGGCGCCAAGCTCGTGCTGCCCGGGCCGGGGCTGGACGGCAAGTCGCTCTACGAACTGTTCGAGAGCGAAGGTGTCACCGTCTCGGCCGGCGTGCCCACGGTGTGGCAGGGGCTGCTGGCTTATGTCGACGCCAACCAGCTGAAGTTCAGCACCATGCGGCGCAGCGCCATCGGTGGCAGCGCCTGCCCGCCGGCGATGATCAGGAAGTTCCTGGAAGACTACGGCGTGCGTGTCATCCACGCCTGGGGCATGACCGAGATGAGCCCCATCGGCACCGCCGCCGCCTTCAAGGCGCAGCACGTGAACCAAACGCCCGAGCAGCGCCTGGCCGTGATGGCGACGCAGGGCCGCGCGATTTACGGCGTCGACATGAAGATCGTCGGCGCCGACGGCAAGGAACTGCCCTGGGACGGCGAGGCCTCGGGTGACCTGCTGGTGCGCGGGCCCTGGATCCTCAGCCGCTACTTCAAGGACGAGGGCGGCGACCCGATGGTGCCCGACGCCGACGGCCACGGCTGGTTCCCCACCGGCGACGTGGCCAAGATCAGCCCCGAGGGCTACATGATCATCACCGACCGCAGCAAGGACGTGATCAAGAGTGGCGGCGAGTGGATAGGCAGCATCGACCTGGAGAACATCGCCATGGCCCACCCCGCCGTGGCCATGGCCGCCTGCATCGCCGCCAAGCACCCGAAGTGGGACGAGCGCCCGCTGCTGGTGGTGACGAAGAAGCCCGGCGCCGAAGTCACGAAGGACGAGCTGCTGGCCTTCTTCGAGGGCAAGATCGCCAAGTGGTGGACCCCCGACGACGTCGTCTTCGTCGACACCATCCCGCTGGGCGCCACCGGCAAGATGCAGAAGAACAAGCTGCGCGACCAGTTCCGCGACTACCAGTTGCCCACGGCCTGAACACGGCAATGGAGCCCCGCATGCGCCTGCTTTCAATGCTGCTGCCCCCGGCCCTGCTGCTGGCGGCCACCACCACCCTCGCCGCACCGCCGGTGGCCGAGGTCAAGGACGTTCCCACCACCTACCACGGCACCACGGTCGCCGACCCCTACCGCTGGCTCGAAGACAGCAAGAGCGCGCCGGCGCAGACCTGGCTGAAGGGCCAGGGCGCGGCGGCGCGCAGCGTGCTCGACCGCATCGACGGCCGCGACGCCATCGAACACCGCCTGGCCGAACTCGCCGACGCGCAGGGTGACGCCGTGCGCAGCCTGATGCGCCTGCCCGGCGAGCGCTACTACTACCTGAAGCGCAAGGTCGGCGAGAAGCAGTTCAAGCTGCTGATGCGTCAGGGGCTGAAGGGCGCCGAAAAGGTGCTCGTCGACCCCGAGGTCGAAGCCGCGCGCACGGGCGTTCCCCATGCCATCAACTACTTCAAGCCATCGTGGGACGGCAAGCACATGGCCTACGGCATGTCGGCCGGTGGATCGGAAGACGCGTCGCTCTACGTGATGGACATCCAAAGCGGCAGGCTGCTCGGCGCACCGGTGCCGCGGGTCTTCGACGCCGGCATTCACTGGCTGCCCGACAGCCGTTCCTACACCTACACGCAGACGGTCGAGATGAAGCCGGGCCAGCCGGCGACCGAGACCTACATGGACGCGCGGGTGATGTGGCAGCGTCTGGGCGCCGCGCAGCCGAAGCCGGTCTTCGGCCCCACCGTCACGCCGCAACTCGGCCTGGCGCGTCTGGACGTGGGGCAGCTGTACACCGTGCCAGGCAGCCGCTGGGTGGTGGCGCGCACCACCGACACCACGGTGCCCGAGGGCAAGCTCTTCGCCACGCGCCTTTCGGGTCTGGGCCAGCCGGACGCGCGCTGGCAGCGCCTGGCCACCGAGGCCGACAAAGTGGTCGACATCGCGCTGCAGGGCGACAGCCTCTACGTGATGACCCAGGCCGGCGCACCGCGGCGCAAGGTCGTGCGCATCGGTCTGAACAAGCCCGTGGCGCTGGCCCAGGCACCCGTGGTGGCCGCCGAGCCGAAGGAAGGTGTGCTGCAGGGCTTCGATCTCACGCCCACGGCGGTGATCGCGCAGCTGCGCCAGGGCACGTCGGTGCTGCTGCGGCGCTACGCGCACGGCGACACCACCGGCCGCAACCTGCCGGTGCCGGCTGCCGGCACGTCTTGGCTGACTGCCGCGCCGGCGCAGGACAGCGAGACCCTGCTCTACGTCTTCAGCAGCTGGACGGAACCGTCGCGATGGCTGCGGCTGGAAAGCGGCCGCAACACCGACGTCTCCTTCGGCCTGCGCCGCGTGCCTGCCGGCCTGCCCGAGGCGGTGGTGACGGAGGTGAACGTGGAAAGCCACGACGGCGTGAAGGTGCCGATGACCATCCTGCACAAGAAAGGCCTGGCGATGGACGGCCGCAACCCCGTGCTGCTGAACGGTTATGCGAGTTACGGCTTCTCGATCTCGGCCTTCTTCGGCACCGAGACCATGGCCTGGATCGAACGCGGCGGCGTCGCCGCCTTCATCAACCCGCGCGGCAGCGGCGTGCACGGCGACGAGTGGCACCGCGCCGGCTTCAAGACCACCAAGCCCAACACCTGGAAGGACGGCATCGCCGGCGCGAGGTACCTCATCGCCAAGGGTTACGGCTCGCCCAAGACCATGGGCATCACGGGCACCAGCGCCGGCGGCATCTTCGTCGGCCGTGCAGTGACCGAGGCGCCGGAGCTCTTCGCGGCGGCGATCTTCAACGTCGGCGTGATGGACGCCGTGCGCGTGGAGGAAAGCGCCAACGGCGTCACCAACATCAGCGAGTTCGGCACCGTGAAGGACCCGGCCGAGTTCAAGGCGCTGCTGGCGATGAGCACCTACCACGCGGTGAAGGACGGCACCGCCTACCCGGGCGTGCTGCTGGTGCACGGCATGAACGACCCACGGGTGGACGTCTGGCAGAGCGGCAAGGCCGCCGCCCGGCTGCAGGCCGCGCAGGCCGGCTTGCCCGACGCCCGCCCCACCCTGCTGCGCCTGGACGCCCAGGCCGGCCACGGCATGGGCAGCACCCAGACGCAGCGCCAGGCGATGGCGGCGGACATGCAGAGCTTTCTGCTCTGGCAGATGGGCAAGCTGGGACTGAAGGACTGAGCCCGCGCGTGCAAGCCCGGAAGGGCTTGCACGGTTGGCGAAGGCCCGAGGGTCAG
The DNA here is from genome assembly GCA_030653505.1 of Rubrivivax sp. GTDB lineage: Bacteria > Pseudomonadota > Gammaproteobacteria > Burkholderiales > Burkholderiaceae_C > Rubrivivax. Next base: position 5,726 of record JAURZK010000121.1, read on the forward strand.
AATGCGGTCGATGACCACCGCCTGGGCGCCGCCCCTGTCCGCACGCACGGCCGCAGCCGCGTCAATTCTCGCGGCCCTGCTCGCCGGCTGCGCTGTTCCGGGCCGCATCGCCGAACCCCAGGGCATGGGCCCGACCGAAGCACGCGAGGCCATCCTGCGTGTGCTGCCGCCGGCACTGGACGACCGCAGCGGCTGGGCCGCCGACGTGCACGCGGCGCTGGCCGCGCTGGCGCTGCCCTCGACGGCAGAGAACCTCTGCGCGGTGCTCGCCGTCACCGAGCAGGAGTCGGGTTACCGTGCCGACCCTGTGGTGCCGGGCCTGGCCGCCATCGCGTGGAAGGAGATCGAACGCCGCGCCGACAGTGCCGGCGTGCCGATGTTCGCCGTGCGCGCCGCGCTGGCGCTGCCGTCCAGGGGCGGGCGCAGCTTTGCCGAGCGCATCGACGCGGTGAAGACCGAGCGCCAGCTCAGCGAGGTCTTCGAGGACTTCATCGACGCGGTGCCGCTGGGCCGCACGTTCCTGGCCGAGCGCAACCCGGTGCGCACGGGCGGGCCGATGCAGGTCAGCGTCGCCTTTGCCGAGGCGCAGGCCAAGGCACGGCCCTATCCGTATGCGCTGAGCGGCCCGCTGCGCGGCGAGGTGTTCACGCGCCGGGGTGGCCTGTACTTCGGCACGGCGCACCTGCTGGCCTACGACGCGCCCTACGACCAGCCCATCTACCGCTTCGCCGACTTCAACGCCGGCCGCTACGCGAGCCGCAACGCGGCCTTCCAGTCCGCCTTGGCCGTCGCTTCGGGCCTGCCCGTGGTGCCCGATGGCGACCTGCTGCCGCGCAACGGCGACGCCCAGCGCGGCGAGACCGAGCGTGCGGCCATCTCGGTGGCCGGCCGCCTGGGCCTGAGCGAATCGGCCATCCGGCGCGACCTGGGCCGGGGCGACGACGCCGGCTTCGAGAAGTCCGTGCTCTACGAGCGTGTGTTCGCCTACGCCGAACAGCTCGACCGGCGTGCACTGCCGCGCGCCGTGCTGCCGAAGATCGACCTGCACAGCCCGAAGTTCACGCGCAAGCTGACCACCGAGTGGTTCGCCCGGCGCGTCGACGAGCGCCACCGCCGCTGCCTGTCGCGCATCGGCTGAGCCGTCGGCGCAGCGGCAGCGCCGCAGCCGCCGGGCCGCGGCCTGCGGCACCGATAACGCGGCGCTAACGCATGGGTGCCTAGAGTGGTCTGCATCGGCCCGGCATCGGGCGTCACGCGGGAGCAGATGACATGGCACACATTCACACGGTGCGGCGGCTCGCCGCTGCGGCGAGCCTCATGCTCGCGACCACGGCGTCGCAGGCAGGGCCCGTGACGCTGCAGTTCAACGGCAGCGTCACCGGCTACTACAACGGCGACTTGAGCGGGTTTGCGCCTGTGGGCACCGCGGCCGCGCTGACGCTGAACTTCAACGAAACCTTCAGCGACGGCAGCTACGACTTCAGCGACAACCTGGGGCCGGTCAGCGGCGGCCTGACGGTGGGCAGCGCCAGCGTGGCCTTCGACGGCTTCCAGGCCTACGTCTACAGCGGCGGCCAGACGCTCGTGAGCGTCAGTCCCTATTTCACCGGCAGCGGTGACGCGCCCGCGGGCGCCAGCCTCTTCGGGCTGTTCATGACCATCACCCCGGCACTCACGGTGCAGGGCCCGCTGCGCCTGGGTTACGGTTTCACCACCAGCTTCAGCGACGGCAGCAGCACCACGTCGTACCGGTACGTCGAGATGGAGGGCAGCTCAAGCATCGTGCCGACCGGAACGGTGCCCGCCCCGGCCACGCTCCCGCTGGTGGCAATGAGCCTGCTGATCGCCGGCTGGGCCGGCGGCCGCGCGGCCGCGAACCGGTAGCAGGCGTGGCCCGCGCAGGGCACGCTCAGCGCGCCCACCAGTCATCGCCGAACTGCCCCTGCAGCCAGTCGACGAAACCCGTCACCTTGGTCGGCACCAGGCGCGGCGAAGGGTAGACGGCGTGCATCTCCTGCGAAGGCAGCGCCCAGCCGGGCAGCAGCGGCAGCACGGCGCCGCTGCGGATGCTGTCGTGCGCCACGTAGCGCGGCAGCACGGCCAGGCCGAGGCCGGCGCGCGCCGCGGCCAGCAGCGCAGACAGGTTGTTGCTGCGCAGCGGCCCGTGCACGCCCACGGCCAGCGCGCCGCCGTCGGTGCCGGTGAAGTGCCAGACGTCGTCGCCCTGCACGGTGCTGTAGATCAGGGCGCTGTGCTGCGTCAGGTCGGTCGGCTGCAGCGGCGTGCCGCGGTCGCGCAGGTAGGCCGGCGCACCCACCAGTACCCAGTGGTTCACGCCGAGGAAGCGTGCGCCCAGTGAACTGTCGGCCAGCCGGCCCATGCGCAGCGCCAGGTCGACACCGTGCTCGACCAGGTTGACGTAGCGGTCCTCGAAGCTGAGGTCGATCTGCAGTTCGGGGTGCTGCTGCATGAAACGCAGCACCAGCGGCGTCAGCACACGGCGGCCGAAGGCCACGCTGGTGCTGATGCGCAGCGTGCCGCGCACACGGCTCTGCATCAGCGCGGCGAGGTTGTCGGCGTCTTCGAGTTGGCGCGCGATGCTCTTGCACTTGTCGTAGTAGGCCGCGCCGACCTCGGTGGTCGTGACGCCGCGTGTGCTGCGGTGGAGCAGGCGCGCGCCGAGACGTCTCTCCAGCGCCGCCACGTGTTTGGTGGCCGTGGGCTGGGTGATGCCCATGTCTGCGCTGGCCTTGCTGAAGCTGCCGGTCTCGACGACGCGGATGAAGAGGCGGATGCCTGCGACGGTGTCCATGGGGCGGGCTCGCTGCGGTCGGGTTTCAGTCTTCGCTGCCGCCGCGCCAGCGCGCGACGTCGAAGGCGCTGATCGCGGCCGCACCTTCGCGCTGCCGCAGCCAGGTGGCGACGTCGGCGATCTGCGCGTCGCTCAGCACATGCGCGTAAGGCGGCATGCCGAAGGGCCGCGGATTGCCGGCGGTGACGGCGCCGAAGCCGCCCAGCGCGATGGCGCGCACCAGGTTGGCCGGCGGGTTCATCGTCACGCTGCGGTTGGCGGCCAGCGCAGGCACCACCATGCGGCCGCGCTCGGGGCCGTCGGCCAACGCGCCGCCTTCGCCCTGCGCGCCGTGGCAGTCGGCGCAGTGCGTTTCGTAGAGCTTCGCGCCGGCTTCGATGCGCGCCGGGTCGGGCGGATCGGACGGCCGCGCCGGTGCCGCGGCCTCCACCGGCAGCGACTTCAGGTAGACCGCCATTGCGCGCAGGTCGGCCAGCGGCAGGTGCTGCGTGCTGCGTTGCACCACCTCGGCCATCGGGCCGATGGCGCGGCCGCGCGGCGCCACGCCGTCGCGCAGCAGCGCCACGATCTCCTCCACGGGCCAGTCGGCCACGCTGGCCTCGCCGGCGCGGGTGAAGGCCGGCGCGTACCAGTTGCGCGTGGGGATCAGCCCGCCGCCGAACCCGGCATCGGCCGTGGCGCCCAGCGCGTTGCGGCCGCCGTGGCAGGCCACGCAGTGGCCGGCGCCGTTGACGAGGTAGGCGCCGCGGTTCCACTCGGCACCGTGCTTCGGGTCGTCGCGCCATTCACCGGGCGTGAAGAAGAGCAGCCGCCAGGCGGCCAGCGCCAGCGGTGTGCCGTAGGGCCAGCGCAGTTGGTGCGGCCGGTTGGGCTGCACCGCCGCAGGCAGGGTGCGCAGCCAGGCGTAGAGTGCGTCGCTGTCGGCGCGTGTGATGAGGGTGGTCTCGGTGTAGGGGAAAGCCGGGATCAGGCGTCGGCCATCGAGGCCGCGGCCGTGGTGCAGGGCGCGCCAGAAGTGTCCGGATGTCCAGGCGCCCAGGCCGGTGGCGACATCGGGCGTCAGGTTGCCGGCGAACACGGTGCCGAAGGGCGTGTTGATGGCGCCGCCACCGGCATAGGGTGCACCGCCGCGTGCCGTGTGGCAGCCGGCGCAGTTGCCGGCCAGGGCGAGCACGCGGCCGCGCGCGAGCTGGGCCGGGCTGCCGACAGCGTCGGCCGGCAGCACGGGCGCCAGCGCAGGCGCGCGGTCGAACCACAGCAGCGCACCTGCCCCCAGGCCGGCCCCAAGCGCGAGCAGCGCCACCACGGCGATCCCGCCCAGACCGCGCTGCCCGCGCGGCCCGCGCGGCCCGCGCTGCCCGCGCTGCCCACGAGGGTGGCCGTTCGGCGCGCAAATCATGGCGCCAACCCGCTGCCGCAACGCAGCGGCAGCACCTCGCCCGGACCCGGCGCCGTGCCGGGTTTGCCACCCGCCGGCACGGGCTGGCTGGCGAGCCAGACCACCACGCCGTCGAGATCTTCCACCGGCAGGCGCCGCAGTACCTCGGCCATGCAGTCGGGTGCGTGGGCACGGCGCTGGCCGCTCAACCAGGCGCCGAGTTGGCCGCTGAGGTAGTCGCGCGGCAGGCCCAGCAGCCCCGGCGTGGCGGGCAGACGGCCGGTCAGCGCTTCGCCGTGGCAGGCCGTGCAGGCCGGCAGGCCGCGAGCGGCGTCGCCCTGCAGCGCCAGCGTGCGACCGCGCGCCAGCACGGCGGCCGGCGCCTGCGGCGCGGGCGGGGCCGCGTAGGGCAGGTCCAGCGCGGCGAAGTGCGCCGCGATCTCGCGCAGGTAGGCATCGGGCAGCGGGTCCACCAGCGTCACCATGGGCCCGTAGCGCCGCCGGCCGTCGCGGAAGTTCTGCAGCTGGTTCAGCAGGTATCCGGCCGGCTTGCCGGCGATGCGCGGGTGGTAGCCGTCGGGCGCGGCGCGCCCTTCCTTGCCATGGCAGACGGTGCAGGCCGCCAGGCGCTGCGCCAGGCTGTCTTCGATGGGGGCCGGCGCAGCGCCAGCGATCCCGGAAAGGGTGGCGCACAGCGCCAGAACGAGGAATCTGATCACCCTTTTATTCCACCACGGAATAGCTCATATCCGCCCGCTGCACTTCTCCGGGGCGCGCCGCCGCCCGACCATCGCAGCACTGCAACAGGAGACGCAACGATGGCAAAGATGAAGGCCGCCATGGCCGCCGTGCTGGTGATGGAAAAGGAAGGCATCACGCAGGCCTTCGGGGTGCCCGGCGCCGCCATCAACCCGTTGTATGCCGCGCTGCGCGAGCGCCAGAGCATCGCCCACATCCTGGCCCGCCACGTCGAGGCCGCCAGCCACATGGCCGAGGGCTACACGCGCGCCAGGGCCGGCAACATCGGTGTGTGCATCGGCACCAGCGGCCCTGCCGGCACCGACATGATCACCGGCTTGTACTCGGCCAGCGCCGACAGCATCCCCATCCTGTGCATCACTGGCCAGGCGCCGCGGGCGCGCCTGTACAAGGAAGACTTCCAGGCCGTCGACATCGAGTCCATCGCCAAGCCCGTGACCAAGATGTCGGTCACCGTGCGTGAACCCGGCCTCGTGCCGCGTGTCTTCCAGCAGGCCTTCCACGAGATGCGCAGCGGCCGCCCCGGCCCGGTGCTGATCGACCTGCCCTTCGACGTGCAGATGGCCGAGATCGAGTTCGACATCGACACCTACGAGCCGCTGCCCGTCTACAAACCCGCGGCCACGCGCAGGCAGATCGAGAAGGCGTTGGACATGCTGCAGGCCGCGGAGAAGCCGCTGATCGTGGCCGGCGGCGGCATCATCAACGCAGACGCGTCCGACCTGCTGGTCGAACTGGCCGAACTCACCGGCGTGCCCGTCATCCCTACGCTGATGGGCTGGGGCACGATCCCCGACGACCACCCGCTGATGGCCGGCATGTGCGGCCTGCAGACCAGCCACCGCTACGGCAACGCCACGATGCTGGCATCCGACTTCGTGCTCGGCATCGGCAACCGCTGGGCCAACCGCCACACCGGCAGCGTCGAGACCTACACGAAGGACCGCAGGTTCGTGCACGTCGACATCGAACCGACGCAGATCGGGCGCGTCTTCACGCCCGACTTCGGCATCGTCAGCGACGCCAAGATCGCGCTCGAACTCTTCGTGAAGGTGGCGCGCGAGCGCAAGGCCGCCGGCGCTTTGAAGGACAGAACCGACTGGGCCTTCCGCTGCCAGGAGCGCAAGCGCCTGATGCACCGCAAGACCCACTTCGAGCAGGTGCCGATCAAGCCGCAGCGTGTCTACGAGGAGATGAACAAGGCCTTCGGCCGCGACACCGTCTACGTGACGACCATCGGCCTGAGCCAGATCGCCGGCGCGCAGTTCCTGCACGTCTTCGAGCCGCGCCAGTGGATCAACTGCGGCCAGGCCGGCCCACTCGGCTGGACGCTGCCCGCCGCCCTGGGCGTGGTGGCCAGCGACACCACCAAGACCGTGGTGGGCCTGTGCGGCGACTACGACTTCCAGTTCCTGATCGAGGAACTGGCGGTGGGCGCGCAGTTCAAGCTGCCGCTGGTGGTGGTGCTGGTGAACAACAGCTACCTGGGCCTGATCCGCCAGAGCCAGCGCGGTTTCGACATGGACTTTTGCGTGCAGCTGGCCTTCGACAACCTCAACGTCGACGACCCGGCGCTCAAGGGCTACGGCATGGACCACGCCAAGGTCGTCGAGGGCATGGGCTGCAAGGCGCTGCGCGTGACCGACCCGAGCAAGATCGAGGCTGCGCTGGTGCAGGCCAAGGCCATGGCGCAGGAACTGCGCGTGCCGGTGGTGGTGGAGGTCATTCTCGAGAAGGTCACCAACATCGCCATGGGGACCGAGATCGACAAGGTCAGTGAGTTCGAGGACATCGACTGCCGGCACCCCGAAGGCCGCGAAGGCCTGGTGACCGCAGGCCTGCTGGACTGAGGCCGGACACCAGGGCCCGGAAGGGGCCTTGTGCCTGCCGAAGGCCCGAGCGCGATTTCACGCGCGAGGGCTGAGGCCGGACACCAGGGC
>JAURZK010000125.1 GCA_030653505.1 Rubrivivax sp.
ACATGCTGCGCGCCGACGTCTGCAACAGCGTCGAGGAACTCGGCCAGTTGCTCGACCACACCGGCCCGGTGCTGCAGAGTGAACGCAACGCGGCGCGCATCGTCAACGCCGACCACTGCTTCTTCCTCACCAACGGCACCAGCACGAGCAACAAGATGGTGTGGCACCACGCGGTGGCGCCGGGCGACGTGGTGGTGGTCGACCGCAACTGTCACAAGAGCATCCTGCACAGCATCATCATGACCGGCGCAGTGCCGGTCTTCCTGCCGCCGACGCGCAATCACTACGGCATCATCGGCCCCATCCCGCAGGCCGAGTTCTCGCCCGAGGCCATCCGCGCCAAGATCGCCGCCAACCCGCTGCTGGCTGGGGTCGACCCGGCCACCGTGAAGCCGCGCATCCTGACGCTGACGCAGAGCACCTACGACGGCGTGCTCTACAACACCGAGACCATCAAGCACGCGCTCGACGGCTACATCGACACGCTGCACTTCGACGAGGCCTGGCTGCCGCACGCCGCCTTCCACACCTTCTACGGCCCCTACCACGCGATGGGCAAGAAGCGCCAGCGCCCCAGGGACCAGCTGGTGTTCGCCACGCAGAGCACGCACAAGCTGCTGGCCGGCATCAGCCAGGCTTCACGGGTGCTGGTGCAGGACGCGCAGGAGAGGAAGCTGGACAGGCACCTCTTCAACGAGGCCTACCTGATGCACACCAGCACCAGCCCGCAGTACGCCATCATCGCCAGCTGCGACGTGGCCGCGGCGATGATGGAAGCACCGGGCGGCCCGGCGCTGGTGGAAGAGAGCATCCTCGAATCGCTGGACTTCCGCCGTGCCATGCGCAAGGTCGAGCAGGAATTCGGCGAGAAGGACTGGTGGTTCACCGTCTGGGGGCCCGACGTGCTCGCCGCCGAGGGCATCGGCCACAGTCACGAGTGGGTGCTGAAGGCGGGGGAGACCTGGCACGGCTTCGGCGATCTGGCCGAGGGATTCAACCTGCTCGACCCCATCAAGTGCACGATCATCACGCCCGGGCTGGGCATGTCGGGGCAGTTTTCCGACACCGGCATCCCGGCCAGCATCGTCACCAAGTTCCTGGCCGAGCACGGCGTGGTGGTCGAAAAGACGGGCCTGTACTCGTTTTTCATCATGTTCACCATCGGCATCACCAAGGGCCGCTGGAACACGCTGCTGACGGCGCTGCAGCAGTTCAAGGACGACTACGACCGCAACGCGCCGCTGTGGCGCATCCTGCCCGAGTTCTGTGCCGCGCAGCCGAAGTACGACCGCATGGGCCTGAGGGACCTGTGCCAGCAGATCCACGAGGTCTACGCCAAGGGCGACATCGCGAGGCTCACGACCGAGATGTACCTGTCGGACATCCAGCCCGCGATGAAGCCCAGCGACGCCTTCGCCTACATCGCACACCGCAAGACCGAACGGGTGCCCATCGACGAGCTCGAGGGCCGCATCACCACCAGCCTGCTGACGCCTTACCCGCCGGGCATCCCGTTGCTGATTCCGGGCGAACGTTTCAACAAGAAGATCTGCGACTACCTGCGCTTCACACGCGAATTCAATGCGGCCTTCCCGGGCTTCGACACCGACGTGCACGGCCTGGTGGAAGTCGACGAAGAAGGCGCCGGGAGGCGGTACTACGTGGACTGCGTGCGCGACTGACGTCGCCGACGACGGGTGACGTCGACTGCGTGCGCGACTGACGCCGCGCACGGCCGGGGCTCACTCTTCGGCCGGCGCCACCATCGCGTGGCTGAATCCGCCGTCGACGTAGGCGATCTCGGCCGTCACGCCGCTGGCCAGGTCGGACAGCAGGAAGGCCGCGACGTTGCCGACCTCGTCGATGGTGATGTTGCGGCCCAGCGGTGACGACGCCGCCACCATTCCCAGCAGCTTGCCGAAATCCTTCACGCCACTGGCCGCCAGCGTCTTGATCGGCCCGGCCGAGATGCCGTTGACGCGCACGCCCTTGCGGCCCAGGTTGGCTGCCAGGTAACGCACGCTGGCTTCCAGGCTGGCCTTGGCCAGGCCCATGGTGTTGTAGTTGGGCACCGCGCGTATCGAGCCCAGATAGCTCAGTGTCAGCAGCGCGCTGCCCGGCCTCAGCCAGGGCAGGGCGGCCTTGGCCATCGCCGGGAAGCTGTAGGCCGAGATGTCGTGCGCGATGCGGTAGTTCTCGCGCGTGAGGCCTTCGAGGAAGTCGCCGGCGATGGCCTCGCGCGGCGCAAATCCGATGCTGTGCACGAAGCCGTCGAACTGCCCCCAGGCGGCGCCCAGGCCCTCGAAGGTGGCGGCGATCTGCGCGTCGTCACCGACGTCGCAGTCGAAGATCAGCGTCGAGCCGAACTCCTTGGCGAAGTCGGTGATGCGGCCCTTGAAACGTTCGCCGACGTAGCTGAAGGCCAGTTCGGCCCCCTGGGCGTGGCAGGCGCGCGCGATGCCGTAGGCGATGGAGCGGTTGGACAGCACCCCCGTGATGAGGAAGCGCTTGCCGGCGAGAAAGCCCATGAATGTCTCCGTGCCTGAAGGCCTGGTGCTGAACGGGCGCGATTCTGGCACGCACCCGTCGGGAAGACGGGCCTGTTGTCACCACGCGGCGCGGCCGCTTGCAGGGCCCGCGTCCGGGTTGCACTGCAACATCGGTATTGCAGCCAGACGAACTGGCCGTCTATAATCCGCTTTTTCCGGGTAGTGCTGCGTGGGCGGAATCTTCCAGCCCATTTTTTTTGCTTGATCGACTTTCTGAAAGCGCGCTGCACGGCAGCGGGTGAGCAGGTCCGGTCTAGGCGGCTCGCCCGGTGGCAAGGGCGAACGCAGGCATATCGGACACGCAGGGTTTGAACAGCAACCACCTCAGGGCAGGCGGCAAGGCCGCAGGCCCGCGCACCCCAAGAACCCCGAGCAGGGCACCCCGTGCCGGCACGCCAGGCGGCAATGCCGTGGCTGGCCGCCGTGTGGCGGCGCCGCGCCCGGCGCCCGTGGGTGTGCGCGTCGGCTGGCGCGAGGCCATCGCAGCCACGGTCGGCGGGCTGGGTTTCGAACTGGTGGACGTCGAACGCGCCCAGCGCGGCCTGCTGCGCATCTTCATCGACCGCATCGCCGGCCGCACCTACAGCGTGCCGGGCGAGTTCATCACCGTCGACGACTGCGAACAGGTCACCCGCCAGTTGCAGTACGTGCTGGAGGTCGAAGGCCTGGAGTACAGCAGGCTCGAGGTGTCCTCGCCGGGGCTCGACCGGCCGCTGCGCACCGAAGCCGATTTCCAGCGTTTCGCCGGCCAGGCCGTGCAGATCACGCTGAAGGTGCCCTTCCAGGGCCGCAAGAGCTGGCAGGGGGTGTTGACCCTGGCCGCGCCGGTGGCCGCGGACGGCGCGGCCCCTGCGCCGGCAGATGACCCGGGCCCGGCGCCCGGCGCCTGGAGCCTGGTGTTCAAGGATGGCAAGGCCGAGCAGGTGCTCGGTTTCAAGCTCGAAGAGGTGCGCGAGGCTCGTCTCGTGCCCGTGGTTGATTTCAAGGGCCGCAAGACCCGGAGCGATTCCGGCGAAGCAGGTCCAGCCGAGGCGGCGCCCCACCAGGCGGCCGCACCAGGCACCGATGGAGGCTAGGGGAATATGAACCGCGAAATGCTCATGCTGGTGGATGCGATCTCGCGCGAGAAGACCGTCGACCGTGACGTCGTCTTCGGCGCGGTGGAAGCGGCGCTCGCCTCGGCCACCAAGAAGCTCAATGGCGGCGAGGTCGACATCCGTGTCGCCGTCGACCGCGACACCGGCGAATACGAGACCTTCCGCCGCTGGCTGGTGGTGCCCGACAGCGCCGGGCTGCAGAACCCCGATGCCGAGGAACTGCTGTCCGAGGCGCTGGACCGCATCCCCGACATCGAGGAAGGCGACTACATCGAAGAAGCCATCGATTCGCTGACCATCGGTCGCATCGGTGCGCAGGCAGCCAAGCAGGTCATCCTGCAGAAGATCCGCGACGCCGAGCGTGAACAGCTGCTGAACGACTTCCTCGCCCGCGGCGAGAAGATCTTCGTCGGCACCGTCAAGCGCCTGGACAAGGGCGACATCATCGTCGAAAGCGGCCGCGTCGAAGGGCGCCTGAAGCGCAGCGAGATGATCCCGAAGGAAAACCTGCGCAGCGGCGACCGCGTGCGGGCCTACCTGATGGGCATCGACGCCACCCAGCGCGGCCCGCAGATCATGCTCAGCCGCAGCGCGCCGGGTTTCATGATCGAGCTCTTCGCACAGGAAGTGCCCGAGATCGAGCAGGGTCTGCTCGAGATCAAGAGCTGCGCCCGCGACCCGGGCAGCCGCGCCAAGATCGCCGTCGTCAGCCACGACCGGCGCGTCGACCCCATCGGCACCTGCGTTGGCGTGCGCGGCTCGCGCGTCAACGGCGTCACCAACGAAGTGGCGGGCGAACGCGTCGACATCGTGCTGTGGTCGGAAGACCCGGCGCAGTTCGTCATCGGCGCGCTGGCCCCGGCCAACGTCGTGAGCATCGTCGTCGACGAAGAGCGCCACGCGATGGACGTGGTGGTCGACGAAGAGAACCTGGCCATCGCCATCGGTCGCGGCGGGCAGAACGTGCGCCTGGCCTCGGAACTGACCGGCTGGCGCATCAACATCATGACCGCCGAGGAATCGCAGGCCAAGCAGGCTGGCGAAAGCGAATCGGTGCGCGCGCTCTTCGTCGACAAGCTCGACGTCGACGCCGAAGTGGCCGACATCCTGATCGCCGAAGGCTTCAGCAGCCTGGAAGAGGTGGCCTACGTGCCGCTGCAGGAAATGCTGGAGATCGAGAGCTTCGACGAGGACACGGTGCACGAACTGCGCACCCGTGCCAAGGACGCGCTGCTGACGATGGAAATCGAGAAGGAAGAACAGGTCGAGGAAGTCTCGCAGGACCTGCGCGACCTGGAACTCGACGGCCAGGGCCTGAACCCAGAACTGATCGCCAAGCTGGCCGTGGGCGGCATCCACACCCGCGACGACCTGGCCGACCTGGCCGTCGACGAGCTGACCGAGATCTCCGGCATCGACGACGAGTCGGCCAAGACCTTGATCATGAAGGCCCGCGAGCACTGGTTCACCGCCTGAGGGCGCTGACGAATCGCTTGCCTGCCTGCACCGCATACCCTAGGAAACCGTACTTATGGCCGTGATCACCGTCGCCCAGTTTGCTGCCCAGCTAGGCCGCCCCACCACGGCCCTCATCGAGCAGCTGCAATCGGCCGGCGTCACCAAGCAGTCGCCGGACGATGCGCTGACCGAGTCCGACAAGGAACGGCTGCTCGACTTCCTGCGCACCTCGCATGGCACCGCGGCGGGGGCCGAGCGCAAGAAGATCACGATCACGAAGAAGACGTCGACCGAGATCAAGCAGGCCGACGCCAGCGGCCGCGCGCGCACCATCCAGGTGGAGGTGCGCAAGAAGCGCACCTTCGTCAAGCGTGACGACGCCTCGCCGGCCGTGGAAGTGCCCACCGGCCCCAGCGCCGACGAACTCGACCTGCAGCGCCGCGAGGAAGAAGCGCGCGCCCAGGCCGAAGCCATCCGCTTGCAGGAAGAGGAACTGGCCGAAGCGCGCCGTGTGCGCGAGGAAAACGAACGCGCCGCCCGCGAAGCCGCCGAAGCGGCTGCAGCCGAAGCCGCAGCTGCCCGTGCCGCCGCCGAGGCGGCGGCACAGCAGGCCGCCGCCGAAGCCGAGGCCGCCGCCGCACTGGCCAAGGCCGCCGGCCCCAAGCTGACCAAGGCGCAGGCCGCCGCCGAGGCCAAGGCCGCGGCCGAAGCCAAGGCCGCTGCGGAAGCGAAGGCCGCGGCCGAAGCCGCCGCCGCCGAAGCCGCCAAGCCGGTGGAGCCGCCCAAGCCCGTGCTGCGGGTAGTGAAGGCTGCCGACAAGGCCGCCGAGGACAGCGCCAAGGCCGACGACCTGGCGCGCCGCCGCAAGGCCGCCGAGGCCGAAGCCGCCGCCATCCGCGCGATGATGGCCGGCCCGAAGAAGGTGATGATCGCCAAGAAGCCCGAGGAGCCGGTCAAGGCCGAGGCCGCCAAGGAAGCCATCAAGGGCACCATCCACAAGCCCACTGCCAAGCCGGGTGCGCCGGGCGCGACCACGGCCGCCAAGCCGGGTGACAAGAAGCAGGTCAAGAGCGAGAAGCTCAGCAGCAGCTGGGCCGACGATGCGGCCAAGAAGCGCGCCGCGCTGAAGACGCGTGGTGACAGCGGCGGTGGCCGTGCCGGCTGGCGTGCCCCGCGCGGCGGCGCCCGCCGCGGCGACGCCGGTGGTGGCCAGAGCTACACGCCGGCCGCCGAAGCGCTGGTGCAGGAGGTCCACGTGCCCGAAACCATCAGCGTGGCCGACCTGGCGCACAAGATGAGCGTGAAGGCGTCCGAGGTCATCAAGCAGCTGATGAAGCTGGGCCAGATGGTCACCATCAACCAGCAGCTCGACCAGGAGACGGCGATGATCGTCGTCGAGGAAATGGGGCACAAGGCGCTGGCCGCCAAGCTCGACGACCCGGAAGCCTTCACCGAGGAAGAAACCGCGCTGCACGACGCTGCCGTGCAGCTGCCGCGTGCACCGGTGGTCACCGTCATGGGTCACGTCGACCACGGCAAGACCAGCCTGCTCGACTACATCCGCCGCGCCCGCGTCGCGGCGGGCGAAGCCGGTGGCATCACCCAGCACATCGGTGCCTACCACGTCGAAACCCCGCGCGGCATGATCACCGTCCTGGACACCCCGGGCCACGCCGCGTTCACCGCGATGCGCGCGCGGGGCGCCAAGGCCACCGACATCGTGATCCTGGTGGTGGCAGCCGACGACGGCGTGATGCCGCAGACCAAGGAAGCCATCGCCCACGCGAAGGCGGCTGGCGTGCCCATCGTCGTGGCGATGAACAAGATCGACAAACCCGATGCCAACCTCGAGCGCGTGAAGAGCGAGCTGGTGGCCGAAGGCGTGATCCCCGAAGAGTTCGGCGGCGAGTCGCCCTTCGTGGGTGTCTCGGCCAAGGTCGGCACGGGCATGGACACGCTGCTCGAACAGGTGCTGCTGCAGGCCGAAGTTCTGGAACTCACCGCGCCGACCGATGCGGCCGCCAAGGGCCTGGTCATCGAAGCCAAGCTCGACAAGGGCCGCGGCCCGGTGGCCACCATCCTGGTGCAGAGCGGCACGCTGAAGAAGGGCGACGTCGTCCTGGCGGGCAGCAGCTACGGCCGCGTGCGCGCCATGCTCGACGAGGACGGCAAGAGCATCGATTCGGCCGGGCCTTCGCTGCCGGTCGAGATCCAGGGCCTGACCGAAGTGCCGCAGGCCGGCGACGAGTTCATGGTGCTGGGCGACGAGCGCCGTGCGCGCGAGATCGCCACCTTCCGCCAGGGCAAGTACCGCGAAGTGACGCTGAACAAGCGCCAGGCCGCCAAGCTGGAAGGCATGTTCGAGAACATGGGCGAGGGCGCGGCGCAGACGCTGAGCCTGATCGTCAAGGCCGACGTGCAGGGTTCGCAGGAAGCGCTGGCGCAGAGCCTGCTCAAGCTGTCCACGCCCGAGGTCAAGGTGCAGATCGTGCACGCCGCGGTGGGTGGCATCAGCGAGAGCGACATCAACCTGGCCATCGCCAGCAAGGCGGTGGTCATCGGCTTCAACGTGCGTGCCGACATGGGTGCACGCAAGCTGGCCGAAGGCAACGGCGTCGACATCAAGTACTACAACATCATTTACGACGCGGTCGACGAGATCAAGGCGGCGATGGGCGGCATGCTGGCCCCGGAACAGCGCGAGGAAGTCATCGGCACGGCCGAGATCCGCACCGTGTTCGTGGCCAGCAAGATTGGCACGGTGGCGGGTTGCATGATCACCGCCGGCCAGGTCATCCGCAACTCCAAGTTCCGCCTGCTGCGCGACCACACGGTGATCTACACCGGCGAGGTCGAGTCGGTGAAGCGGCTGAAGGACGACGTGCGCGAAGTCAAGGAAGGCTTCGAGTGCGGCATCAAGCTGAAGAACTACAACGACATCAAGGAAGGTGATCAGCTCGAGTTCTTCGAGGTGAAGGAAGTGGCCCGCACGCTGTAAGGCGGATTTGCTCTCACCTGCAAACCCCGCCTACTGAAAAGCAGGCGGGGTTTGTACTTAAGGACCGTCCCGACCATGAGACACAAAAAAGCCGTTCCGAACCGCAGCTACCGCGTCGCCGACCAGATCCAGCGCGACGTGGCCGAGCTCATCCGCGATCTCAAGGATCCGCGGCTGGGCATGGTCACGATCAACAGCGTCGAGGTCTCGCCGGACTACGCGCATGCGCAGATCTTCTTCTCGGTGCTCGTCGGCACGCCCGAGGACAGTGCCGCGGCGCTGAACGAGGCCGCAGGCTTCATTCGCAACGGCCTCTTCAAGCGCCTGTCCATCCACACCGTGCCCACCTTGCACTTTCACTTCGACAAGACCACCGAGCGTGCGCTGGACCTCACGGCCCTGATCGCACGCGCCAACGCCACGCGGGCCAAGGACGACTGATGCAAGCCCGGCCGCCGCCCTCGGTGCGCACCCCCCGCAAGCCGCTCAACGGCGTGCTGTTGCTCGACAAGCCCTTGGGCTGGACGAGCAACGACGCGCTGCAGAAGGCCAAGGGCATCCTGCGCGCTGAAAAGGGCGGCCACACCGGCACGCTGGACCCGCTGGCCACCGGGCTGCTGCCGCTGTGTTTTGGCAGCGCCACCAAGTTCAGCCAGGTGAGCCTGGATGCCGACAAGCGCTACACGGCCACGTTACGCCTGGGCCAGCGCACCAGCACCGGCGACCGCGAGGGCGAGGTCATCGAAGAACGCACCGTGGCCGTCGACCGCGCCGCCATCGAGGCCGCGTGCCGCCAGTTCACTGGCGCCATTCACCAGACGCCACCCATGCACTCGGCGCTGAAGCACCAGGGCAAGGCGCTCTACGAATACGCCCGTGCCGGGGTCGAGGTCGAACGCCCGACGCGCGCGGTGATCATTCACCGCATCGACATCCTGTCCTGGCACGATGCCGAAGTGGTCATCGATGTGGTCTGCAGCAAGGGCACCTACATCCGCACGCTGGCCGAGGACATCGGCGCCGCTTTGGGTTGTGGCGCACACCTGTCGGCACTGCGGCGCACCGCCAGCGGCACGCTGGACGTGGCGCAGGCGGTGACGCTGGAACAATTGCAGGCGCTGGACGAAGCCGGACGCGTTGCGCTGCTGCTGCGCCCCGACGCGCTGGTGGCCGGCTGGCCGGCCGTGCACCTGCCCGACGACGAGGCCGGGCGTTTCCTGAACGGCCTGCGCCGGCGCTTTGGGCTCGCCGACGCACCCGCCGTGCGTGTCTACCGGCGCCCGCCGGAACCCCCCGACGCACCGGTGGCCTTTCTCGGAACCGCCCACATCACCGCAGGCGAACTGATCGCCGACCGCCTGCTGAGCCCCATCGAAGTCCAGGACGCCCCATGAGCTACAAAGCCATCCGCAACATCGCCATCATCGCCCACGTCGACCATGGCAAGACCACGCTGGTCGACCAGCTGCTGCGCCAGAGCGGCACCTTCCGCGAGAACGAGAAGGTCGCCGAGCGCGTGATGGACAGCAACGACATCGAACGCGAACGCGGCATCACCATCCTGGCCAAGAACTGCGCCGTGGAGTGGAAGGGCACGCACATCAACATCGTCGACACACCCGGACACGCCGACTTCGGCGGCGAGGTCGAGCGTGCGCTGTCGATGGTCGACGGCGTGGTGCTGCTCATCGACGCCCAGGAAGGCCCGATGCCGCAGACGCGCTTCGTCACCCGGAAGGCGCTGGCGCTGGGCCTGAAGCCCATCGTCGTCGTCAACAAGGTCGACAAGCCGGGCGCTCGGCCGGACTACGTCATCAACGCCGCCTTCGAGCTCTTCGACAAGCTCGGCGCCACCGAAGAGCAGCTCGACTTCCCGGTCGTCTACGCCTCGGGCCTGAACGGCTGGTCGTCGCTGACCGAAGGCCCGGCCGGCGAGGCCTGGGGCAGCGACCTGAGCTCGCTCTTCGACACCGTGCTGACTCACGTGCCCGAGCACCAGGGTGACCCGGACGCGCCGCTGCAGCTGCAGATCTCGTCGCTGGACTACAGCACCTTCGTCGGCCGCATCGGCGTGGGCCGCATCACGCAGGGCACGCTGAAGCCGATGATGGACGTGCTGGTGTGCGAAGGCACGCCGGAAGAGGGCGGCAAGACCTTCAAGGGCCGCGTCAACCAGGTGTTGACCTTCGAGGGCCTGGAACGCAAGCAGACCGACATGGCGGGCCCCGGCGACATCGTGCTCATCAACGGCATCGAGGACATCGGCATCGGCGTCACCCTCACCGACCCGCTGAACCCCAAGCCGCTGCCCATGCTGCACGTCGACGAGCCGACGCTGACGATGAACTTCTGCGTCAACAACAGCCCGCTGGCCGGCCGCGAAGGCAAGTACGTCACCGGCCGCCAGCTCTGGGACCGGCTGCAGAAGGAGCTGCAGAGCAACGTCGCGCTGCGGGTGAAGGAATCGGCCGAGGACGGCATCTTCGAAGTCAGCGGTCGCGGTGAACTGCACCTGACCATCCTGCTCGAGAACATGCGCCGCGAAGGCTACGAGCTGGCCGTCGGCAAGCCGCGCGTCGTCTTCCACGAGGTCAACGGTGAACGCCACGAGCCGATCGAACTGGTGACGGTGGACATCGAGGATCAGCACCAGGGCGGCGTGATGCAGGCCCTGGGCGAGCGCAAGGCCGAACTCGTCAACATGGAGACCGACGGACGCGGCCGCGTGCGGCTGGAATACCGCATCCCGGCGCGCGGGCTCATCGGCTTTTCCAACGAGTTCATGAACCTGACCCGCGGCACCGGCCTCATCAGCAACATCTTCGACGGCTACGAGGCCTACAAGGGCGAGATCGCCGGGCGCAAGAACGGCGTGCTGATCAGCATGGACGCGGGCGAGATCTTCACGTATGCACTCGGCAAGCTCGACGACCGGGGCCGCATGTTCGTGAAGCCGAACGACCCGGTCTACGAAGGCCTGATCGTCGGCATCCACAGCCGCGACAACGACCTCGTCGTGAA
>JAURZK010000107.1 GCA_030653505.1 Rubrivivax sp.
GGCGCCGCCGAGCACGAAGTCGCGCAGCGTGTCGGCCAGCGCCTTCTTCTGCGAAGTGGTCATCGCCGCGGCCGCGGGGCTGGCGGCCACCGCCTTGTACTTGGCGTAGAGCCGCGCGTCGGCACCCAGTCGCGTGGTGAAGTCGGTGATGCGCGGCAGCGCCTCGGCATGCGCGGCGCGCAGCGCCGGCGTGTCGGCTACCGCCTGGAGGTGGTTGACGTGCGACCAGGTGCGGCGCAGCCGCTCCACCGGCACGTCGAGCACCAGCGCCAGTGCGTCGTGGTCCGCGGGCACGTCGGGGCCCACGGCACGCTCCAGCGCGCTTTCCGCCTCGGCCAGCAGCGTGTCTATGGCCGGCTTGACGTGTTCGGGGCGGATGGCCGTGAAGTCGGGCATCTCGCCGCCGTGCAGCAGGGGGTTGTCGTCGAGGTTCATGCGTTCAAGGCCTCCGCAGCCTGCAGGGTGTTGACGAGCAGCATCGTGATGGTCATCGGGCCGACGCCGCCGGGCACCGGGGTGATGAAGCCGGCCACCTCACGCACGCCAGCGAAGTCGACGTCGCCGCAGAGCTTGCCTTCGTCGTTGCGGTTCATGCCGACATCGATGACGACGGCGCCAGGCTTGACCATGTCGGCGGTCAGCGTGTTGCGCCGGCCCACCGCAACGACGACGACATCGGCATGGCGAGTGTGCGCCCCGAGGTCGGGCGTGCCGCTGTGGCAGACGGTGACCGTGGCGTGGGCCTGCAGCAGCAGCAGCGCCATCGGCTTGCCGACGGTGTTGCTGCGGCCGATGACCACGGCGTGTTTGCCCTTGAGCGACAGGCCGGTGCTCTCGATCAGCTTCATGCAGCCGTAGGGCGTGGCCGGGCGCAGCCCTGGCAGGCCCGTCATCAGGGCGCCGGCACTGTGCACCGAAAAGCCGTCGACGTCCTTGGCCGTGCTGATGGCCTCGATGACCTTGTGCGGGTCGATGTGCCTGGGCACCGGCATCTGCACCAGGATGCCGTGGATGGCCGGGTCGGCATTCAGCGCCGCGATGCGCGCCAGCAGCGTGGCTTGGTCGAGCGTCGCCTCGTAGCGTTCCAGCACCGAGTGGAAGCCGCAGGCCTCGCAGGCCTTGACCTTGTTGCGCACGTAGACGGCGCTGGCGGGGTCTTCGCCGACGAGGATCACGGCGAGCCCCGGCTTGCGGCCTTGCGCCGTCAGCGCCGCCGCGCGCGTGGCGACGTCGCCGCGGATGAGCCCGGACAGGGCGACGCCATCGATGAGTTGGGCGGGCATGCGGGGGCTTCCTCAAACAAACGAGGCCGCGTGCAGCGGCCTCGGTCGGGGTGACTTCGGTCTCAGGCCTTGGACTGTGCCCCGAGCGCGATCTTCAGCAGGTCGGCCACGGTGTTGGCGTTGAGCTTTTCCATGATGTTGGCGCGGTGCGCCTCCACCGTCTTGATGCTGATGCCCAGGTCGTCGGCGATCTGCTTGTTCAGTCTTCCGGCGACGATGCGCTCGAGCACCTGCGCTTCGCGCGTCGTCAGGCGCGACAGCAGCGCGTCGCGGCTGGCCTGTTCCTGGTGCTGGCTGAAGGCGCTGCGCGCCTGGTCGAGCATGCGCTCCACCAGGCCCAGAAGTTCATCTTCCTTGAATGGTTTCTCGATGAAGTCCATCGCGCCCTTCTTCATCGTCGTCACGGCCATCGGCACGTCGCCGTGGCCGGTGATGAAGACCACGGGCAGCGGGCTGTTGCGCTCGAGCAGGCGGTCCTGCAGTTCGAGCCCGCTCATGCCGTCCATGCGGATGTCGGCGATCAGGCAGGCCACCTCGCGCGGGTCGAAGCGCGAGAGGAAGGATTCCGACGAGTCGAAACACTTGACGCGATAGTCCTTCCCCTCGAGCAGCCACTGCAGCGAATCACGCACGGCCTCGTCGTCGTCGACGACGTAGACGGTGCCCTTCTTGGGGATCAGGCTCATGGGCAAGAGGCGGCGTGCGAACGCGCGACGGGGGTCAGGGGTTGGTGGAGGTCTCGCCTTCGGCAGGGGCGGCTGCAGCGTCGGCGCGGTGCGTGATGTCCACCGGCAGGGTGAACGAGAAGCGGCATCCGATGGCCTGTGGTCCATTGTAGAGGTTCTGCGCCCGCATCCTGCCGCGGTGCGACTCGATGATCGAGCGGCACAGGCTCAGCCCGATGCCCAGGCCTTCGGCCTTGGTCGAGAAGAAGGCTTCGTAGAGGCGGCCGATGACCTCGTCCTTGATGCCCGGGCCCATGTCGGTGACGCTGAACTCGATCACCCCGCCTTCTTCCGGCGTGTAGCGCGGCACCACACGCAACTCGATGTGGCGGCGCTGCGGCGGCAGCTGCGCGCCGTCGATGGCCTCGGCGGCGTTCTTCAGCAGGTTGAGCAGCACCTGCTCGACGAGGATGGGGTCGGCCATCAGCGTGGGCAGGCGCTGCGCGACGTAGGTGTGGATGGCCACGTTGCGCCGGCGCAGTTCGATGCCGGCCAGTTCCACCGCGTCCTCGACGATCGCGCGCGCATCCATGGGCTGGCGCTGGGGCTCGCTGCGTTTCACGAAGGCGCGGATGCGGTGGATGATCTGCCCGGCGCGCTCGGCCTGGCGCGCCGTCTTCTGCAGCGCGGCAATCAGGTCGTCGGGCCGGATCGAGTCGGCCTTCACGCGCGACACCATGCCGTTGCAGTAGTTGGTGATGGCCGTCAGCGGCTGGTTCAGTTCGTTCGCCACCGACGACGCCATCTCGCCCATCGTCACC
>JAURZK010000149.1 GCA_030653505.1 Rubrivivax sp.
ACGCTGGAACTGTTCGTCGAAGAATCGGACGCTTGCATTGGTATTCATGATGGGTGGACACCAAAGACGGGTTTCTCTGACGCCTAACGTTCGAGCTAACCGGGTGCCAGCGGCAGGACGCCAGGCCCGGGCCGGTGAAAATGAACCGTGTACCACCGGCCCGGGCCTGGTGGCCTGCCGTTGGCGCTCCGGTTGAGCGAGGGGTTAGGCATCCGCGCGGGCTGTGGCGATGATGTAGAGGACAAAGGCCACTCCGACTGCATGAGCCAGCTCCGCCTCTGGCAGACGCGGACGCCCGGCCTTTGCATGGCCGTGCCTCACTTGAGGCGTAGCGTTGGAGTATGCGTAAACCTTCTCCAGTGCGTCGAGCATATGAGATGAAAAGCGGGCGTCCTTCCGTAGAACCTTGAGCGCGTCACCAAGAGTGGCTGTCTTCGGCGCCACTACTCGGGCCACGCTTTCGACGGCGCTCACGATTTCCTTGATGCTATTGGCCTCGTCGATAGGGTGCTGATAGAGGTACGAGGTGGACTTTTGATAGTGAACTCTTGCAGGCTCATACTTGTCCTTGAGCGCCGCCTCAGCTTCCCTCGCGCGCGCTGCAGCTAGCCTTGGAATCTGGCGGACTAGCTCGGCCTTTTCATTGAGAGTCCATCCGATCCCGTCTTCCTGGAATAGAGCGTTTACCTTTGTGGAGTAAGACTTGAAGAACTCGGTTTCATCGAAGGCACTTGCGTAGTCCTTTTCTAACAATAGTCTTCCAACAAGTTCAACGAAATCATAGAACTCAGGCCAATCTGCGCCCTTCAAGTGCTCAGTCAAAGCTGCCCAGGAGCTGCTGTTGTCATAGTCCCAGGGATCAGATTCGTCCCGGATCAGTGCGATGAATGCAGAGTGAGTGTCTTGGGTGTCAAGCGGCGACTTCCTCACGCCGTAGCCGCTGGTTTGGCTGCCCAGGAACTCGCCAAGAATCCCCTTGATGAACCCGACGCGGGTCTTCCTCGGCGCGTCTTCCAAGATGAGCGCGCGGGAGCCTTTGCTTGCGGCTAAGCGGGCAGAGAATCGCATTTCGGATGCCTAACGTTCGAGCTAACCGGGCGCCAATGGCAGGACGCCAGGGCCCGGTTGGCGAAAATGTACCGCGTACCGCCGACCGGGCCCTGGTGGCCTGCCGTTGGTGCTCCGGTTGAGCGAGGGGTTAGGCGTCACAGTGCGCGGTTTGAGATTGATTCGCATCTGGTGTATTCCTGGCCTTACGGGGAAACTCATGTGTTCAGGCTTGATAGTTAACCTGGCCGCATTGGCGCGTTATATGTACTGCGACCATTCAGGGTAGGCATCATTCTCCGCGTAGTAAATCACAAAGTCTGTTATCTGCTCTCGAGTTGGTTTTCGTTCAATGAATCCCGCTAGGATTTCCAGTGCGGTTGAGACTTCTAGGAAGTACTCAAATCCGTCAGCCTTGACCGATTCAGGAATCCGAAGATCCAGTGTGAATGGGACAAGCTTCGCGTCTGAGTCCCGTGTCCACGGGCGGCGCGCGCAAATGAACATCTCTTCGGGAAGCTCACTCAGTCTGGTGATGACGTCTTGCAGGCGCATGAAAGGTGGAAGTGTGACGCCTAACGTGTTCTATACAGCAGCTACGATGTCCATCTGTAGCTAGGACTGACCATCACTGGCGTTCTGCAGGTCGGGATGTACAGGAGTGGCTATCTGCGGCGGGGAGCCCTGGCCCTGTTTGCAATGTCGAGGCCTTGGGCTACAGCACCTGACATCTCCCAGGTCCTTCGATCCGGATTCCATTTTGCGCCCTGCGCGCGGGCCCGGGAGCGCAGATCGGTCTCTTCGTACGCGATGTCGACCTCGACGCGGCGCTCCCGTGCCTGTTTGCTTCGCACCCACGCCATGTCCACGACGAGTTCTACCGTCGTGTATCGACACAGGCCATTGGGGTCGTGCCGGTAACGCACGCAGACCAGGCGCGCCGCGTGCTGCATCACGAACTTGTGCGTGCCGGCCTGCGGTGGCCACAAGGTCTTCGTCACGTGGGTGGTATCGATGGCGGGCAAGGCACGCGCATCACCAGGCCCGCGGCCTGCCGTGGTGGTCGGTTCTGTCGCCGCCGGTTTCGGTCTTGACGGTGCGTCCGCCGGGCGCAGGTGGGTGGGCGGTGTCTTTGCAGATGACAGCAGGGCTCGCCTGCGTCGGTTGGCAGCGTCGTCGTCCTCGTCCATTTTTGTTCCCCCCTTGGTGTCGGTTCGCCAGCCACGACGTCGCTTGCGCAGGCCTGGAGATTTTGATACTGTACAAACGTACAGTTAAAGTTGTCCAGAGGATCACCATGCACCGTGAACCTGATCTGCCGCCGCCGTCCCCGCCGGCCCCGCCGCCCCCGCCGTCCTTGCCGCCGCCGGCCGGCAGCCCCCGCCTGCTCGATGCCCTGCGCCAGCAGATCCGCTACCTGCACTACAGCCTGCGCACCGAGGCTGCCTACGTGCACTGGGTGCGTGCTTTCGTTCGCTTCCATGACCTGCGCCACCCGGTCGATCTCGGCCATGCCGACGTCGAGGCCTTCCTGTCCTGGCTCGCGCACGACCGCCAGGTCGCGCCTGCTACACACCAGCAGGCGCTGTCCGCGCTGCTCTTCCTGTACCAGAAGGTGCTGCGGCAAGACCTGCCTTGGATGGGCGAGATCGGCCGCCCGCGCGGCGAGAAGCGGTTGCCGGTGGTGCTGTCCATCGACGAGGTGGCCGCCGTGCTGGCCCATCTGGATGCGCGCACGCTGCAGTTGGGCATGCCCTACGGCCTCGTCGGGCGCCTGCTCTACGGCACGGGCATGCGTCTGCTCGAAGGCCTGCGCCTGCGCGTGAAGGACATCGACTTCGACCGCCGTGCCATCGTCGTGCGCGAAGGCAAGGGTGCCAAGGACCGGGTCGTGATGCTGCCGGCCGCGCTTGAGGCGCCGCTGCGCGAGCAACTGGCACAGGCCCACGCCGTCTGGGCCGCAGACCGCGCCGCAGGGGTGCAAGGGGTGCACGTGCCGCACGCGCTGGCGCGGAAGTACCCGCGGGCAGCGGTGTCCTGGGCCTGGCACTGGGTCTTCCCGCAGGCCACGCTGGCCTTCGACCCCCGTGGTGCCGGTGAACGGCGCCACCACTTCCTGGAAGGCAACTTCCAGCGTGCCTTCAAGCTGGCGCTGGCGGCGGCCCGCGTGCACAAGCCGGCCTCGCCGCACACCCTGCGCCATTCCTTCGCCACCCACCTGCTGCAGGCCGGCTACGACATCCGCACCGTGCAGGAGCTGCTGGGCCATGCCGACGTCAGCACGACGATGATCTACACGCACGTGCTGCGCCTGGGTGGCGGGGCGGTACGCAGCCCGCTCGACAACCTGGCGTCCTTCGGTGCCGCCGGCGCTGCAGCCGCGAGCCCGCACCCGCCGCGCCCCGACCTGCCCGCCATGCCCGCCTCGCGCCCGCCGCGCGCACGTGAACCCGAAGCCTGCTACGCCCTGCCATGCCTCGCCTCGCTGGCCGCTCCGGCCTCACCCTGCCGGCCTACGCCGAGCTGATATGCCGCAGCAACTTCAGCTTCCTGGGCGCTGCCTCGCACCCCGAGGAACTGGTGGCCCGCGCCCAGGCGCTGCGCTACTCGGCGCTGGCGGTCACCGACGAATGCTCGCTGGCCGGTGTCGTGCGCGCCCACCTCGAAGCCGCGCGGCTGGGCCTGCCCCTGCTGATCGGCAGCGACTTCACGCTGCAGCCGCATGCGGGTGCGGCGACGCCTGTGCACACAGATCCGGCGAAGCCCGTTCACGCGAGCCTGGCCAAGCCGGTGCAGAAGCGCCTGGCCACATCCACCGACCTTGGCTTGCGGGCACCGCTGCCTTGCGCCGTCGGCGTATCGGTTGCCGCCGACCCTGAAGCCGACCCCGAAGACGAGGGCGCGCACGCTGAGGACAGGCTGGGTTCAGCCCCACCGCCGCAGCAACACAGCACCGGCCCGCGCCTGGTGATGCTGGCCATGTCGCGGCGCGGTTACGGCAACCTGGCGCAGTGGATCAGTGTCTGCCGGCGCCGCGCGCCCAAGGGCCAGTACCGCGCCGAGATGGCCGACCTGGAAGGCCGTGTGCCTGCCGCGCCCATGCTCGCCGGCCTGCCCGGCTGCCTGGCCTTGCTGGTGGTCTCTTGCCCGTTGCCGCCGGCCGACCCCTTCGAGACCCTCTTCGCCCATGCGCTGTGGCTGAAGACCTGGTTCGGCGACCGCGCCGCGCTGGCCTTGCCGCTGCTGATGACGCCGCACGACACCTTGCTGGTGGAACTCACGCAGCGCGTGGCCGCACTGACCGGCCTGCCCGTGGTGGCGGTGGGCGACGTACGCATGCACGCACGTTCGCGCAAGCCCCTGCTGGACGTGCTCACCGCCACGCGGCTGCGTTGCACGGTGGCGGCCGGTGGTCACGCGCTGGCCGCCAACGCCGAGGCCCACCTGCGTTCGCGTGCGCGCCTGGCGCGTCTGTACCGCCGTGAATGGCTGGACAACACGCTGGTGCTGGCCGGCCGCTGCGCCTTCTCGCTGGCCGAGCTGAAGTACGAATACCCACGCGAGATCGTGCCCGTGGGCCACACGCCCGCCAGCTGGCTGCGCGTGCTGACGGAGGAGGGCGCGGCGCGGCGTTATCCGGCCGGTGTGCCCGCGCCCGTGCGCGCGATGCTCGAACACGAGCTCGCGCTGATAACCCAGCTGCAGTACGAGGCCTATTTCCTCACCGTCGCCGACATCGTGCACTGGGCACGCCGCCAGGGCATCCTGTGCCAGGGCCGCGGCAGCGCCGCCAACTCGGCCGTCTGCTACTGCCTGGAAGTCACCGCCGTCGACCCCGAGGTGCACACCATGCTGCTCTTCGAACGCTTCATCAGCGCCGAACGCAACGAGCCGCCCGACATCGACATCGACTTCGAACACCAGCGCCGCGAAGAAGTCATCCAGTACATCTACCGCAAGTACGGCCGCCACCGCGCCGCGCTCACCGGCGTCGTCATCAGCTACCGGCCACGTTCGGCGCTGCGCGATGTCGGCCGTGCCTTGGGCATCGACCTCGACCGCATCGAAGCGGTGAGCAAGAGCCAGCACTGGTTCGACGGCCGCAAGATCGACCCCGAACGCCTGCGCGAAAACGGCTTCGATCCCGAAACCCACCTCACCAGGCTGTGGCTGGAACTGACGCAGCAGCTCATCGGTTTTCCGCGCCACCTCTCGCAGCACCCGGGCGGCTTCGTCATCGCGCGCGACACGCTGGCCGAGCTGGTGCCGGTGGAAAACGCCAGCATGCCCGGCCGCAGCGTCATCCAGTGGGACAAGGACGACCTCGACGCGCTGCGGCTGATCAAGGTCGACATCCTGGCCCTGGGCATGCTCAGCGCCATCCGCCGTGCGCTCGACATGGTCGGCCAGAAGCAGGGCGCGCCCATCGCCCTGCACCAGATCCCGAAGGAAGACGCCGCCAGCTACGCCATGCTCTGCCGCGGCGACAGCGTGGGCACCTTCCAGGTCGAAAGCCGCGCCCAGATGGCCATGCTGCCGCGGCTGCGGCCCCAAGCCTTCTACGACCTGGTGATCGAGGTCGCCATCGTGCGCCCCGGGCCCATCCAGGGCGGCATGGTCCACCCCTACCTGCGCCGCCGCAACGGCGAAGAGCCGGTGGACTATCCCAGCGCCGAGGTCGAGAAGGCGCTGTCGCGCACTTTGGGCGTGCCCATCTTCCAGGAACAGGTGATGCAGCTGGCCATCCTCGCCGCCGACTTCACGCCCGGCGAAGCCGACCAGCTGCGCCGCGCCATGGCGGCCTGGAAGCGCAAGGGTGGTCTCGGGCCTTTCCACGCGCGGCTGGTGGGGCGCATGGTCGAGAAGGGTTACGAGCTCGAGTACGCCGAACGCATCTTCAAGCAGATCGAGGGCTTCGGCGAATACGGCTTCCCGGAAAGCCATGCCGCGAGTTTTGCGCTGCTGGTCTACGCCAGCGCCTGGCTGAAGTGCCACCACCCCGATGCCTTCCTGGCCGCGCTGCTGAACAGCCAGCCCATGGGCTTTTACGCCCCGGCGCAACTGGTGCGTGATGCCAGGGACCATGGCGTGCAGGTGCTGCCGGTGGACGTGCTGCGCAGCCAGTGGGAAAGCGTCCTCGAAGAGGACGCTTCGGCGCAGGCTGACATCGCGCAGCGATGTCAAGGCGCCGCAGGCGCCGGCCGCAGCCACACGGTGCTTGAAGCGGCAGGCGACAGCACGTTGGGGCCCGTGCGCCTGGGTTTCAGCCGCATCAGCGGCCTGGCGCAGGATGCCGCCGAGCGCGTGGTCGCCGCGCGCGCCGAAGCACCGTTTGCCAGCCCCGAAGACCTGGCGCGCCGCGCCCGGCTCGACGCCCACCAGCTCGCGCTGCTGGCCGATGCCGACGCGCTGCGCGCCCTGGCCGGCCACCGCCATCAGGCGGCGTGGTCGGTGGCCGGTGTCGACACCCGCGCCACCACGCTGCTGCAGGGCACACGCACGCACGAGGTGGATGCCGCCTTGCCCGCGCCCGACGCCGCCGCCACCGTGCTGGCCGATTACCGCCGCCTGGGCCTGAGCCTGACGCAGCACCCGGTGGCGCTGCTGCGCACGCAGCTGGCGGCCTTCAAGGTGCTGCCGGCCGACGTGCTGCAGCACTTCCCGCACGGCCGGCTGGCGCGTGCCAGCGGCATCGTCACCCACCGCCAGCGGCCCGAGACGGCCAAGGGCGTGGTCTTCGTGACGCTGGAAGACGACACCGGCGCCGTCAACGTCATCGTCTGGCCGCAGGTGGCGGAAAAGCACCGCCGCGCGCTGCTGGGCAGCAGCCTGCTCACCGTCTACGGCATCTGGCAGTGCCAGGGTGAGCCGGGGCACGAGGTACGGCACCTGGTGGCGCGCACGCTGGTCGACCACACGGCCTTGCTGCAGGGCCTGGCCCCGGCCAGTCGCAACTTCAGGTGAATGGAGCCCCAAGCTCGCTGGCGCTCCACGCCACGCCAGAGGCGTTGCCTGCTTGGCCGTGCAAGTCTGCGCAGGCGGACTTGGAGCCGCGGCCTGCGCCCCCCGGGGTGGGGCGAGTCGGAAGGGAAACAGTCCCTGCGGACTGTTTCTCGCCTGCGAGCGCCTGCAGCGTCCTCGCTGCAGGCCGTCCGCCAACGGCCCGGCAGAGTCGGTTCCGTGGCGGGAGGCTTGGTTTCCCCCGCGCCGGTTCAGGTGCCCAGCAGCGCCTCGGCCACCGCGGCCGCGGGCTGGCTGCTGCTGGCGCGCAGCTCGCCGCGCGCCAGCGCCTGCTGTGGTTTGCGGCGCGCCAGCGTCAGCAGGTCGACCGGCGGCGTGCGCTCGGTGCCGTGCAGGCCCACCCAGGCGTTGCGGCCCAGCCGCTTGGCCGCCAGCAGGCCGACATCGGCCACGTCCACCACGCCCAGCCAGTCCAGCACCTGTGGCTGCCGTGGCAGGAAGGGCCAGCAGGCGTGGCCCACCGAGCAGGTGACGGCCAGCGTGCGCCCGTCGCTCAGCCGGAAGAGGCTGTCGGCGACGCTGGCGCGGATGCGCTCGGCCAGCTCGTCGGCACGCGCGCGGTCGGTGTCGTGGGCCACGGCCAGGAACTCCTCGCCGCCCCAGCGCACGACGTCGTCCGACTCGCGCATCGCCACGCGCAGCCGCTGGGCCAGCTGCACCAGCACGGCGTCACCGGCAGCGTGGCCGAGTTCGTCGTTGACGGCCTTGAAGTGGTCGACGTCGATCATGAAGAACAGCGTGTCGGTGTCCACCGGCTCTCCGGCGCGCGGCGGGCGGTCATGCGCGCGGCGCTGGCTGGCGGCGAGCAGGCCCTCCATCTGCTCGGTCAGGAAGCGGCGGTTGTGCAGGCCGGTCAGCGGGTCGCTGATGCTGGCGCGTTCGAGCACACGCGACTTCTCCTCCAGCGCAAGCGACTTTTCGCTCAGCGCCTGCGACACCGCCCGCAGCTCGGCCGTGCGCTCGTCCACCAGGCGCTGCAGCTCACGCCGACGCGCCTGCAGCGCGCGTGTGCGCAGCGCCACCACGGCCCACAGCAGGCCGGCAGCGGCCAGCACGCCGGCGGCGCGGAAGGCCGCCGTCTGGTGCCAGGCCGCCTGCACCGACACCGGCAACGCCAGCACGGTGTCGGCGAACACACCTTCGCGGTTCGAACCGCGCAGTTCCAGCACGTAGTCGCCCGGTGGCAGGTTGGTGTAGCTGGCGACGCGGTGGCGGGCGTCGGTGTGCACCCAGTCGGCGTCGTAGCCGCGCAGGCGGTGCGCGTAGCGGTTGCGTTCGGGGGCCGAATAGTCGAGCGCTGCGAACTCCACCGCCAGGCTGTTGGCGTCGGCCCGCACCTGCAGCGCGGCGCCGGGTGCGACGGGCCGGCCGCCGACCAGGACGTCGGTGACGACCACCGCAGGGCGGTGGTCCCAGGCCTGCAGCAGGCCCGGGCGCACCACGGTCAGCCCGCCCGAGGCGCCGAAGAGCAGCTCGCCGGCCGGCGTGCGGGCCACCGAACCCGTCCAGTAGGACTGGTAGACGAGGCCGTCGGCGCGCCGCAGCGCGCGCGCCTTCATCGTCGCGGGGTCGATGCGCGCCAGGCCATGGTCGGTGCTGGCCCAAAGCTGCCCGGCATCGTCCTCGGCCAGCGCGTTGACACTGTCGTCGGGCAGCCCTTCGGCCATTGCCACGCGCCGGAAGCGCGGCGCGGCCTCGCTGCCGGGCTCCAACCGGTGCACACCGCCGCCGTAGGTGGCCACCCACAGCCGGCCGCTGCGGTCGAAGTGCAGCGCGGTGACAAAACCCGCGGCAAGGCGGCCTTCGGCGGGCAGCCCGGGCGCAATCTGCAACAGATCCCCACTGGCCGGCTGCAGGCGGTTCAGCCCGTTGCGTGTGCCTATCCACAGCGCGCCGTCGGGGCCGCGCGCCAGCGCGGTGATGCGCAGGTCGGTGAGCTGGCGCGACGGCTCGGCCAGCACGGCCCGTGCCGCGCCGCTCTTCAGGTCCAGCGTCCACAACCCGTCGGTCAGCCCGCCCAGCCACAGCAGCGTGCCGTCCCGCACCATGGGGCCGATGCCGGCGTGGGGGGCGCGGCCCGCCCAGCGCACGCGGCTCACGCGCCGGCCGTCGGCGCTGGCGCGGTACAGACCGCGGTAGCTGCTCGCGTAGACGCTGCCATCGTCGTCGGCCACCAGGCCCATCACGACGTCGGCCTGCAGCGCCGTGTCGACGCGGCTGGCGTCGGGGCGCAGCGTCTGCAGGGTACCGAGCGCGGGGTCGACGATCTCGATGCCGTCGGTGTGCGTGCCCATCCACACGCGGCCGTCGGGGTGGGCCAGCAGCGCGCTGTAGTCGGCGCGTGCACGGCCGCCTTCGGCACCCAGCCGCGCGCTGCTCACGGTCAGCAGCGCTGCGTTGCGCGGGTCGATGCGGCTCAGCCCGCCGTGGGTGGCCGCCCAGACCAGGCCCTGACGGTCACGCAGCAGGCTGCGCACGTTGTTGTCGGGCAGGCTGGCCGCGGCCAGTGGCTGGTGCATCAAGCGACGCGTGCGGCCGCTCTTCGTGTCGACGGCAACGATGCCCTGGCCCAGCGTGCCTATCCAGATCTCGCCCGGCCGTGCCTCCAGCATCGTCATCACGCGCCGCGTCGACAGCGGCCTGTCGTGGCCCGCGCGCCCGTCGCTTTCCTGCACCGCACGTGCGCTGCGGCCGTCGGCGTCCACCACGAAGGCGCCGCTGCGGTCGGTGCCGAGCCAGATGCGGCCGTTGCTGTCCTCCAGCAGGCACTCGGGCATTGGTGTGCGGGCCTCGCCTGCGGTGGTGTCGGTCGACGCCGGCACCAGCGCCACGGCCTCGAAACCCTTGTCACCCGCCGCGCGCCGGAACAGCCCGCCTGAACTGCCCACCCACAGCCGGCCCTGGCGGTCGAGCAGCAGCGCGGTGACGCGCCTGCCGGGCAGGCCGCCGGGGCCGTCTTCACCCATCGCGATGCGCGTCACGCGGCCGCTGGCAAGATCGACATGGTCCAGCCCGCCGTCGGTGCCGACCCACAGGCCGCCGCTGCCGTCGTCGGCCAGCGCACGCACGCTGACATGGCTCAGCCCGCCGGGCCCGGCACCTGTCGTCACGAAGCGGTCGCCGGCCGGTTCGTAGCGTGCCAGCCCGCCGCCGCTGGTGCCTATCCAGAGCCGGCCGGTGCGGTCGCGGTGCATCACCTGCACGAGGTTGTCGGGCAGGCTGCCGGCGCGGCCGGGCTCGAAGCGGTGCGCACGCAACTGGTAGCCGTCCCATCGCGCCACGCCGCCCACGGTGCCGGTCCAGATGAAGCCCTGGCCGTCTTCGGCCAACGCGGTGGCGATCTCGTTGGGCAGGCCGTCGGCGCTGGTGATGTGCTGGAAGCCGTCGACGGCCCAGGCCTGCCAGCGGTCGGCCGGTGGCGCCGTTGCCCACGACGCCGTGATGGCCGCCTGCAGCAGCACGGCGACGGCGCCCCGGCGCAACGCCTGAGCCAACGGCCACCGCCGACAGGCCGCGCCTGCGCCGGGCCCTGCGGCGACGGGTGATGTTGCCGAAGGTCTGGGGCAGGCAAGGCGGCTCACGGCACACATTGTGTGCGACGCTGCCTCGGCACCCGGGCGACACCGGGGCAGCGGCGGTGACAATGCGCACCATGCAAGTTCCGATCGAATGGCTGCCCGAGCGAGGCCACGCCGAGCAGCTGATCCTGCTGCTGCACGGGCAGGGCCAGACCGGCGCCGAGATGGCGCCGCTGGCGCAGGCGCTGCGCGCGACCTTCCCGCAGGCTGCCGTGCTGGCGCCCGACGCGCCGCACGCCGACGGCAGCGCCATCGGCCGCCGCTGGTTTGCTGCGCACCACCCTGCGGGGAACCTGCCCGCGGCGGACGATGTCGCGCAGGCGCTGGCGTCGCTGCAGCGCTGGGTGCAGGCGCAGCAGAAGCGCCTGGGCGTGGGCGCGGCGGCCACGGCGTTGGGCGGTCTTGGGCACGGCGCCATGCTGGCGCTGGCGCTGGCGCTGCAGCACGACGGCATCGCCGGCCGGGTGCTCGCTTTCGCGGGCGCCTTCGCCGCCCCGCCGCAGGCCGCGCCGCGCCACACCACCTTGCATCTCTTCCACGGCGAGGCCGACGAGGTGATGCCCGTCGAAGGCGCGCGCAAGGCCCTGCGGCAACTGGCCGAACTGCAGGGCGACGCCACGCTGGACACGGCCGCCGGCGTCGGCCACGCGCTGCACCCGGCGCTCGTGGACTGCGCGCTGCAGCGGCTGCAGACGCACATCCCGCTGCGCACCTGGCAGGCGGCGCTGGGTGCCGCCCAGCCGCTGCACATCTGAGCGGCCTTCCCCCACCGCCATCCCGATCCCCGACCGCGCCCATGCTGTTCCTGCTATCCCCTGCCAAGACCCTGGACTACGAGACCCCGGTGCCCGCGACGCTGCGCCGCAAGGCCACCGAACCCGACCTCACGGACCGCGCCGCCGCCCTGATCGACGTGCTGCGCACGCAGTCGCAGGCGCAGGTGGCCAGGTTGATGGACCTGTCCGACGCGCTGGCAGCGCTGAACGTGGCGCGTTATGGCGCCTGGCAGACGCAGGCCACGCCGTCCAACAGCAAGCCGGCCGTGCTGGCTTTCGCCGGCGACGTCTACCACGGCCTGGACGCCCGCACGCTGACGACCGCAGACCTCACCTGGGCGCAGCGCCACCTGGTGATCCTGTCGGGCCTGTACGGCGTGCTGCGCCCGCTCGACCGCCTGCAGCCCTACCGGCTGGAAATGGGCACCGCGCTGGCCACGCCAGCGGGCAAGGACCTCTACGCCTGGTGGGGCGACACGGTGGCCGGGTGGCTCAACCGGTGCCAGACCGACGAAGCGGCGCCGGTCGTCGTCAACCTGGCGTCGCAGGAGTACGCACGCGTGGCCCTGCGTCCGGCGCTGCGTGCCCGTGTCGTCGAGTGCGTGTTCGAGGAAGTGCGCGAGGGCTCGCCGCGCGTCATCAGCTTTTTCGCCAAGAAGGCACGCGGGTTGATGGCGCGCTTTGCGGTGCAGCACCGCGTGCGCAGCGTGCGCCAGCTCGAGGCCTTCGACGCCGAAGGCTACGCGCTGGACCGCGCGGCCTCGTCGCGCACCCGGCTGGTGTTCCGCCGCGCCAGCTGAAGCGGCGTGGGGCGGGGCCCGGGGGGCTCGCGGCATGCCGGCCGCTGCGTCAAAATCGCGGCATGACTGCTGCCACCCAGATCGTCACCGAAGACCTGCGCCTGTGGATCGTCGCCCAGGCCGAAGCCGGCTGCCGCCCCGACGACGTGCTGGCCGCGATGAAGACCAGCGGCTGGGACGAGGACGTGGCCCTCGAAGCCATGGAAGAGACGCTGCGCCAGCGCCTGGACGAACTCGGGCCGCGCCCGGTCAAGCCGCTGCTGCCCGGCAGCCCGGTGCCCGAGCCGCCGCGCGGCAGCTCGCCCGAGGTCGTGCTCGCCGATGGCCACCGCGTGCGCGTGCTGACGACGCTGCGGCTGCCGCGTGTGGTCGTCTTCGGCGGTCTGCTCACCGATGCCGAGTGTGCTGGCCTGATGGCGCTGGCCGCACCACGGCTGCTGCGCTCGGAGACCGTCGACAACAGCACCGGCGGCAGCGAGGTCAACGCCGCGCGCACCAGCGACGGCATGTTCTTCGAGCGCGGCGAGGCGCCGCTGATCCAGGCCATCGAGCAGCGCATCGCCGAACTCGTGCGCTGGCCGCTGGAGAACGGCGAAGGCCTGCAGGTGCTGCGCTACCGCCCCGGCGCCGAGTACAAACCGCACCACGACTACTTCGACCCCGCACACGCCGGCACGGCCAACATCCTGCAGCGCGGCGGCCAGCGAGTGGGCACGCTGGTGATGTACCTGAACACGCCCGAAGGCGGCGGCGCCACCACCTTCCCCGACGTCGGGCTGGAAGTCGCGCCGGTGCGCGGCAACGCGGTGTTCTTCAGCTACGACCGGGCGCACGCCAGCACGAAGACGCTGCACGGCGGCGCGCCGGTGACGGCGGGCGAGAAGTGGGTGGCGACCAAGTGGCTGCGCGAGGGTGTCTTCACCTGACGGCGGCTGGCACCGGCGGCGGCCCGCGCGGCCCGGCAACGGTTCACAGGCTCACGCACTCCCCCAGCGCCGGCACGCGCGCCGGCCACCCCAGTTCGTTGCGCACTGCGGCACGCAGGCTGTCGGCGGCGTCGGGTTCGCCGTGCACCACGTAGGTTTGCCGCGGCGCCTGCGGCAGCCGGTGCAGCCAGGCCAGAAGGCCGGCGCGGTCGGCGTGGCCCGAGAAGCCCTCGAGCTGCTGCACCTCGGCGCGCACCGGCACCATTTCGCCGTGGATCTTCACCGCGCTCTCGCCGGCCAGCAGCCGCGCGCCGCGGCTGCCGCCGACCTGGAAGCCGGCGAGCACGATGCTGTTGCGCGCGTCGGGCGCACGCGCCTTCAGGTGGTGCAGCACACGCCCGCCGGTGGCCATGCCGCTGGCCGAGATGATGACGGCCGGGTAGCGTGCCGCGGCCAGGCGCATCGACTGCTGCACCGTCGTCACCAGGCGCACGCCGTCGCACAGCGTCTGCACCTCGCGCTGGGGCACCCGCAGCAGCGAGCCGAACTGACGGTAGAGCGCGGTGGCCTCGACGGCCATCGGGCTGTCCAGGAAGACCGGCAGCTTCGAGGGGATGGCACCGGCCGCCTTCAGCCGCTGCAGCACCAGCAGCAGCGCCTGCGCGCGGCCCACGGCGAAAGAGGGCATCAGCACCGAGCCGCCGCGCTGCACGGTGCGGTTGATGGTGTCGGCCAGCTGGTGCGGGCTGTCTTCCGGCGGGTGCAGGCGGTTGCCGTAGGTCGATTCCAGCAGCATCACGTCGGCGGGCTGCGGCGGTTGCGGCGGCGGCATCAGCAGGTCGTTGTCGCGGCCCACGTCGCCCGAGAAGCCCAACCGCAGGGTGCCGTCATCCAGGCTCACCGAACAGGCGCCCAGCAGGTGGCTCACCGGCGTCAGCTTCACGGTGCTGCGGCCCAGCTTCAGCCTGCGACCGGGCTCCAGCGGCACCAGTTGTGACAGTGCGCGGTGCGCGTCGGCACGCGTGTACAGCGGCAGCGCCTTCTCGTGTTTGCTGTAGCCGTAGCGGTTGGCGCGGCGCGCGTCTTCTTCCTGCAGGTAGGCGCTGTCCAGCAGCAGCACCTGGGCCAGCGCGCAGGTGGCCGGGCTGCCGTGGATGGGGCCGCGAAAGCCGTGTTTCACCAGCGCCGGCAACCAGCCGCTGTGGTCGAGGTGGGCGTGGCTGAGGACCACGGCGTCGACCTCGCGCAACGCAGCGGGCATCACCCAGTTGCGCTCGCGGTGCAGCTTCCAGCCCTGGAAGAGGCCGCAGTCGAGCAGGATGCGGCGGTCTTCGGTTTCGACGAGGTGGCGTGAACCGGTGACGCCGTCGGCGGCGCCGAGGAAGTGGATCTTCATGGCGGGCTTCCGAGAACCTGCAGGGTGGCCGAATCGAGGATGCGCAGCCCGGGCTCGGCCTGCAGCAACGCGCGGTGCAGCGCCCGCGCCACCGTGGCCGCAGCGATGGGGCGGACGGCACGCGGGAGCAGCGGCCCGAAGGGCACGGCCAGCCACTGCGCCAGGCGTTCGCCGGTACGCGCCGGCTGCGCGAGCGCGCTGCGGTCGCCCGTCAGCAGCGAGGGCCGGGCGACGATGACACTGTCGTAGCCCAGGCCGGCCACCGCCACTTCCATCTCGCCCTTGGTGCGGCTGTAGAAGCTGGGCGACTTGCGGTCGGCGCCCAGCGCCGAGACCACGGCCAGCTTGCGCGCCCCCGCGGCAAAGGCAGCGCGCGCGAAGGCCAGCACGGCGTCGAAGTCGACGGCGCGGAAGGCGGCCTGCGACCCGGCCACGCCAATGGTGGTGCCCAGGGCGCAGACAGCTGCGTCGCCCGTCCCGCACTGCGGCAGCGCGGGCAGGGCGGCG
The DNA here is from genome assembly GCA_030653505.1 of Rubrivivax sp. Classification (GTDB taxonomy): domain Bacteria; phylum Pseudomonadota; class Gammaproteobacteria; order Burkholderiales; family Burkholderiaceae_C; genus Rubrivivax. Next base: position 15,052 of record JAURZK010000149.1, read on the forward strand.
AAGTCCACCACATGCACCTGCTGCAGCGGCGCGCCGGGCGCCACCGACCGACGCACCAGCAGGTGCAGAGTGCCCGGCCCCTGCCACTGTGCGGCGTAAGCGCTGCCGACGAGGCCGGTGGCGCCGGCCAGCAGCACGTTCATCGCGCCACCACCTTCGGCGCGCACGACGAACCCGACAGCGGCGGCCGTGCCGCGCGGGCATCGCGCGCGGGCAGGGCGGAGGGGACAACGCTGCAGGACATCGAAGTCGAGGTTAACGCAGCACCCGCCTGCGGCCCTTGCGCAGGCGCAGGCTTCAGGCCGGTGCGGGATGGCGTTTGCGCAGTGCCGCGGCCTCGCCTGCGTGGCCAAGGCCTTCAAGGACGACGGCGAGGTTGTGCGCCGCCAGCCAGCTGCCGCGGCCCTGCACGGCGCCCGACAGGCCGGGCTGCTCGCCGATGGCCAGGCAATGCTGCCAGGCCTGCTGCGCCATCGGCAGCAGTTCGTCGGCCAGCGACGGATTTTCCGCGGCCCAGTCGAGCAGCAGGTCGCCCAGGGCGAAGTGGAAGTCGGGCGACGCGGCGTGCACGTCGAGCCGGGCCTGCGCATAGTCCAGCGCCTGGGCGTGGCGGCCGGTCTTCTTCAGGCTGAAGAGCAGCCGCGTAGCCAGGTCGTGACGCCAGGCGGGGTGGCCGTGGCACAGCGTTTCGGCGCGCTGCAGCGCATCGGCAGCCGCGGCGTGTTCGCCGTAGACCGCGCAGTCCTTGCCGAGCTGGTACCAGAGGTAGGCGTCGTCGGGGTGCTCCGCCAGGTCGGCCTGCAGCAGGCGGCGGTTGCGGCCTCGCTTGGCGTCGAGCCGCTGCGCGCTGTACCCGTCGTGGCCGACATGCAGCGTCAGGCGTCGCACCGGCATGGCGTGCTGCGGCTGCTCGTGGATGCGGCCCGCGTAACGAACGGCCCCGGGCAAGAGGCGGCTGAGCCACAGGTGTGACGTGGTCTGCGCGTCGGCGCGGTCCAGGATCCGAAGCCCGCCCACGAAGTCGGGTGGCGTGTCGCGCAGCCCGTGCAGCACCTCGCCGCCGTCGATGAGCCACTCGTCGGCGTCGAGCACCAGATGCCAGTCGGCCGCCGCGAATTCGAGCGCGGCGTTGCGCGCGGCCGCGAAGTCATCGCACCATGGGAAGTGCTCGACGCGCGCGCCGTGGCGCCGTGCGATGGCCACGGTGTCGTCGCGCGAGCCGGTGTCCAGCACCAGCATGGTGTCGACCCAGGGTGCCACGCTCGCCAGCAGGCGGCCGATGCGCGGGGCCTCGTCGCGGGCGATGACGCTCAGTGCCACGCGGTAAGCTGTCATGGCCTCATCGGAACTGCACCAGCAGGCGTTCCAGCGCCATCGTGAAGGGCTGCTGCATCAGCGGCAGCGTCATCACCAGGCCGAGCAGGCCCACGCCCAGCGTCACCGGGAAGCCGATGGCGAAGATGTTGATCTGCGGCGCCACGCGCGAAATCGTGCCCAGCACCAGGTTGATGAAGAGCAGCATGGTCACCAGCGGCAGCGCGATCCACAGCCCGGTGGCGAAGATCTCGGCGCCCCAGCGCTGCGGCTGCATCTGGTGCAGGAAGGCGAAGGGCTCGGGGCCGACCGGGAAGGCGACGAAGCTCTGCGCCAGCGCCGCGATCACCAGCAGGTGGCCGTTCATGACGATGAACAGCCACGACACCATGGTGCCGAAGAGCCGGCTCGTCGCCGTGGCGGTGTTGGCCGAAAGCGGGTCGAAGAAGCCGGCGAAGTTCAGGCCCATCTGCAGGCCGATGATCTCGCCGGCAAACTCCACCGCCGCAAAGACCACGCGCACCGCGAAGCCCAGGCTGAGGCCGATGACGACCTGCTGCGCCACCAGCAGCACGGCCTGCGGCGCGTCCAGCGGTATCGCCGCCACGGCCGGCGCCAGAGCCGGCAGGCTGCCCTGCGAAGCGATCGCCAGGAAGGCCGCCAGCCCGATGCGAACGCGCATCGGCACCGTGCGTGCGCCCAGCACGGGCAGCGCCTGGAACAGCGCCAGCGCACGCAGGAAGGGCCAGAGCAGCGGCGTCAGCCAGGCCGCGATCTGTGCCTCGGTGAAGGTGATCATGCCGAAGGCAGGGTAGGTGCCGCGGCCTCAGCCCACCATGCCGGGGATGGCCATCAGCGTGCGCCGGATGAACTCGACCAGGCTGGTCAGCATCCAGGGGCCGGCAATCGCCAGCACGGCGACGGCGGCCACCACCTTGGGCACGAAGCTCAGCGTGGCCTCGTTGATCTGCGTGGCGGCCTGGAAGATGCTGACCACCAGGCCCACCACCAGCACCGTCAGCAGCACCGGGGCGCTGATCATCAGCAGCATCATCAGGCCGTTCTGGCCCGTGGTCAGGACTTGTTGTGCATCCATGTCAGTGACTCCAGCACGCTGCGTGCAGACCATGGTCGAGGAAGTGCGAACCGGCGGTGGCGGCTTGCGGCCCGTTGCAGACGTTGGCGTGCGGCTGCTTTGTGCGTTCGACGGTTGGGGCGGGTCGCTGCAGGCGGTACCCGGCGGCGTCGCCGACTGTGGCGGCCTTCGCTTCGCTCAGGCTGCCCTGCGCTGCTCGCCTCGAGGGCGTGCCGCATAACTCGCTTCGTTCGCTGCGCTCACTGCGCTCAAACAG
>JAURZK010000150.1 GCA_030653505.1 Rubrivivax sp.
CTGTTTGAGCGCAGTGAGCGCAGCGAACGAAGCGAGTTATGCGCCGGGCCATGGACCCGAGCACCGCAGGGCAGCCTGAGCGAAGCGAAGGCCGCTTCAGTCGCCCGCCGTGCCCCGCCCGGACAGCCCTTTGCCGCCACCTCAGTCAACGCGCCAAAGCAGCCGCATGCCAACGTCCGCAACGGGCCGCAAGCCGACCCGCGGGTCGTGCGCCTCACGCATGCCCACGGGCACCTCGTCAGGCGGAGCCGCCGACCATGCCGCAGGTGACCCACCGCGGTCGCGGCCGCCGTTCGATGAACGAGATCAACATGGTGCCGTTCATCGACGTCATGCTGGTGCTGCTGATCATCTTCATGGTCACCGCGCCGCTCATCACCACCGGCGTCGTCGACCTGCCCACGGTGGGCAAGAGCGCGCAGCGACCGGGCAGCGTGATCGAGATCATCGTCGGCACCGACGAGAAGCTGCGCCTGCGTGTCGACCAGCAGGAACCCACCGGCGTGGCACTGCCCCAACTGGCCGCGCGTGTGCGCGAGCAGCAACGCGGCGACGCCAACGTGCCGGTGGTCATCAGCGCCGACAAGAGCGTGCGCTACGAAAGCGTGGTGCGGGTGATGGACACGCTGCAGCGCGCCGGCGTCAAACGCGTGGGCCTGTCGGTCAAGCAGGGCGCCGGCTGAAGGCCATGGCGCAGGCCGGTGCCATGACCATGGCGCACGACACGCTGCTGCCGCGCGCGCCCGGCGGCAACGGCCCCGGCGCCGTGCTGGCGCTGCTGGTGCATGCGGGGTTGGTGGCAGCGCTGACGGTGTCGGTCGACTGGCGTGCGCACACACCGGACGTGGTGAGCGCCGAACTCTGGGCCAGCGTGCCGCAGGCTGCCGCGCTGCCGGCGCCCACGCCCGCACCCGCACCTGAACCCACGCCCACACCTGCCCCTACACCTGCGCCCACGCCTGCGCCCACACCTGCGCGCGCAGCACCGCCCGTGCGGGCGGCGCCGCCGCCGGCCGAACCCGACATCGCCACCCAGCGCGCCGAGCGACGCAAGCTCGAAGCCGACCGCCGCAAGGCGCTGGCCGAAGCCGAAGCCGAACTGAAACAGGCGCGTGACGAAGTCGAGCGCAAACGCCTGGCGGAAACCCGGCAGCGCGCCGAAGACGAGAAGAAGAAACGCGAGCTGGCCGCACAGGCGGCCCGCGAGGCCAAGGCCGCCGAAGAACGCCTGGCCAAGCAGCGTGAGGAGAACCTGCGCCGCATGATGAGCCAGGCCGGCGGTGCGGCGGGCGGCACCGGCTCGGCCACCAGCACCGGCAGCGCGGCGCAGAGCGCTGCGCCATCGGCCGCCTACGCCGGGCGCCTGGTGGCGCTGATCCGCGGCAACCTGGTCTTCACGGGCACCACGCCCGACAACAACGCCGCGGAAGTGGAGGTCAGCGCCGCGGCCAGCGGCACGATCATCGCGCGTCGGCTGCTCAAGAGCAGCGGCCACAAGGACTGGGACGACGCCGTGCTGCGCGCCATCGACCGCACGCCGGCACTGCCGCGCGACGTCGACGGGCGTGTGCCTTCACGGCTGGTCATCACCTTCCGGCCGCGCGAGTGAAGACGGCGCTGCGCCGGCGGCTGCCGTCGGTGTGGTGAAGGCTGCGATGAAGCCGCGGTCGATGCGATCCTTCCACCACCACGCCAGACCACCGAAGCCGCGTTCACCCAGCGACAGCCCGCCCCACACCGTGATGGCGCGGCGCCCGCCGCAGGACAACAGGTTCAACGTGCGCGTCTGCGGCCAGTAGGCCTGCGGCGGCGCGCCGTCGACGGCCCGTCGCAGGTTCATCGCCAGAGGGGGTCCGGCGCGCACGGCGTGCACGCCGCTTTTCGGGTGCGGCGCGTCGTCGCGCGTGGCCACGTCGCCGGCAGCGAAGACCTCGGGGTGCGAGACGCTTTGCAGCGTCGGCCCGGTGCGCACGAAACCCCTCTCGCACAGCGCCAGGCCGCTGCCCGCCAGCCATTGCGGCGCCTCGGCGCCGGTGGCGACGATGGCCTTGTCGCAGGCCAGGCGTGCGCCACTGGCCAGTTGCACCGAGCGGGCGTCGACGGCCACCGCCGCCTCGCGAAACACGGTGATGCGCGCTGCGGCCAGCACCCGCGCACCCTCACGCACTGCCGCCGCCGGGTAGCCGGCCAGCGGCTCGGGACCGCCGGTGACCAGCGCCACGCGCGCAGGCTGGGCACCGTCGCGGCGGGTTTCACCGTTCAGGCGGTGCCGCACGGCCAGTGCCAGCTCGAAGCCCGCGGCGCCGCCGCCCAGCACGACGATGTCCAGCGCCTGCCTTGCCGCGGCGTCGACCAGTCGCTGCTGCCCCTGCACGAAGGCCTCGATGGGCCGCACGAACAGTGCGTGCTCGGCGGCGCCGGCGACTCGGTCGCGCCGCTGCTCGGAGCCGGTGTCGATCGACAGCAGGTCGTATGCGGCCGTGCGTCCGTCGTCCAGGTGCAGGCAACGTGCGGCGGCGTCCAGCCCCACCGCCGCGCCCGCCACCAGGCTGACACCAGCGGCGGCGGCCAGCGGCGCCAGCGCGATGCGGCACTGCCCGGCCGCGTAGTGCCCGGCCACCAGCCCCGGCACCATGCCCGAGTACACCAGGTCGGCATGCGGCGTGAGCAACATCAGCTCGGCGCCGGCCAGCCGCTGCCGCGCCAGCGCCGCCAGCACCAGCAGGTGGGCGTGGCCTCCACCCAGCAGCAGCACACGCTTCATGGCGAAAAACGCAAGGCAGCCAGGTGCGCCAGCGAGCGGCCGCCGGTGTTGTCGGCATCGGCGCCCACCCCCACCGCCACCAAGGGCGGCAGCGTGGTGGCCTCGTCGCCGAAGGCGCGTGCGAAGTCGGCGGCGATGTCGCGTGACTCGGCGAACCAGGTGTCGACGCCATCACCCGCGTTGCGCAGCACCACGTAGCGCACACGGCGCGTGTAGGCGTTGTCGACGACCGTGCCCACCGCTTCGGCGCCGCCCCACACCCAGCACAACGTGGCCGCGGGCAGGGGCTCTCCGGTGCGCACACGTGCCAGCTGCAGCCGCAGGCGTTCGCCGAAGGGCACACGTGCGAGCGGCAGCTTGAAGCTCAGGCAGACCTTGGCGGCAACATCGTCACCGGCCTTCTGGCGCAGGTCCGTTGCCGGGTTGGGCAAGGCCAGGCGCCACGACCATTGCAGGAACCGCGGCAGCACACCGGGCGGCGGTTCGTGCAGCAGGTTGCCGTAGGAAGCCGCGGCCTCGATGCGCAGCGCGGTGCGGCCGTCGACGGCCTCGGGCGTGAAGCGCGTGACGGGCAGCGTCTGCGCCGGCAGCCCGGCCACGCGCCACCCCGCGCCGAGCGAGGCGCCGCTGACCAGCGGCGGCAGGACCGGCGACTCAACTTCGACAGCCATGGCGACCTTGGGCAGGCCCACGACGCAGGCGGCCAGGGCAACCAGTGCAAGACGTCGCGCGACGCCGGGCCGGGCACACCCGGCCACGGCGGCGCTCAGATCCGCTCCTGCGCCGTGACGACGATGGGCGTGAGGTCGGCGGGCACGAGGTCGCGGCGGCCGCTGTCGTCGACGAAACGCAGACGCAGCGTGTAGGCCCCAGGCGGCAGGAAGAGGCTGACCTGCGTGGCGCCGTGGCCGAGGTCGATGGCCTGCACGACACGGCCGCCTTCGCCCAGCACGGCCAGCAGGAAGTGGCCCAGGCCCTCGCCACCGCGGCCCTTGGGCGCGACGCCGAAGCCGTCGACCGCCAGTCGCAGGTTGAAGGGGCTGACCACCGGTTCGTCGTCGCGCAGGTTGGTGATCACGGCGCGGTTGCCTTCGGCCCGCGGGCGCGAAAGCTCGTCCTGGTACCAGGCCCTGCAAGTGGCGGCGAAACTCGCGGCGGCTATGCGCAGCGGGTTCTCGGTGCGCGGGCCGGCCACCTGCAGCCGCAACTCGGGGCTGAAGACGAAGTAGGGGCGGTGGTCGTGGTCGGCGAACAGCAGGCGCAGCGTGTGCTTGCCGGCCGGCAGCGCCAGCACGGCGCCGGTCTGGCCCTTGCCGAAGTGGCGGTGGTAATCGTTGAAGGGGATCTTGTCGCCGGGGTTGATGGGCAGCGGCGTGTTCAGCAACACGTGGTGGTGGCCGGCCTTGGGGTGCGGCTGGCCGGCCGGGATGACACCCATGCCGCGCACCGCGAAGTCGACGCGGAAGGGCGAACGCACGGTGTCGCCGTCGCGCAGGTTGGCCACCTGCACGGCCGTGGGCTCGTTCAGCCGAACCTGGGTGCGTTCACGCGTGAACTGCAGCCAGCAGCTGCGTTCCTGGGGGTCGCGGGGCAGCGGTTCGGCATGCGGGGCCGCTGCGCCGCAGGCCAGCACCACGGCCAGCGCGATGCGCGGCATCGTCGGGGCGGCAGAGCGGTCACGCATGCCCAGATTCTGTCACCGGCGGGTGGCAGGCCGACGTTGCCCGGCACCCCTGGGAGTGGGGATGCGCGTCTGGCCAGATGCGATTCAGCCGGGCCTGGGCGCAGACGGCACACCCGCTGCGGGCAAGGCAATCACCGCTGCCAGCAAGCCCTGCTGCAACGCTGCGAGCAACCAGGGCTCGAAGTGAAAGGCCGGGCCGGCGGCGTACAACGCGCCGGCAAGGCTGGTGCTGGCCAGCAGTGCCGCGGTGAAGGCGGCCTCGCCGGGGTCCAGCGCACGCACCACGGGCTGCCAGCCCCGGCGCGTGACGAGCGCGGTGTCGCCGGCACCGGCGGCGAAGGCGGCGCGCACCGCCGCAAAACGCCCGTCATCCGCAGCGCACGGCGGCGCACGGTGCGCCTGCCAGATGGCCACCACCGGATGCGGCGACACCACCAGCGTGGTGCCCGGCGCCAACGCCAGGCCGAGCACGGCCGGGTCGTGCGTGGCCAGCAGTTCCAGGCCCTGCGGCGGCCCGGCGTCGGCGGCCGTCGCCGCGCTGTGCACGGCCCATTCCAGCCGCGCCACGTCGGCCAGGTAAGGCTCGTCGGCCAAGGTCTCGGCATCGGCGACGAAAGCGGCCAGGCCGCCGCCCCACAGCGCAATGTCGCCGTTCTGCGGCGGCTGCCGCTGCCAGTGGTGGCGAGCCAGGCGGCCAAAACTCTCGTCGCCCAGCAGTTGCTGCAGCGTGGGGTAGGCCGCCGCCAGCGCACGTTCGGCCAGCGCGCCGGCGTTGGCGCGGTAGGCGGCCAGCCCGCGGGCCACGCTGGGGCCCCCGGCCGGCGCATGCAGCCAGCCGCCCACCACGCCGGGGCGCGCGTCGCCCAGCAGTGCGCGCAGCAGCATCTGCTGGCGCAGGGCTTCCCTGTCGGCGGCATTCATCCCGCGGCCACCTCGGCGCAGGCGGCGCCGGCCAGCGCGGCTTCGTGCAGCAGCACGTCCAGGGCCGGCAGGTCGGTGTCCCACTCCACCAGCGTGGGGCGCTGGCCCAGGCGCCGCAGCGTGTGGCGGTAGACCTGCCACACCGGCGCGTGCACCCGGCTGCCGTGGTCGTCGATGACGATGTCGCCGGCGTCGGTGTAGCCGGCGAGGTGGATCTCGCCGACCGCCGCCGCATCGATGGCGTCGACCCAGCGGCACGCGGCCGCCGCGGCGCCGTCTTCGTCGAGCCCGTCGTTGAGCGCGTTGACGACGAGGTTGTTGACGTCCAGCAGCAGCCCGCAGCCGGTGCGACGCACCAGTTCGTTGAAGAACGCGGGTTCGGCAATGCGGTCGTCGGCCCAGCGCAGGTAGGCCGAGAGGTTCTCGACCAGCAGCGGGCGTTGCAGCGCGTCCTGCACACGCTGCACGTTGTCGGCCAGGATGCCGAGCGCGGCGTCGTTGAAGGCGATGGGCAGCAGGTCGTTGCCGTGCACCACGGGCCCGCCGTGCCGGCGCGGTGCACGCGCGAAGGCGGCGTGGTCGCTCACGCGCACGGGCTCGATGCGGCGCACCAGTGCCGCCAGCGCACGCAGGTGGTCGGCGTCGACACCCGCGGCCGAGCCCAGCGCCAGGCCGACACCGTGCAGGCTGACCGGCCAGTGCCCGCGTGCCGCCTCGAGCACGCCCAGCGCAGCGCCACCGGCGCCGAAGAAGTTCTCGGAGTGCACCTCGACGAAGCCCAGCGGCGGCGGCGCCGCCAGCAGGGCTTCGTAGTGCGGCTGGCGCAGGCCGATGCCGGTGCGGATCTGCATCGGCACGGCCTGCGCAGCGCGGGCGGCAGTGCGCGTACTCAGCCCTTCTTGGCCTTGGCCTTGGCCTCGTCGGCCGTCATGCCCTTCATTTCCTTGCAGGTGCCCTTGGCGACGTACTTCCACTCGTCGGCGGCGTTGTCGACCTTGGCCTGGCCGGCGCAGGAGTGCGAACCCGACAGGTTGGCACAGTCGTTCTGGCCCGCCTTGGCGATGCCGTAGCACTTCTCCTTGGCCTTGTCCTGCGCAGTGACCTGGCCGACGAGGCCGAGGGCCAGCGCCGAAGCGATGGCGGAAGAGACGATGAGACGTTGGTTCATGGGTGGTGACTCCTGGGCGGGTGGTGGAATGAGCCGGCCCGCTTCCCTGCAGGGCCGGCCAGGGCGTGGTCGGGCACGCGGACCGCACCTTACAACGCGGCGCCTGGCAGGCGGGTGGACAGGGCGATGGCGCAGCATCAGGCCGTGCCGCAGCCGCCTCCGCCCGGCGTCTCGATCACGAACACGTCGCCCGGCGCCATCTGCGCGCTGCCGATGTGGGCGAGCCTCTCGACCCGTCCGTCGGCGCGCTCGACGCGGTTGATGCCCAGGGCGCCGGGCTGGCCGCCGGCGATGCCGAAGGCCGGCACGACACGGCCGTTGCTCAGGATGCTGGCCGTCATCGCTTCCAGGAAACGCACACGGCGCACACCCCCGTCGCCGCCACGCCAGCGGCCGGCGCCGCCCGAACCGGCGCGGATGGCATAACTTTCCAGATGCACGGGGAAACGGAACTCCAGCACCTCGGGGTCGGTGAGGCGCGAGTTGGTCATGTGCGTCTGCACGACGCTGGTGCCGGGAAAGCCGCCGACCACCGCACCGCCGGCGTCCAACACCCGACCGGCGCCGCTGCCGCCGCTGATGGTCTCGTAGTACTGGTGCGTGTCGTTGCCGAAGGTGAAGTTGTTCATCGTGCACTGGCTGGCCGCCATCACGCCCAGGGCGCCGTAGAGCGCGTTGGTGACGCACATCGAGGTCTCGACGTTGCCCGCCACCACCGCCGCCGGCGGGTTCGGGTTGAGCATGCAGCCGTCGGGCACGAGCACGCGCAGCGGTTTCAGGCAGCCGGCGTTGAGCGGGATGTCGTCGTCGACCAGCGTGCGGAAGACGTAGAGCACCGCCGCCATCGTCACCGCCTTGGGCGCGTTGAAGTTGTTGGGCAGCTGCGCGCTGGTGCCGGTGAAGTCGATCACCGCCTCACGCGCTGCCGTGTCGACGGTGAGCCTGACGGCGATCTGGGCGCCGTTGTCCAGCGGCAGCGTGAACTGGCCGTCCTTCAGTGCCGTGATGACACGCCGCACCGACTCTTCGGCGTTGTCCTGCACGTGCTGCATGTAGGCCGCCACGGTGACGCGGCCGAACTGGGCGACCATCGCGACGAGTTCCTCGACACCCTTCTGGTTGGCCGCGATCTGAGCGCGCAGGTCGGCGATGGTCTGGTCGGGGTTGCGCGCCGGGTAGCTGCCGCTGACGAGTTGTGCACGCAGTTCGACCTCGCGCAAAGCACCGTCGCGCACGAGCAGGAAGTTGTCGAAGAGCACACCTTCCTCGTCTATCGACGTGCTGAAGGGCGGCATCGAGCCCGGCGTGCTGCCGCCGATGTCGGCATGGTGGCCGCGGCTGGCGACGTAGAAGCTGGGCGCGGTGTCTGCGGGCACCAGATAGACGGGCGTCACCACCGTCACGTCGGGCAGGTGCGTGCCGCCGTGATACGGATCGTTCAGCACGTAGACGTCCCCCGGCTGCATCTGCGGGTTGCGCGCGATCACGGTCTTGATGCTCTCGCTCATCGAGCCCAGGTGCACCGGCATGTGCGGCGCGTTGGCGATGAGTTCACCCGCGGCGCTGAAGAGGGCGCAGCTGAAGTCCAGCCGCTCCTTGATGTTCACCGAGTAGGCCGTGTTCTGCAGTCGCAGCCCCATCTGCTCGGCGATGTTCATGAACAGGTTGTTGAAGACCTCCAGCATCACCGGGTCGGCCTCGGTGCCGATGGCGTGCTGGGTGGCGCGCGGCTGCACACGCTGCAGTTCCAGCGCGCCGCTGCGCTGCAGGCGGGCCTGCCAGCCGGGTTCGACCACGGTGGTGGCGTTGCGTTCGGCGATGACGGCCGGGCCGCAGATGGTGGCGCCGGCCGCCAGCGTCTCGCGCACGAAGAGGCCGGCGTCGTGCCACTGGCCGCTGTGCATGCGCACGTGGGCGTCCGCCGCCGGTGTGTGCGCCAGGGGCTCGGCGCCCGTGGCCAGGGCCTCGGGTGCCTCACCGGCCCCCACGGCTTCGACCGAGACGGCCTCGATGACCAGCCCGCGACCGGCCATCAGGAAGCTGAAGCGCTGGCGGTAGGCGGCCTCGAAGGCCCCGCGCAGCGCGTCGGCCGCGCCCCAGGGCACGAGCAACGCGGTGTCGGTGCCCTGGTAACGCACGTGCACCTTGCGGCGTGAGGTGATGGCCGCCGCCGGCACACCCTGCGCCGCCACCTCGGCCACGGCCGCGGCCGCCAGTTCGTCCAGCCGCGCCCCCGCGGTAGCCAGGCCGGTGTCGTCCAGCGGCAGTTCCACCGACGCCTCGCGCATCGCGATCTGGTCGGCCAGGCCCATGCCGTAGGCGCTGAGCACACCGGCCAGCGGGTGCACGAAGACACGTTCCATGCCCAAGGCATCGGCCACGCCGCAGGCATGCTGGCCGCCGGCGCCGCCGAAACACTGCAGCGTGTACTGCGTGACGTCGTAGCCGCGCGCCACGCTGATGCGCTTGATGGCATTGGCCATGCTCTGGATGGCGATCTGCAGGTAACCCTCGGCCAGGCCCTCGGGCGTGGTGGCGCGGCCGGTGGCCTGCTGCACCTCTGCGGCCAGCGCGGTGAACTTTGCCAACACCCCTTCGCGGTCCAGCGGCTCGTCGGCGTGCCGACCGAAGACCTTGGGGAAGTGCGCCGGCTGGATCTTGCCCAGCAGCACGTTGGCGTCGGTCGTCGCCAGCGGCCCGCCACGGCGGTAGCTGGCCGGCCCCGGGTTGGCGCCGGCGCTGGCCGGGCCCACCCGCAGCCGCGCGCCGTCGAAGCCCAGGATGCTGCCGCCGCCGGCGGCCACGGTGTGGATGCTCATCATCGGTGCACGCATGCGCACGCCGGCCACCTGGGTCTCGAAGGCACGTTCGAATTCACCCGCGTAGTGGCTCACGTCGGTGCTGGTGCCGCCCATGTCGAAGCCGATGACCCGGGTGTGCCCCGCCGCGGTGGCCGTGCGCACCATGCCGACGATGCCGCCGGCCGGGCCGCTGAGGATGGCGTCCTTGCCCTGGAAGCGCTGGGCTTCCGTCAGCCCGCCGCTGCTCTGCATGAAGAAGAGGCGCACACCCGGCATCTGCGCCGCCACCTGGTCGACGTAGCGCCTCAGGATGGGGCTGAGGTAGGCGTCGACCACCGTGGTGTCGCCGCGCGAGACCAGCTTCATCAGCGGGCTGACCTCGTGCGACACGCTCACCTGCGTGAAACCCAGTTCACGTGCCAGCCGGCCCGCGGCAGCTTCGTGCGCGGTGTAGCGCCAGCCGTGCATGAAGACGATGGCCACGGCGCGGATGCCGGCATCGAACGCCGCCCACAGGCGTTCACGCAGATGGGCTTCGTCCAGCGGGCAGAGCACATCGCCATGGGCGCCGACGCGTTCCTGCGCCTCGATCACCCGTTCGTAAAGCAGTTCGGGCAGCACGATGTGGCGGTCGAAGAGCCGCGGTCGTGCCTGGTAGGCGATGCGCAGCGCGTCACGGAAGCCGCGCGTGGTGACGAGCAGCGTGCGGTCGCCCTTGCGTTCGAGCAGCGCGTTGGTGGCCACCGTGGTGCCCATCTTGACGCCCTCCACAAGCTCGGGCGTGATGGGCTCGCCGGCGGCCAGCTGCAGCAGGCGGCGCATGCCTTCGACGGCTGCGTCGGCGTAGTGCTCGGGGTTCTCGCTCAGCAGCTTCAGCGTGCGCAGGGCGCCGTCGGGCGCGCGGCCCACGACGTCGGTGAAGGTGCCGCCGCGGTCTATCCAGAACTGCCAGCGGGGTGGAGTGGGGTTCATCTCGGGGTCCTCGTGGGGTCCAGTAACTCGGGCGCCGGGCCACCGGGTGGGGCGGCGCGGCCGACGGCCCGATTACAGCAGGGCCGCGTCCACCCGCCGCGCCGCCGGCCTGCGGGGAAGCCCCGGGCCGGACAGGCCCTGGCACGCCCTATGCTCCCAGCCCGCACCAACATCCCGGGAGTGAATTCCATGCACCTCTACAGCGCCCTGCTCCGCCGCCAGGTTCTCGCCGCCGCGGCCCTGCTCGCCTTCGGCACCAGCGTCCAGGCCCAGACCAAGTGGGACCTGCCCGCCGCCTACCCGGCGACCAACTTCCACAGCGTCAACCTGCAGCAGTTCGCCGACGATGTCGACAAGGCCAGCGGCGGCAAGCTGAAGATCACCGTGCACGCCAACGCGTCGCTGTTCAAGGCGCCCGAGATCAAGCGTGCGGTGCAGGGCGGGCAGGCGCAGATCGGCGAGATCCTGCTGCCGGCCTACCAGAACGAGTGGCAGGTTTTCGGCGCCGACGGCGTGCCCTTCCTGGCCGACAGCTACGACAGCGCGGCCAGGCTGTGGCAGGCGCAGAAACCGGTGCTGCAGAAGAAGCTCGACGAGCAAGGCCTGATGGTGCTGTACACGGTGGCCTGGCCGCCGCAGGGCATCTACACCAAGAAGCCGCTGGCCTCGGCCGCCGACCTGAAGGGTGTGAAGTGGCGCGCCTACAGCCCCGCCACCAGCCGCATCGCCGAACTGGTCGGCGCGCAGCCCGTCACCGTGCAGGCCGCCGAGTTTGCCCAGGCGCTGGCCACGGGTGTCGTCGAGAGCACGATGACCAGCGGCGCCACCGGCGTCGACAGCAAGCTCTACGAACACCTGAAGTACTACTACGACACCCAGGCCTGGCTGCCGAAGAACGCCGTCATCGTCAACAAGGCGGCCTTCGGCGCGCTGGACAAGGCCACGCAGGACGTCGTGCTGAAAGCCGCCGCCGACGCCGAGACCCGCGGCTGGGCCGCCAGCCGGCGTGTCAACACCGAGACCGTGGAGAAGCTGAAGGCCAACGGCATGCAGGTGCTGCCGCCACCGGCCGCGCTGAAGGCCGACCTGGTGAAGATCGGCGACACCATGCTCAAGGAGTGGAGCGAGAAGGCCGGGCCCGAGGGCAAGGCGGTGATCGACGGCTTCCGCAAGTGATGCCGGTATGACGCGGGCTGCGGCTTTCGGCCCGTTGCGGCCGTTCACGCTTGCTTGCTGTCTGCGCTCGAAGTTCTGCGCGGGTCGCGTCAGGCGATGCCCGGCGGCGTCGCCGACTGTGGCGGCCTTCGCTTCGCTCAGGCTGCCCTGCGCTGCTCGCCATGAGGGCGTGCCGCATAACTCGCTGCGCTCACTTCGTTCGCTACGCTCAGACAGGATGCGGCAAGTCAGTTCACGAAGCTCGCTGCGCTCGCCGCCCTCAAGGCTGCGCTGCTCGGCGCCACACACGGCGCCACCGCCGGGCAC
>JAURZK010000162.1 GCA_030653505.1 Rubrivivax sp.
CATCAGCACCAGGTCGACATCGCCGCTGTGGATGCGCCACAGCGTGGCCAGGCGTTCGCTGATCAGGTCCTGGTGCGGGCTGAAGGTGTCGTAGGGCAGCGTCTCCCAGTCGGGGAAGACGGCCACGCGCAGGCTGGGGTCGAAGAAGGCCAGTTCGTCGGCCAGGCGCGCGGTGTCGGCCGGCTCGGCAGTGAACACGGCCAGCAGGCGCCGGGCGTCGGCATGGCGGCGACCCAGGCGGGCCAGCAGCAGGGCGTCGGCCGAAGCCAGCGGGCGCGGCAGCGTGTAGCGCTTGCCCGGCGCGATGTGGGGGAGTTGCATGAAGGGCCCGAAAACGAACGCAGCCCCGGCGCGCTCCTGGGCGGAGATGACGGCGGGGCTTGAAGGCCACGATTCTAGAATCCGCCGCCATGCCTGCCGCTCCGCGTTGTTTTGCCCTCGTGCCCTGCGCTGGTGTCGGTGCGCGTGCCGGTACCGGCGGGCCCAAGCAATACGCCACGCTGCACGGCCGTGCCGTGGTGGCGCACACACTCTCGGCGCTGGCCCAGGTGACGCGGCTGGCGGCCACTCTGGTGGTGCTGGCACCCGACGACCGCGTGTTCGAGTTCCACGCCACCCGTTTCGTCGGCCCGCGTGCCTGGGTCGCGCGCTGCGGCGGCGCCACGCGCGCCGAGAGCGTGCTCGGCGGCCTGGACGCGCTGCGCGCGCACGACGCCGCCGCCGACGACTGGGTGCTGGTGCACGACGCCGCGCGCTGCCTGCTGCAGCCGGCCTGGGTCGACAGGCTCATCGACGCCTGCCTGGACGACCCGGTCGGCGGCCTGCTGGCGCTGCCCCTGGCCGACACCCTGAAGGCGGCACTGCCCCTGGCCGGTGGCGACGGCGAGCGTGTCGCGGCCACGCTCGACCGCAGTGGCAAATGGCTGGCGCAGACGCCGCAGATGTTCCGCCTGGGCCTGCTGCAGAGTGCCCTGAACGAAGCGGCCGCGACTGGCGTCGTCGTCACCGACGAGTCGAGCGCGGTCGAGGCCCTCGGCCTGGCGCCGCGCTTGGTGCCCGGCGACCAGGAAAACCTCAAACTCACCTGGCCGGCCGACTTCGCGCTGGCCGCCCGCCTGCTGGAGACACGATGAACCCGATGGCCATGCGCGTGGGCGAGGGCTGGGACACGCACCAGCTGGTGGCAGGACGCCCGCTGGTGCTGGGCGGCGTTGACATTCCGCACACCCACGGCCTGCTGGGTCACTCGGATGCCGACGCGCTGCTGCACGCCATCACCGACGCGCTGCTGGGTGCTGCCGCTCTGGGCGACATCGGCCGCCACTTTCCCGACACCGATGCGCAGTTCCGGGGTGCCGACTCGGTGGCGCTGCTGGCCGAGGCCGCACGCCGTGTGCGCGAGGCGGGTTACGACATCGTCAACGTCGACAGCACCATCGTCGCCCAGGCACCGAAGATGGCGCCGCACATCCCGGCGATGTGCCAGCGCATCGCCGGCGCGCTGGGCCTGGCCCTGGGCGCCGTCAACGTGAAGGCCAAGACGGCCGAGAAGCTGGGCCCGGTGGGCGAGGGACGGGCCATCGAGGCGCGTGCGATCTGCCTGTTGATGCTGCGGCACACTGACGTCGGCTGACGTGGTGTCGGGCGCCTCAGGCGCGTGACGTCGTGCTGCGCCGTGGTTCCCGCGCGGGCGCGCGGGCCTCCCCGCCGGTGGCCCGCTTCAGGCGCAGGTGCACCATCAGCCCGCCGTCCTGGGCGTTGGCGATCTCCACCGTGCCGCCCATGCGCTGCATGGCCTTCTCGACGATGGCCAGGCCCAGCCCGGCGCCGGTGGCCGCGGTGCGCGCGGCGTCGCCGCGGAAGAAGGGCGTGGTCAGCTGCGAGAGTTTCTCGGGCGCCACGCCCGCGCCCTGGTCGCGCACGGTGACGATGGCCCAGGGGCCGGTCTTCACGTAACTCACGCTGACCTCGGCCAGCCCGGTGTAGGTGCCGCGGCCGTAGCGGCGCGCGTTCTCGAACAGGTTCAGGAAGACGCGCCCGAGCTCGGTCTCGTCGGCCATCACCACCAGGTCGATGGCCACGCGCGAGGTGATGCGGATCTGCGTCGGGTCGCGGAAGAGCGCGGCCTCGCGGTCGATCAGCTGCGAGATGTGCACCGGGTGCAGGCGCGTCTCGCCCGGGCGCGCGTAGTCCATGAACTTGTCGATGATGGCGTCGAGCTGGTCGATGTCCATCGCCATGTTGTGCTTGGCCTCGTCGTCCTCGACGCTCATCTCGGTTTCCAGCCGCAGCCGTGCCAGCGGCGTGCGCAGGTCGTGGCTGATGCCGGCCAGCATCACGGCGCGGTCTTCCTCCACCCGCGCCAGTTCACGCGCCATGCGGTTGAAGCCCATGTTGACCTCGCGGATCTCGCTCGTCAGCGTGTTCTCGTCCAACCGCGAGTCGAGGTCGCCCTCGCGGATGCGGCTGGCCGCGAAGCTGAGCTGCTTCAGGGGCCGGTTGATGAGGCTGGCGATGGCCACCGAGCCCACCAGCGTGGCCAGCAGCGCGATGCCCGTCCAGGTGGCCCAGGTCTCGCGGTTGATGGCCGCGGCATGCGCCGATTCGGCCTGCAACCAGAACTGGTCACGTTCACGCTCGCGGTCGATCGAGAAGCCCACCCACATGCCGCGTGTGCCGTTGACGCTGCGTGCCACCACCGCGTCGGGCCCCAGCGCGCTGCGCAGTTCCTGGCTGACTCGGCGCGAGAAGCGGTCGGTCTCGTAGGTCTCCCACTGGTCGCCCGGTTCACGCGGCGTGACGCGGGTGCCGCCCTGCTGGGCCAGGCTCTTGAGCAGCGCCACGCGGCTGATGCCGTCGCTGGTCTTCAGCGCCGCACGTGCCAGGTTGACGAGCCCCGCGGTCTGCTGCGCGGCCTGGATGGCGCGCGGTTCGAATTCCAGTGCACGCAGCGTCTGCATCCACGCGAACACGCCGCCGGCCAGCAGGATGGCCAGCAGGATGAAGGTGCGCCAGAAGAGGCTGACACCCAGGGGTTTGCGGCGCGGCACCGGCGGCGATCAGGTCAGGGCGATGGCGGTGTCAGTTCGCGCCGTCCGGCACGAAGACGTAGCCCACGCCCCACACGGTCTGGATGTAGCGCGGCTGCGCCGGGTCGGGTTCGAGCATCTTGCGCAGGCGCGAGATCTGCACGTCCAGGCTGCGGTCGAAGGGTTCGAATTCGCGGCCGCGGGCCAGCTGCGCCAGCTTGTCGCGCGACAGCGGCTGGCGCGGGTGGCGCACCAGCGCCTTGAGCATGCTGAACTCGCCGGTGGTCAGCGCGATCTGCTCGCCGTTCTTGGACAGCCGGCGCAGCGAGAGGTCGAACTCGAAGGGGCCGAAGGTCACGACCTGCGCTTCCTTGGACGGCGCACCCGGCGCTTCCTGTGCCGGGCGGCGGCGCAGCACGGCGTGGATGCGCGCCAGCAGTTCACGCGGGTTGAAGGGCTTGGGCAGGTAGTCGTCGGCGCCGACTTCCAGCCCGACGATGCGGTCGACGTCCTCCACCTTGGCGGTGAGCATGATGATGGGCGTGAGGTCGTTGGCCGCGCGCAGGCGGCGGCAGATGCTCAGGCCGTCTTCACCCGGCAGCATGAGGTCGAGCACGATGAGGTCGACCGTCTCGCGTGTCAGCACGCGGTTCAGCGCCTTGGCGTCTTCGGCCAGCAGCACGTCGAAACCTTCCTGGGCCAGGTAGCGGCGCAGCAGGTCGCGGATGCGCGCGTCGTCGTCGACGACGAGAATGCGGTCGGCCCGCGTGTGGGCAGGTGAGGACATGAGGGGCTCCCTATTTGTAACAGCCGCATTGTGGGGGGGTGGCGGAGGGCCATCCGGCGCTGCCTGACCATCTGTTACAAGTCTTTCGGCGCATCCTCTGGTGTGTCGACGTCAACGGGTGGGGGCACTCGGGCGCTGTTAGGGCTGAGGATTCGTGGTGGCGTGCTGCGCCATCTGTTGAGCGGCACTGTCGCCGCGGCCCGTTGCGGGCACTGTCGAGGAAAACGATGAACCGATTGCCGAAGATCACCACACGCGGGCTGACGGCCCTGGCACTCGCCGCCGCTGCGGCAGCCGCCGGTGCGCAGACCCTGCCACCGCCGCAGAACGTCGTCAGTCTGTCGGCCAGCGCCACGGTGGAGGTGCCCAAGGACTGGCTGACGGTGGTCTTCTCCACCACACGCGAAGGCAGCGACGCTGCGGTGGTGCAAAGCCAGCTGAAGCTGGCGCTGGACGCCGCGCTGGCCGAGGCACGCAGGGTGGCCAAGCCCGGCCAGGTGGAAGTGCAGACCGGGGGCTTCTCGCTCGTGCCCCGTTACGCGCCCAAGTCCTCGACCATCTCGGGCTGGCAGGGCAGCACCGAACTGGTGGTGGAGGGCCGTGACAGCACCACCATCGCTCAGCTCACGGGGCGTGTGCAGACGCTGACCATCGCCCGCGTCGGCTTCTCGCTGTCGCGCGAGGCGCGGCAGAAGGTCGAAGGCGACGTCGCGGCGCAGGCCATCGAGCGCTTCCGCGCGCGGGCCGATGCGGTGAGCAAGCAGTTCGGCTTCACCGGCTACACGGTGCGTGAGGTGGCAGTGAACACCGAAGGCGGCATGGGCCAGCCGGTGCCGATGATGCGCATGCAGGCGTCCAGCGTGATGGCCGAGGGCGCCGCGCTGCCGGTGGAAGCGGGCAAGGCCACCGTGACGGCGAATGTCAACGGCAGCGTGCAGATGAAGTAGCGGTCGGCACCACACCGGCCGGACTTCAAGCTACTGCCGACAGCTGCGCTCGCCGCACGAAGCCCGCACTAAGCGCCAAGCTTCCCGCCGCGGAACCGGCTCTGCCGGGCCGCTGGCGGACGGCCCCCTCGGGGGGTAGCGAGCGCCAGCGAGCTTGGGGGCCTCAATTCTTCATTGCGCCGTCCAGCCGCCGTCGACCTGCCAGGCGACGCCGCGCACGTTCTGCGCCGCCGGCGAGCACAGGAAGACCACCAGCTCGGCCAGCTCGGCCGGCGTCGTGAACTGCAGCGAGGGCTGCTTGTCGACCAGCAGCCGGCGCTTGGCCTCTTCGTCGTCGACGCCGTCGGCCGCAGCGCGTGCATCGACCTGCTTCTGCACCAGCGGCGTCAGCACCCAGCCCGGGCAGATGGCGTTGACGGTGACGCCGGTGGTGGCGTTTTCCAGCGCCGCCGTCTTCGTCAGCCCCACCAGGCCGTGTTTGGCCGCGACGTAGGCGCTCTTGGATGCCGAGGCCACCAGCCCGTGCACCGAGGCCACGTTGACGATGCGCCCCCAGTTGCGCTGCTTCATGCCCGGAAGCGCGGCGCGCATGGCGTGGAACGCCGAGCTGAGGTTGATGGCGATGATGGCGTCCCACTTCTCGGGCGGAAAGTCCTCGACCAGAGCCACGTGCTGGATGCCGGCGTTGTTGACCAGGATGTCGCAGCTGCCGAGCTGGGCCTCGCACTGACGGACCATGTCGGCCACCTCTTCGGGTTTGCTCATGTCGGCGCCGTGGTAGATGGCCTCGGGGTCGTGTTCACGCACCTGGGCGAGTGCGCCTTGCACGTCGCCGAAGCCGTTGATCATCACGCGTGCGCCGTGCAGGGCCAGCGTGGTGGCTAGCCCCAAGCCGATGCCGCTGGTGGAGCCGGTGACGAGGGCGGTCTTTCCGTTCAGCATGGGGGCGGCTCCTGGGTGCGGTGGCGACCGCGGTTGATACGATGGCCGGCATTATCTGCCGCTGCCTGACCCCCAAATGACCGAACCCCGTCTGTCGCACGTGCAATGTCTGGACACCCTCGGCCTGCACCGCATGGCCTATTGGGAATGGGGTGACGCCGCCAACCCGCGTGTGCTGGTCTGCGTGCACGGCCTGACGCGCCAGGGCCGCGACTTCGACGCCCTGGCGCAGGACCTGGCGAGCGACTACCGCGTGATCTGCCCCGACGTGGTGGGCCGCGGCCAGAGCGACTGGCTGGCCGACCCGACCGGCTACGCCATCCCGGCCTACGTGGCCGACATGGTGACGCTGGTGGCGCGCCTGCGGGTCGAACAGGTGGACTGGGTGGGCACCTCGATGGGTGGGCTCATCGGGCTGGGGCTGGCATCGCTGCCGCAGTCGCCGGTGCGGCGCCTCGTACTCAACGATGTCGGGCCCGTCATCCAGCCGGCGGCACTGGCGCGCATCGGAAGTTATGTCGGCCAGCCGGCGCACTGGCAGACCGTGGACGAAGCGGCCGACGCGCTGTGGGCCATCTCACAGGGTTTCGGCCCGCACACACGCGAACAGTGGCTGGCGTTGACGCGGCCGCAACTCAAGCCCGACGGCGACGGTTTCAAGCCGCACTACGACCCGGCCATTGCCACGCCCTTGCGCGCCGCCACGCCCGCGATGGCCGCGGCGGGCGAGGCCTATCTGTGGCAAGCCTACGACCGCATCACCGCGCCGACGCTGCTGCTGCGCGGCGCCGATAGCGACCTGCTCTCGCACGACACCGCGCTGGCGATGACGCAGCGCGGCCCGCGCGCCACGCTGCACGAACTGCCCGGTGTCGGTCACGCGCCGATGCTGGTGCAGCCCGAGCAGCGGGCCCTCGTGCGCGGCTTCCTGCTGCCCACATGAAGACGGGTGCGGCCGCCGTGCCCGCGGGCGCGGCCGCCATCGTGCACCTGGCCAGCGGCGGCGAGCCGGCGGAGGCCGACCCCGTCCAGCGTGCCCGCGCCTTCGCCGAGCCGCTGCTCACCGGGCAGACGCTGGACACCGGGGAAGACGCCCTGGGACACGCCGACGGCACCGCGGCGGTGCTGCGCCAGATCGGCGGCGGGCCGGCCTTGTGCGCGGCCAGCTACCTGGTCTACGCCGGGGACTACCTGCAACGCCCCGAGGAGGTCGTGAGCAAGGCCTTCGGCGAGAGTTACGCCAGCCTGGTGACGCTGACGCGCAAGCTGGTGCAGATCCAGCGCGCGGCGCGCGGCGCGCAAGCGGCCGACGGCACGCAAGGCCTGCAGACCGAACGGGTGCGCAAGATGCTGCTGGCCTTCAGCCGCGACCTGCGTGTGGTGCTGCTGCGCCTGGCCTCGCGGCTGCAGACGCTGCGCTGGTACGCCGCCACGCGCCAGCCCTGCCCGAGGCCGCTGGCCACCGAGTCTTTGCAGGTCTTCGCGCCGCTGGCCAACCGCCTGGGCATCTGGCAGATCAAGTGGGAGATGGAAGACCTGGCCTTCCGCTTCCTGCAGCCGCAGGACTACCAGCACATTGCGCGCCTGGTCGATCAAAAGCGCGCCGAGCGCGAGCAGGGTGTGGCCGCGGCGCGCGAACAACTGGCCGCGCTGCTGGCCGCCGCCGGCCTGCGCGCCGACGTGCAGGGCCGGCCCAAGCACCTCTACAGCATCTGGAAGAAGATGCTGGGCAAACAACTGCCCTTCGAGCGTGTGCTCGACACGCGGGCGCTGCGTGTCGTGGTCGACGACGTGGCCGCCTGCTACATGGCCCTGGCGCGGGTGCACGAAGCCTGGGCGCCGGTGGACGGCGAGTTCGACGACTACATCGCGCGCCCCAAGGTCAACGGTTACCAGAGCCTGCACACCGTGGTGCGCGGCGACGACGGGCGGCCGCTGGAGGTGCAGATCCGCACGCATGCGATGCACGAGCACGCCGAGCACGGCGTGGCCGCGCACTGGATGTACAAGGAAGCGGGCGCGAAGGGCTACACGGGCGTCAGCGCGGCAGGCGAGTTCGAGGACCGTGTGGCCGAGGCGCGCAAGGCCGTGCTGCGCGAACTGCTGGCCTGGGAGCGCGACTTTGCCACCCGGGGTTCGGATGGGGGCACAGGCGGCGGTGCCGCAGCACAGACGGTCGACGCCGGCGATCGCATCTACGTCTTCACGCCGCAGGCCACCATCATCGACCTGCCTGCCGGCGGCACGCCTGTGGACTTCGCCTACGCGCTGCACACCGACCTGGGCCACCGCTGCCGCGGCGCACGTGTCGACGGTGCCATGCTGCCGCTGAACACGCCCCTGAAGTCGGGCCAGACGGTGGAGGTGGTGGCGGTGAAGGAGGGCGGGCCGTCGCTGGACTGGCTCAATGCCGATCTGCACTACCTGGCCAGCCCGCGCAGCAAAAGCAAGGTGCGCGCCTGGTTCAACGCCGAGCAGCAGGCGCAGACCATCGCACGCGGCCGTGAGGCGGTGGAAAAGCTGTTGCAGCGCACCGGTCGCACCGCGATGGAACGTCAGGCGCTGGCCGAACAGCTGGGCTTCAAGAACGCCGAAGCGCTGTTCGAGGTGGTGGGCAAGGACGAGTTCTCGCTGCGCAACATCGAGAACCTGCTGCGCCCGCCGGAGCCGCCGCCCGACGACGACCAGGTGTTGCTGCACGCCCCCCGCAGCGGCGGCACCGGCAGCCGCGGCGGCGTGCTGGTGGTGGGCATGGACTCGCTGCTGACCACGCTGGGCAAGTGCTGCCGCCCGGCACCGCCCGACGCCATCACCGGCTTCGTCACGCGCGGCCGCGGCGTGGCCGTGCACCGCAGCGACTGCAGCAACCTGCGCCAGATGGCGCGCACCGCGCCGGGGCGTGTGATCGAGGTCGCCTGGAGCCGGCCCGTCGGCGACAAGCCCGCGGTCTATCCGCTGGACCTCGTCATCGAGGCCGACGACCGTGGGGGCCTGCTGCGCGATATCTCCGAGGTGTTCGCCAAGGAGAAGGTCAATGTCACCGGCGTGCACACGCAAAGTGCCAAGGACGGCAGCACGGCGTGGATGACCTTCACCGTGGAGGTGAGCGACACGGCGCGGCTGGGCCCGGTGCTGGCGCAGATCCATCGCGTTGCGGGCGTCCGTCACGCGCGGCGCAAGTAGGGCGCGAGGGCCGGCACGCTCCGCTCGTATATACTTTTGGGCTGACTTCAGGCGCGTAGCTCAGCTGGTTAGAGCACCACCTTGACATGGTGGGGGTCGATGGTTCGAGTCCATTCGCGCCTACCAATATGGACAGCCCCGGTTCTCACGAGAGTGCCGGGGCTTTTTTGTGGCCGCGGCCGTGTGATCGGTCAGGGTGCGCGGGCGCAGGGGCAGGGCCGGCATCGGCGGCTGGCCGCAAGCGCCGCAACGCCGCCGGCCGTTCGCGACATCCCGGCGGCGTTTCGTCGCAGCAGCCTGTCGGTCGCGCGGTGTGGGGCGTTACGCTCGCGCCTTCGTTTCTGCGGATCGGCGTGCCGGGCACGTCGCGTGAACATGCGCCCACACCTCTTCGTCCTGGCCTGCGTCGTGGGCCTGGCGTCCTGCGGCAAGTCCGGCCCGCCCGCCGGCAAGGCTGCCGGCCCGGCCGCTGCCGCCAGCGCCGCCGCGGCGGCCGCCACCCTGCTGCTGGCGCCTGAAGACCTGCTCGTCCTGCAGCCCAGCCTGCTCGCCAGCGGCCCCGTCATCACCGGCTCGGTGCAGCCCGAACGCCGCGCCGACCTGCGCGCCGAGGTGGCCGCGGTGGTGATGCAGGTGCTCAAGCAGAACGGCGAAAGTGTGCGGGCCGGTGAAGTGCTGCTGCGCCTGGACGACACCGCCATACGCGAGAGCCTGGGCTCGGCCGAGGAGGCCGTGCGCGCGTCGACGCAGGCCTTCGAGCAGACCGAGCGCCAGGTGCAGCGCCTGCGCACCCTGCAGGCCCAGGGCATGACGTCGACACAGGCTCTGGAAGACGCCGAGGTGAGGCGCAACAACGCGCAGAGCGACCTCGTCGCGGCGCGCTCGCGGGTGGTCTCGGCGCGCCAGCAGATGGCGCGCACCTCGGTGCGGGCGCCCTTCGACGGCGTGGTCAGCGAACGCAAGGCCTCGGTGGGCGACACCGTGCAGGTGGGCCGCGAGCTGGTCAAGGTGATCGACCCGCGGAGCATGCGCTTCGAGGGCCTGGTGTCGGCCGACCGCATGCTGGAGCTGAAGGTCGGGCAGGCGGTGTCGTTCCGGGTCAACGGCTTTCCGAACGGCGACTTCGTCGGCAAGGTGCGCCGCATCGACGCCGCGGCCAACGCCACCACGCGTCAGGTCGAGGTGGTGGCGTCCTTCGACAACCCGGCCGCCGCGCCCCAGGTGGCCGGGTTGTTTGCCGAAGGCAGGGTCGAGACTGGGGGAGCCCAGGCCCTGATGCTGCCCGGCAACGCCGTGGTGCGTGCCGGCGAGCAGGCCTTTGTCTGGCGGCTGGACGCCGACAAGCTGGTCAAGGTGCCCGTGCGGCTGGGCGAGCGCGACGCGCGCAGCGGTGAACTGCCGGTGCTGTCGGGCGTGGCTGCCGGCCAGCGCATCCTGCGCAGCCCGGGCAGCACGCTGGTCGACGGCCAGAGGTACGAGTTCGCCGCTGCCGGGCAGGCGGTCAACGCCTCGGCCTCCGCCGCAGCGGGCAAGTGAGGAGACACCATGTTCCTTTCTGATTTCAGCATCAAGCGCCCGGTGGCGATGATCGTCATCATCGTCGGCCTGATGGCGCTGGGCCTGCTTGCGTTGAGCAAGCTGCGCGTGAACCAGATGCCCGATGTCGAGCAGCCCCTGCTGGTCGTGGCCATTCCCTACCCCGGCGCCAGCCCCGAGACGGTGGAGCGCGAGGTCGTCAACCGCATCGAGAAGGCGCTGCAGGGCATATCGGGCGTGACCGATGTGCGCAGCACGTCGAGCGAAGGCAACGCGCAACTGCTGCTGATCTTCAACTTCGACAAGAACATGATCGAGGCCGCCGACGAGGTGCGCAATGCCATCGCCTCGGTGCGCTACAAGCTGCCGGTCGAGATGCGCGAGCCCATCCTGCGGCGTGTCGATCCGGCGGCCCAGCCCATCATGCAGCTGGCGTTGTCGTCCAGCAGCCTGAGCCACGCGCAAATCTCGCGTCTGGCCGAAGACGAGCTGTCCGACCGCTTCCGCGGCATCAATGGCGTGGCCGTGGTCAATGTCAACGGCGCGCTGCGGCGTGAGCTCAGCGTGCTGCTGCGTGCCGAGAAACTGCGTGAGTTCGAGGTCAGCGTTACCGAAGTCGTGGCGGCGCTGCGTGCGCAGAACGCCACCGCGCCGGTGGGCAAGGTGCGTGGCACGCTGCAGGACCAGAGCATCCGCCTCGTCGGCCGCATCGAGAACCCGGCCGAGTTCGGCCAGATCGTCATCAAGCGCCGCGGCAGTGAACTGGTGCGGCTGGAGCAGGTGGCGGTGGTGAAGGATGGCTTTGCCGAGCTCAGCAGCTTTTCGGTGCGCAGCGGCAACCCGAACGTGGGCCTTTCGATCACACGCACGCGCGTGGCCAGCACGGTGAGCGTGGCCGATGACATCCGCAAGCTGGTGGCCGAGATCAACACCACCTTGCCCGCCGGCACCAAGCTCGAAGTGACGCAGGACGGCGGCGAAAGCGCGAAGAACAGCCTGCGCAACGTCATCGAGGCGCTGGTCTTCGGCGCGGGCCTGACGATCTTCGTCGTCTACCTGTTCCTGAACTCGTGGCGCAGCACCTTGATCACGGCGCTGAGCCTGCCCACCAGCGTCATCGCCGCCTTCATCGCGGTGTGGCTGTGCGGCTTCACGCTGAACTTCATGAGCCTGCTGGGACTCAGCCTGGCCATCGGCGTGTTGATCGACGACGCCATCGTCGTGCGCGAGAACATCGTGCGCCACATGGAGCGCGGCGAGGACCGCCGCACCGCGGCGCTCAACGGCACCGCAGAGATCGGCCTGGCGGTGGCGGCCACCACCTTCAGCATCGTGGCCGTGTTCGTGCCAGTGGCCTTCATGCCCGGTGTCAGCGGCGAGTGGTTCCGGCCCTTCGGGCTGACGGTGGTGGCCAGCGTGCTGGTGAGCCTGTTCATCAGCTTCACGCTCGACCCCATGCTGTCGGCCTACTGGGGCGACCCCCCGGGCCACCACCAGGCGCCGAAGAAGGGCATCAGCCGCCTGCTGGCGCGTTTCAACACCTGGTTCGACCACCAGGCCGACCGCTACGGCCGTGTCATCGCCTGGGCGCTGCACCACCGGCGCTGGATGGCGGCCTTCGCGGTGGCGAGCTTCGTCGCCGCCGTCGGTCTGCAGGCGAAATTCGGCGGCTCCAGCTTCCTGCCGTCGTCGGACTTCGGCACCATCGCCATCGACGTGCGCGCGCCTTCGAGCAGCAGCCTGGAGTACGCGCGACTGAAGGTCGAGGCCGCCGCTGCGCTGGCGCGCACGCTGCCCGAGACCAAGGCCACCAACAGCTTCGTCAACCCGGGCGGCGGGCGCATCTACGTCGACATCGGCAAGAGCACGCAGCGCAAGCGCAGCTCGCAGCAGGTCGGCGTCGACCTGCGCAAGCTCACGGCGCGGCTGGTGGGGGCTGAATACGTGGTGCTCGACGACCTGAACATGGGCGCGCAGAAGCCGGTGCAGATCCGCTTCACGGGCGCCGACACACGCAAGCTGCTCGAGATCACCAGCGCCTTCATGGACAAGCTGCGCACCGTGCCCGGCGCGGTGGACGTGGGCCTGTCGGAGCAGGACCCGCAGGACGAGATGAAGATCGAGCTCGACCGCGGGCTGGCCAACACCTTGGGCATCAGCGTCAACGATGCCGCGCAGGCGCTGCGCGTGGCTTTTGCGGGCGTGGAGGTGGGCGACTGGGTCGACCCGGGCGGCGAGACACGAGACGTCGCCGTGCGCCTGCATCCCGACGACCGCGTCAGCGCCGCCAACATCGAGCGCCTGCCCATCGCGGTAAGCGGCAGCAACCGCATGGTGCCGCTGGAGCAGATCGCCACCGTGACCATGGGCAAGGGCCCGAGCCAGATCCAGCACAACGACGGCAAGCGCACCATCAGCGTGGCGGCCAACGTGCAGGGGCGGTCCCCGGGCGAGGTCACCGCCGACGCGCTGAAGCTGGCACGCGCGATGGACTACCCGCCTGGCTACGGCCTGGAACTGGCCGGCGCCTCGCGCGACCAGCAGGAGGTGTTCAAGCAGATGGGCATTGCGCTGGCCTCGGGCATCGCGCTGATGTACCTGGTGCTGGTGATGCAGTTCGGCAGCTTCACGGCGCCGCTGGCGGTGATGCTGTCGCTGCCACTGTCACTGATCGGCGTCGTGGCGGCCCTGTTGCTCACCGGCGGTACGCTGAACCTGATGAGCTTCATCGGCATCATCATGCTCATGGGCCTGGTGGCCAAGAACGCCATCCTGCTGCTCGACGCCGCCCGCGTGCAGGAAGCGCAGGGGGTGGACCGCGAAGAGGCGCTGATGGCCGCCGGCCGCAAGCGGCTGCGCCCCATCCTGATGACGACCTTCGCACTGGTCGCCGGCATGTTGCCGGTGGCCATCGGCGTGGGCGAGGGCGGCGAGTTCTACCGGCCGATGGCGGTGGCCATCATCGGGGGCGTGATCACGAGCACGCTGCTGACGCTGCTGGTGATTCCAAGCTTCTACGACAGCATCGAAACGGCGCGCGACCACATGGTGGCCAAGTTCAGGGGGCGCGAACTGCGCTGGAACACCCTGGCGGCGTTCTCGCTCACGGGGCTGGAGGTGGTGGCGGCGCTGAGCGGGCTTCGGCTGCTGTGGCGCGGGCTGACCGGCGGTGTGGGCTGGGTGCGCCGCCGCGGGGCAGGCACACAGCCGGCCTGAGGGTGGGTCGGGTCGTGCGCGGGCCTGCAGCGCCGACGGCGCCACGCCGGCGGCGTGCCTCAGTTCACCCGGGAGGTGAGGGCCACCTGGGCCTGTTGGGCGGGCTGTGCCTTGTGGGCGGTGCCTTCAGCAGCATCTGCTTCCACCTTCGGCAGCACGACGTTGATGCCCAGGGTGAAGGCCATCAGCAGCACCGCGAACACCAGGGGTTCGACAGGCACCGGCTTGTTGCGGCGTACGGGCGGGGGCGGGGCGATCGACGGAGCAGATTTCACTGTAAGTACCCGAAACAGGACATGGATAATTTAGCCATGCGAATGTGTCAGATCGATGCGCTGGCGCACTTACAGGCTGTGACGAATTCACAGTACCAGGGGTGGGGCGGGCAAGAACCCCCCCATGTGCGGGTCCCCCCATGACCGCTTTGGACAAGGATCTGCTGCCGGCGGTGGAAGCACTGGCGCGGGCGGCAGGTGCCCTCATCCTGGCGGTTTACGGTACGGATTTCGTTGTCCATGACAAGGCCGACGCCTCGCCGGTGACGCTGGCCGACGAACGCGCCGAGGCACTCATCACGCCGGCGCTGCGGGCACTTCAGCCGGCCTGGCCCGTGGTCGCCGAGGAAGCCGCAGCGCGGGGCGAGGCACCGGTGGCGGCAGAGGCCTTCTGGCTCGTCGACCCGCTGGACGGCACACGCGAGTTCGTGGCGCGCAACGGCGAATTCACGGTGAACATCGCGTTGGTGCGCCGAGGTCAGCCGGTGCTCGGCGTCGTCTTTCTGCCGGTGCCCGACCGGCTCTTTGCCGGCGTCGTGGGGCAGGGCGCGTGGCTGGAGGCCGGAGGTCAGCGTAGGGCCATCACCGCGCGTGTGCAGCCTGCTGCCGGCGCCGTGGTGGCCTGCAGCAGATCGCACGGCGACATCGCCGCTCTGCAGGCCTGGTTGCAGGGCCAGCCGGTCGCGGCCTGGGTTCCGGCGGGCTCTTCGCTGAAGTTCGGCCTCATCGCTGCGGGTGAGGCCGATGTCTACCCGCGCTTGGGCCGCACCATGGAGTGGGACACCGCCGCAGGCCATGCCGTACTGGCGGCGGCGGGCGGAAGCGTCTGCGACCTGGACGGGCGGCCGCTGCGCTACGGCAAGCCCGGTTTCGAGAACCCGCACTTTGTCGCGCGCGGCGCTTCGGCCGGGCCGCCGGGGTAAGTCCGCGCCCGAGGCTGCGGGCCGGCTCCTAGAATGGCTGGGAACCCGAACCGAACCGCCCCAAAGCCGAGGAAAGCCCGCATGCCGTCATCCCGCCGCCCGCAGGTGCCCGCCGCCGTAGAGGGCGCCCCCAAAGACGGCCCGGTGCGCACGCTCAAGAAGTACCCCAACCGGCGCCTCTACGACACCCAGACCAGCAGCTACATCACGTTGGCCGACGTCAAGCAAATGGTGCTGGGCGGCGAGACCTTCGAGGTGCGCGATGCCAAGACCGGGGAAGACCTGACGCGCAGCATCCTGCTGCAGATCATCCTGGAAGAGGAATCGGGCGGCGTGCCGATGTTCACCACGCAGGCGCTGGAGCAGATCATCCGCTTCTACGGCCATGCCATGCAGGGCGTGATGGGCACGATGATCGAGAAGAACCTGCAGGCCTTCACCGAACTGCAGGCGCAGTTCCTGAACCAGAGCAAGGGGCTGTACGACCCCAAGCACCTCAGCCCGGAGGTCTGGACGCAGTTCATGACCGGCCAGGCCCCGGCGCTGCAGGACATCATGGGCAGTTATGTCGAGCAGAGTCGATCGATCTTCGAGCAGATGCAGAAGGCGGCGCTCTTTCCCGGCATGCCCGGCTTCCCGCCCAAGCGCTAGTCCGCTTCCTGGCGGCGCGGGCGCCCACCCCGGTGATCACCCGGCCCCGTGTTCGGGGGGTTGACCCTGTGGGGGGCTCACGCAGAGTACGGGCTTCCGGGTGGGGGATGCTGCCGGGTCGCACGGCGTGTGACGGGCGTTCCTTCAGCTTGAAAATCATCAACAAGCAGGAGGTTCGATGAACGGTTCGACAGTTGGAAGTCGCAGGTTCGCTGGCTTGTTCTCGCGCACGGCAGTCGCCGGCGCGATAGGCGCCGGCCTGATGCTCGGCGCGTCGACGGCGTTCGCGCAGATCGTGCACAGCGGTGTGGTCAGCCTGGCGATTCCGGTGTCCACCAACGGGCTCTACCTGAATGTCGTCACGGGCGCCAACAACCTGCCGCCGCCGGGTACGGGCGGAAGCACCGTGCCTGGATGGGACATCAACCTGTGGAGCACGGGCGGCCTGGGTTTCTTCAACGCCGCAAGCCCCGCGGGTGGCGTCTACGTGATCTCGGGGGCCGGTACGGTCGGCAACCTGGCGCTCGGTTCGACGATCGATGGTTCGAGCAGCTTCGGTGCTGGAACTTCCACCAACGTGGCGCAGTGGAACCTGAACAGCGCCAACAACCTGTTCGGCTTCCGCTTCGTGAACGAGGCCAACGGCAACTCGCTGCACTATGGCTGGGGCCGCATCTCGCTGGGCGCCACAGCGAACGATCCGTCGCGCCTGCTCGTCGAGTATGCGTTCGACGCGACGCCAGGGGCCGCCATACAGGCAGGTGTCATCCCCGAGCCAGGCACGTTCGCGTTGCTGGGCTTGGGTGTGGCAGGGGTGCTTCTGGCGGCGCGTCGTAGGCGCGAGACCTGATACGCCGGTGGCGCGCGGTCGCAGTGCCGCGCATGCCAAGGCCCCCGCGGCTCAGCCGCGGGGGCCTTCGACTTTATGACGCCGCCAGATCAGTGCGGGCAGTGAGCGGCGGCCGCACTTCTCGGCCGTCGCCGGCCGGCGCGCCGACATGGTTGAAAATGGGGCGATGAACGCCCCGGATGTCCCGCACCCCACGCCCGCTGCCACGCGCCCGCCCACTGTCGGCTTCGTCTCGCTCGGTTGCCCCAAGGCATTGACGGACTCGGAACTCATCCTGACGCAGTTGCGCGCCGAGGGCTACGAAACAAGCAAGACCTTCGCCGGCGCCGACCTCGTCATCGTCAACACCTGCGGCTTCATCGACGACGCGGTGAAGGAAAGCCTGGACACCATCGGCGAGGCGCTGGCTGCCAACGGCAAGGTCATCGTCACCGGCTGCCTGGGCGCCAAGGGCGGCAAGGACACCGGCGAGGGCGGCAGCAACCTGGTGCGCGGCGTTCACCCCAAGGTGCTGGCGGTCACCGGCCCGCATGCCACCCAGGAGGTGATGGACGCCGTGCACTTGCACGTGCCCAAGCCCCACGACCCCTTCGTCGATCTCGTGCCGGCCGCGCGCGCGGAGTTCCGCGGCATTGCCGGCATCAAGCTCACGCCGCGCCACTATGCCTACCTGAAGATCAGCGAGGGCTGCAACCACCGCTGCACCTTCTGCATCATCCCCAGCATGCGCGGTGACCTGGTGTCGCGGCCCATCGGCGACGTGCTCGGCGAGGCGCGGGCGCTGTTCGACAGCGGCGTGAAGGAACTGCTGATCGTCAGCCAGGACACCAGCGCCTACGGCGTCGACACGAGATACCGCACCGGCTTCTTCGACGGCCAGCCCGTGAAGACGCGCCTGCTGGAACTGTGTACACGACTCGGGGAACTGGCCGAGCCTTTCGGCGCCTGGGTGCGCCTGCACTACGTCTACCCCTACCCCAGCGTCGACGAGGTGCTGCCACTGATGGCGGCCGGCCGCGTGCTGCCTTACCTCGACGTGCCCTTCCAGCACGCCCACCCCGACGTGCTCAAGCGCATGAAGCGCCCGGCCAGCGGCGAGCGCAACCTCGAACGCCTGCAGCGCTGGCGCGAACTGTGCCCCGAGATCGTCGTGCGCAGCACCTTCATCGCCGGCTTCCCGGGCGAGACCGAGGCCGAGTTCGAGACCCTGCTGGACTTCGTGCGCGAAGCCGGCATCGACCGTGCCGGGTGTTTTGCCTATTCCCCCGTGCAGGGCGCCGCAGCCAATCAACTGCCGGGCATGCTGCCGCAGGAAGTGCGCGAGGAGCGCCGCGCGCGTTTCATGGCCGTGGCCGAGCAGATCTCGGCGCAGCGGCTGCAGCGGCGCGTGGGTGCCACGATGCAGGTGCTGGTCGACCATGCGCCTGCACTGGGGCGCAAGGGCGGCGTCGGCCGCAGCTATGCCGACGCGCCTGAAATCGACGGCGTGGTACGCCTGCTGCCGCCCGAGAAGGCCAGCAAGACGCTGAAGGTGGGCGAGTTCACGCGTGCCCGCATCGTTGCCGCCGAGGGCCACGACCTCGTCGGCCTGCCCATCTGAGAGACCGGCCCGACATGCCCCGCGACATCAGCACCGAACTCATCCACCACGCCTACCAGCCGCCCGGCGGCTTCGAGGCGCCGCAGCCGGCGGTGCACAAGGCGTCGACCGTCATTTTCAAGGATGTGGCGGCCATGCGCGCCCGAGACTGGCGCGAGAACACGGGCTACACCTACGGCCTGCACGGCACGCCCACCACCTTCCTGCTCGAGGAGCGCATCGCCGCGCTGGAGGGCGGCACCTACTGTGCCCTGGCGCCCAGCGGCCTGGCCGCGGTGGCGCTGGTGGACCAGGCACTGCTGTCGCAGGGTGACGAGTTGCTGCTGCCCGACAACGTTTACGGTCCCAGTGTCGCGCTGGCGCGCGGCGAACTGGCGCGCTGGGGCATCAAGCACCGGCTCTACGACCCGATGGACGTGGCCGGGCTGGCGGCGATGATCGGCCCGGCCACGCGTCTGGTGTGGGTGGAAACGCCGGGCTCGGTGACGATGGAGTTCCCGGACCTGGCGGGCCTGGTGGCCGCGGCCAAGACGCGGGGCGTGCTCACGGCGCTGGACAACACCTGGGGCGCCGGTATCGCCTTCCGCGCCTTCGACTCCGGCGTCGACATCGTGATGCAGGCCTTGACCAAGTTCCCCAGCGGCGGCGGCGACGTGCTGATGGGGTCGGTCGTGACGCGCGACGCCGCGCTGCACGAACGCATCAAGCTCACGCACATGCGCCTGGGCCTGGGCGTGGCCGGCAACGACGCAGAACTGGTGCTGCGCTCGCTGGCCACGCTGCCGCTGCGCTACGCGGCGCAGGACCAGACCGGCCGCACGCTGGCCCGCTGGCTGGCGACGCGGCCCGAGGTGGCGCGCGTGCTGCATCCGGCGCAGGAGGGCGCACCGGGCCACGACCACTGGCGCGCCGCCTGCACCGCGGCGGCCGGGCTGTTCTCGGTGATGTTCGACGCGCGCTACAGCCGGGCACAGGTGGACGATTTCGTCGACGCTTTGCAGCTTTTCCGCATCGGCTATTCCTGGGCCGGGCCGGTGAGCCTGGTGATGCCTTACAACCTGCCGGAGATGCGCAGCGCCGAGGCCCGGCAGCGCGAGCATCTGCAAGGTCACCTCGTGCGCTTCTCGATGGGCCTGGAGGCAGCGGCCGACCTGCAGGCAGACCTGGCGCAGGCGCTGCAGTGCGCCTTCGGCTGAATTCCGGCGCACGCCACCTGCCGCCCGCGCCAGCCGCCAGCACAGCGGTTCAGGCCCTTATGGCTGCTTGAAGACGTGCACGCCTGCGGCCGAACCACCGCCGCCTGTGAGCAGGAAGGTCGAGAACACCAGCCCGTTGGCGTCACGACCAATGAAGCTGCCGCCGAAACTGCTGCTCTGCGGTGTGAAGGCGGCGCAGCCGGTGCAGCTGCCGCTGGTGTAGTTGCCGCCGAAGGTGCCCGAGGCGATGCGGTCGCTGTAGATGGCGCTGCCGTTCAGGCCCGAAAAGCTCAGGTTGCCGATGCTGAAGCCCAGGTTCTGCAGCGCCACGCCGCGGGAGACGAAGTTCACCGCCACCGTGCCGCTGACCTGGCCCAGCGAACCGCCGGCGGGCGAGAACACCGCCGTGCCCGTGGTCGGCATCGTCCGGGTGGCGTCCGCGTAGGCATAGTCAACCTGGCCCAGCTGCGGCGCGGCGAGGGTCTGGCCCGACACCGTGACCGTGGCGCTGGCGGTCGGTGTCGACAGCCAACTTCCCCAGTAGGCGGTGCTGCCGTCGGTCAGCGCCGTGCTGCCACCCGGCACGGCGCTGGCGCTCTGCCGTTGGGCCTGGAAGCCGATGGCGGCATTGCCCAGCCCGGCGAGGGCGGTGCCGTCTAGGCGGAATGCGTCGGACTTCCATTCCGCCGCGCTGGCCACGCTGGCCGACGTGCCCGACGGCAACGTCACCGTGTAGGCCAGACCGGCGACGATGTTCGGCACGTACTGCGTGCCCGAGCCCGGCGGCGTGGTGGTGAAGGCCGAAGCGACCGCTGGGTCGGTGGTGCTGGGCAGCGTGACCGCGATGACCGATTGCCCCGCAGCCAGTGCCGCCACGGCCCGCGCGGTATCGACCGCGAAGCTGGCCTTTCCGCGGTCGACCGCGGCGCCGGCAGCGGCCAGCATCACGGCGCGTGTCTGGATGCCGGTGCCCAGGTTGACGTCGGGCATGGCCTGCTGCTGTTCGGTGGCCAGCGCGAAATTGGGGTCGAGCTCGGCGGCGCGTGCAAACTGCACCTTGGCCTCGACGAACTTGCCCTGGTCCTTGAGGTCCAGGCCTTCGCTGAAGGCGCGGAAGGCCTCCAGGTTGGTGGTGGCGAAGCGTTCGATGCGCGAACGCACCTCGGGCGGCAACTGCTCCAGCGAGATGCCGGCCGAACGCAGGATGCCGAAGGTCATCGCCTTCTGGGCACGGAAGAGCGCGTTGATGTCGCCGCGCTCGTTGATGACGCCCAGGCTGCGTGAGGTTCGGCTGTCGATGACGGCACCTTCGAGCGAAAAGCCCTGTGCGGAGGCTGCGCCAGCGGTGGCCAACAGCAGGCAGCCGATGACGGTGTGGGGGAGCTTCATCACTGCACCTCGAAGTTGCCGACCACGACCTTCTCGGCCCGCATCAGGCGGCCCGAGCGCACGGCGGAAGCGGTGTCGGCCAGGCCGCTGTCGCCGAGCTTGGCCTCGTTGACGAGCAACTGCACCTTCTCGCGTTCCAGCACCTTCAGGCCGGGTACCTTGCTGAGGTCCGCGATCACCATCGCCGCAAGCCCCTTGGCCATCGCGCGGTAGGCGTCGTTGCCCTTGTTGACGAAAGCCTGCACGGCGATGCTGCCGGGCTCTGGCGGGGTGCTCACCACTTCGGACTCGCGGGCCACGGCTGCTGCCACTTCCTGCTGCAGCTGCGCAGACGACAGCAGCGTCATCGTCTTGGGGACGTCGCGTGCGGCCGCGCCTTCGGGGTCTTCGCGGGTGTACTGCTGCAGCAGGGCCAGCGCAGTGGCGTTGTCCTCGCGCTTCAGGGCGATGAGGCCCAGGTAGTAGGGCACCAGGGTTTCGCCCGGGGCCAGGGTGCGCACCCTTTCCAGGGCCTGCGTGGCTTCGGCGTCGCGGTTGGCGCCGAAAGCCTCGATGCCTGCCTTCAGCGTGGCCGCCACCTCGGCGCGCACGCGGGTGGCTTCGGCCTGGTTGCTCAAGTCGTCCAGCAGCGCAGGCTGCGCTGGCAGCACCTCGGGCCGCGTGTTCGCGTCGGCCCAGCGGAAGCTGCGCGTGCGCAGCACCGAGCGGCCACCCTGGTACTCGAGCACCGCCTCGCCCTGCACGATGCGGCCGTACAGGCCGGGCCGCAATGCGCAGCCGGCGCCGCAGGCCTGCAGCTTCAGGTAGCCGTTGGTGCGGATGCTGCGGTCGGGCAGGTTGACGCGCCATTCGGCGTTCGCCGTGCTCAAGCGCAGGCCGCCGGCGGCCAAGGCCAGGGTCCGCGGGCTGTCGCCCAGACGCAGTTCGCTGCCGGCGGGCAGTGCCAGCACGGCGCCGGCGGCGGTGCGCAGCTGCACGCGGCCGTCGACGCCGGTCACCACCGTCGCGCCCAGCGGCACCATGCCCGCGCGTGCCGCAGCACCGTTGACGCGCACGTCGCCCTGCAGTTGCACGATGCGCGCCTCGACTCCCTGGGCAAAGGCGCCGCCGGCGCAGCCGAGGGCGCCGAGCCAGGCGGCCACCACCAGGCCGGGGTGAGGCAGGCGCCGTGGCAGTGCCGTTCGGAAGGGGATGGGCATGGGGCTTCCTCAGTACTGGTAACGGAGCTTCAGCGAGGCCGCCTTGCGGCTGCTGTCGTAGAGGTCCTGGTTGGAACGGTTGCGCGACCAGACGAGGTCGCCGCGCAGCGACCAACGTTCGTCGAGCGCGTAGCTGGCCAGCAGATCGGCGCTGAGCGCATCGTCGCGGCGCACGGTGCCGAAACCGATGTCGACGTTGCCGTACTTCTGGCGCCACGCCGTGAGACCCACGGCCACGCGCAGCTGCGGCAAGGGCGTGACGGAGGCGAAGAGGCGCAGCAGCGGCATGTTGCGGTCGAGGTCGCTGCGCAGGCGCAGGTTCTCTTCCTGCGTCCAGCTCAGGCGCAGGCCGATGGACGGTGTGCCCGGCATGTCGGGGAACTGGCGCGTGAACATCGTGCCCAGCGTCACGGCGCGCGCGTCGCGCACCTCGTCGGCGACCGCGTGGCGCTGTTCGGCATACTGCGTGAAGGCCATCAGCGACAGGTCGGGCGCGGGCGTGAAGTTAGCTTCGGCGCCAACCTGCATCGTGTCGCGGTAGCGGTTGCCGCCCACCATCAAGCGTGTGCTGCCCAGCGTCAGCCGCCACAGCGCGCCGGCACCGAGCTGGGTCAGGCCGACGTAGGCGCCGGCGTTGGTCTGGTCGTAGGCCTTCTCGTCGAAGTTGGCGCGGTGGTCGATGTCGGCGCCGGCAAAGACTGACAGGCGGTTCGTCACGCGCAACAGCTGCTGGCCGCCCACGGCCGCCTGCGCGTAGCTGTCGGGCACCTGGCGTGACGGACTGCCGTCCAGGCTGATGTTGCCGAAGACGAGCTGGATCTCGTCGCGGAAGGTGCCGCCGTTGACGTTGGTGTCATGGCCCACGCCGCCTTCGACGTACACCCGTGCCGTGGCGCGGCGGTCGGCCGACTCGCGCACCTGCATGGCCTGAAGGAAGCCGCTGATGTTCGCCCGCACGCCGGCCGGCGGGTTGTAGCGCAGCACGAACTCGAACTCGGCACGCGCACGTGTGTACTCGCCGAGCAGAAAGTAGCCGCGCGCCAGTTCGAGGCGGGCACGGTCGTTGGCGGGCACGGCGGCCAGGTGGCGTTCCAGTGCCAGCAGGCCGTCGGGGATGCGGCCGACGTTGATGGCTGCCACGCCGTAGAGGAAGTCGAAATGAACGTCGCCGAGCAATTGCGGGTTGGCCTGTGCCGTGGCCCAGGCCAGTTCGAACTGGCTGGCCTCGACCTGGCGCCGCATGTCGTCCAGCGGCGCGGCCGTTGCGGCCGTGGCCAGCATGGCCGCCAGGCTGAACGCCGCAGCGGCGATGGCCCGGCGAGGCCGGCTTGGTTGCGGCCTGCCCGTGGGGCTGGCGCTGTGGGTGTGGTGCGTCATCGGTGCGGTGTTTCAGGAAACGTGGCGGGGCGTTCAGGGCGCGGTGGAGGAGGGTGGCTGCGACCCGCTGCCGGCAGCGGCGCGGCCGAACATCAGCCGGCGCAGGTCGGGGTCGAAGGAGATCAGCGGCAGACGCAGCAACGCTGGCAGCGTGATGCGGCGGCTGTCGCCGGCCAGCGCAACGCTGATCTCGGCCGCCGTGGCATCGATGTTGCGCAGTGCCACAGGCAGCTGGGGCGCCCTGTCGGCGCCGTTTTGAGCGACGACGCTGGCATTGCGCTGCAGTGTGTCCAGCGCGCGTTCCAGTTCGGCCTGGTCGACCTGCACCGCGAAGCCCTGCTGCCCGGTGTTGCCAGCGTTGGGGTCGACGTCGTCGACACGTGGCGGCCTGGGCAGCACTACGAGCAGGCCACTGTCGTAGCTGATCGCATAGTTCGACGCCAGCCCGGCGCCGAACACCGCGCCGCTGGGCACCAGTTCGAAGATCGAGCCGCCGGGGGCGGTGGCGCTGCCCGTCGGTGCGTTCAGCGTCACCGAGCTGACGCTGTCGCCAACCACCAGGCCGCCCACACTGGTAGAGAAACCGAAGTCCCGCGGATTGGGCTCGTCGGCCGTGCGCACCACGCTGTTGGCAGCGATGGTCAGCGGCCGCGGCGTCACGGTGAGCAGACCGCTGGTGTAGGCCAGCGTGTAGTTGGCCGGGTTGAAGCTGCCGCTTCGCGCGTCACTGACATCGATCGTGTAGGGCGTGCCCGTCACCGCAGCGGTGCTGGCCGTGGCGGCGCTGGCCAGCGTTACCAGGCCCAGCGACTCGCCGGCCACCAGGCCCAGCGTCGTGAACTCGGTGCCGGTGAGGTTGACACTTTCGCCGTAGACCTTGCTTAGCGAATCTGCGCTGATGGTGAGTGGCGCGCGGTTGATGCTGGCCGTGGTGGTCAGCGTGTTGGCCAGCAGCAGGTAGTTGCCGGCGTCGGTGCCCGTGAGCGCCAGGCCGGCGACGGTCACGGCCTGCCCGGCGCCGGCGTCCTTGCCGGCGAAGGTGGCGCTGCTGCTTGTCATCGCCAGAGTGTCGCCGGCGATGCGGTCGTCCAGCAGCGTCACGGCGGCGAGGGCGTTGCCGTCGTAGATCTTGTCGGCCGCGGTGGCGCTGGCCACCAGCGTGCGCGGCGTGATGTCGACCTGCAGGCCACCCCCGCCGTCGACCGTGTAGTTGGCGATGTCTGCTCCGGCGAAGGACAGGCCCGTGACGCTGACCGCCTTGCCGTTGCCGACATGCTTGTCGGCGATGCTGCCGGTGACACCGCTGGCCAGCAACTGCAGGTCGTCGCCGGCCAGCACGCCGCTCAGGCTGCCGCCAGCCGAGTTGATCGCCACGACGGTACTGCCGTCGTAGACGCGGCTGACCGCTGACACACCGAGCAGCACGACCGGGCGCGGCGCGATGTTGACGCTGAGGCCGGCCACGCCGGTGATCTGGTAGTTCGGCGCATCGGCACCGCTCAGGCTCAGGCCCGATACCGCCACGGCCTTGCCGGTGCCTGCCGCTTTGTCGACCATGGTGCCGGCGCTGATGCTGCCGGAGGGCAGGTTGATGGTCACGTCGTCGCCGCTGATCACGTCGCCGGCGGCGGTGCCGACGACGGCCGCGCCGGTGATCTGCACGTCGCGCGTGCCATCGTAGACACGGTCGACCGCCTGCAGACCCGACAGTCCGCTGACGCTCAGCGGTCGCGGCGTGATGGTGGCCGTGGTCACGGTGCTGGAGCTCAGCAGCGAGTAGTTCGCCGCGTCCGCGCCCTGCAACGTGATGCTGGTGATCTCTACCACCTTGTCGACGCCGACGTTGCGCGCGTCGGCACCGATGAAGACGGCGTTCTGGCCGAAGCTGACGACGTCGCCTGCGATCAGGCCGGACAGCGCGCCGGTCACCGACGCGTTGACGCTGCCGTCGTAGACGCGTGTGCCGCCGGTGTAGCTGGCCGTCAGCGTCTTGGGTGTGATGCTGGCGCTGAGCGTGGCCGTCGGGTTCAGCAGCGTGTAGTTGCCGGCGTCCGCATCGCTCAGCGTGCCCGAGCTGACACTCACGGTCTTGCCCGCGCCGACGTTCCTGCCGTCGACGAAGATGCCGCTGCCGCCGATGCCGACGAGGTCGCCAGCCACCACGTCGGCCGAGCTGCCGACGATGCTGGCCGTGGCCGTGCCGTCGTAGGCCTTGTCCAGCGCCGCATAACTCGCGGTCAGGGACTTGGGCGTGATGTTGACGGTGACACCCGTGGCCGCCGCGACGCTGTAGTTGCCGGCGTCGACGCCGCCCAGTGTGACGCCGTTGACGATGACGGGTTTGTTGCTGCCGACGTTCTTGTTGAGCAGCGTGCCGGCGCTGGTGCCGGTGGGCGGCGCAATCGCGACCACGTCGTCGCCCGGCACCACGTCGGCACTGTTGGCGGCAATGGCGCCGCTGCCCAGCACGCTGATGGCGACATGGATGCTGCCGTCGTAGACGCGGTCGGTAGCCACGATGCCGCTGAAGCCCTCGATGCGCAGTGGCCGCGGCGTGACGCTGGCGGTGACGAAGGTACTCGTCCCGGTCAGCAGGTAGTTGCCGGCGTCGCTGCCACTCAGTGCGATGCCGCTGATGGCCACGGGCTTGGCATTGCCGACGTTCTTGGCGCCAGTGCCGGTGAACACGGCGGTTTGCCCAACGGCGATGTCGTCGCCGGCGACGAGACCGGTGGTGGTGGCTGTCACTGGCGCGGCAACGCTGCCGTCGTAGACGCGTGTGCCGCCGAGGTAGCTCACGCTCACGTCGCGCGGCGTGATGCTGCCGGTGGTGCTGCCGGTCGGGTTGAGCAGGCTGTAGTTCGCAGCGTCGACGCCGCTCAGGCTGCCGGCCTGCACGCTGACCGCCTTGCCGCTGCCGACATTCTTCGCGCCGGCGCCGGTGAACACGCCGTTGGCGCTGATGGTGACGAGGTCACCGCCGATGAGGTCGACCGAACTGCCTGCGATGCTGGCCAGCACCGTGCCGTCGTAGACACGGGTCACGGCGCTGTAGGCGGCCGTCAGTGGCCGCGGCGTGATGTCGACCGTGACGCCACTGGTCGCCGTGATGCTGTAGTTGGCCGCGTCGGCGCCGCCGAGGGTCAGGCCGCTGACGGCCACCGGCTTGGCCGTGCCGACATGCTTGTCGAGCAGCGTGCCCGTGGTCGCGCCGGCGGATGGCGCCGTGACGGTGACATCGTCACCCGCCACCACGTCGGCCGGGTCGGGCGCGATCGGGCCGGTGGAACTGACGATCACCTCGACGATGTCGGTGCCGTCGTAGACGCGGTTGGTCGCGGCCACGCCGGTCAGGCCCTGGATGCCCAGCGGCCTGGGCGTGATGCCGCCGGTGGTGCTGGCACTGGTGGCGGTGAGGCTGTAGTTGGTCGCGTCGGTGCCTGACAGCGTGATGCCGCTCACCGCGATGGTTTTGTTCGTGCCGACGTTCTTGTCGCCGGTGAACTGTGCCGTCTGTCCGAGCGTGACGGCGTCACCGGCGATGAAGCCGCTGGCATTGGCCGACACCAGCGCCGCGG
Source organism: Rubrivivax sp. (assembly GCA_030653505.1). GTDB lineage: Bacteria > Pseudomonadota > Gammaproteobacteria > Burkholderiales > Burkholderiaceae_C > Rubrivivax. The sequence continues at coordinate 26,679 of JAURZK010000162.1, forward strand.
TGGTGCCGTCGTAGACCTTGTCCAGGCCGGTGTAGGTGGGGCTGACGGGGCGCGGCGTGATGCCGGCCGTCGTGCTGCCGCTGGTGTTGACGAGCGCGTAGTTGGCCGCGTCGGCACCGCTGAGCAGGCCCGCCAGCACGAGCACGGTCTTGCCCGTGCCGACGTTGCGCGCGCCGCTGCCCGTGAAGACGCCGCTGCCGCCGATGCTGACCACGTCGCTGCCGATCACGTCGGCGGAATTGCCGCTGATGCTGGCTGCGGTACCGCCGTCGTAGACCTTGTCGACGCCGGCGTAGAGGGCCGTCAGTGGTTTGCGCGCGATGTCCACCGTGATGCCGGTGGTGGCTGCGACGGTGTAGTTGCCGGCGTCGGCACCGGTGAGCGTCAGGCCGTCGACCACCAGCGCCTTGTTGTTGCCGGCGTTCTTGTTGGCCATGGTGCCGGTGGTGATGCCGCCACTGGGCAGGTTGATGGCAACGCTGTCGCCGGCCACGATGTCGGCGCTGCTCGGGCTGAGCGTGCCGCTGGTGGTGACGACCACCTGGACCGACGGCGTGCCGTCGTAGACACGGTTCGTGGCGGTGGCGCCCGTCAGCCCGTCGATGCTGATCGGCTTGGGCGTGATGCCGCCGCTGGCCGAGGCGGTGGTGCCTACGAGCGCATAGTTGGCGGCGTCCAGGCCCGACAGCGTGATGCCGCTGATGGCGATGCCCTTGCCGCTGCCGACGTCCTTGGCATTGGCGCCGGTGAAGACGGCGGTCTGCACGAAGCTGACCGTGTCGCCGGTGACGACGCCCGTGCCCAGCGCCGTCACCGGTGCGGACGTGCTGCCGTCGTAGACCCGCGTGCCGCCCTGGTAGGCGGGTGTCAGGGTCTTGGGCGTGATGCTCGCCAGGGCGCTGCCGGTGGTGTTCAGCAACGTGTAGTTGTTGCGTTCGGCGCCGGTCAGGAAGCCGCCGCTGACGGCCACCGCCTTGTCCGCACCGGCGTTCTTGTTGCCGAAGAGGCCACTGGCCGAAATGCCGACGGCGCCCACGTCGCCACCCAGGATGCCGGTCGAGCTGCCGTTGACCGTGGCCAGTGTGCTGCCGTCGTAGACGCGGCTGGCGGCGCCGTAGACGGCGGTGAGCGGCCTGGGCGTGATGTTGACCGTGACGCCGCTGGCGCCGACGACGCTGTAGTTGGCAGCCGATGCGCCGCTGAGCGTGAGCCCGGTGATGGTCACGGCCTTGTTGGTGCCGGCGTCCTTGGTGGCCACGGTGCCGGTGGTGATGCCGCCGCTGGGCAGCAGTACCGTCACGGTGTCGCCTGCCAGCACGCCGGCCGGCAGCACGGTGGCGCCCACGGTGCTCAGCACCACGTCGCGCGTGCCGTCGTAGACCCGGTCGGCGGCGAGCACGCCAGTCACGCCCAGCAGGCGCGGGGTGATGGTGGCGCTGGTGGTGGCGGTGGTCGCCAGCAGGCTGTAGTTGCCGCCCTGGGCGCCGGTCAGAGCGATGTTGATGATGTCCACGGGCTTGCCGCTGCCCGCGGCGCCGTCGCCCTGGAACAGGGCCGTCTGCGTGAAGGTGACGAGGTCGCCCGCCACCAGGCCCGTCGAACTGCCCAGCACACTGGCGGTGACGTCGGCCAGGCCGTTGTAGACCCGGGACAGCCCGACATAGCTCACCGTGATCGCCTTGGGCGTGATGCCGGCGGTGGTGGTGGCGCTGGTGTTCAGCAGCCGGTAGTTGGCGGCGTCCCCGCCGGTCATCGTGATGCCGGTGATCGACACCGGCTTGTTGTTGCCGACGTTGCGCGCGTCCAGGCCGGTGAAGATGGCGTTCTGGTTGAAGCTCAGCGTGTCGCCGGTGACGAGGTCGGCCGAAGAGGCCGTCACCACCGCCGCGACACCACCGTTGTAGACGCGGTCGACGCCGGTGTAGGCCACCGTGAGGTCGCGCTGGCCGATGTTCACGGTGACGCCAAGGCTGCCGTCGATGCTGTAGTTGGCGGCATCGGCGCCCGACAGCGCCAACCCCGCCACCGTCACCGGCTTGTTCGTGCCGACGTTCTTGTTGGCCATGCTGCCGTTGCCGATGCCGCCGGCCGGCGCCAGCAGGTCGACGAGGTCGGTGTCGACCACGCCACCGGCGGACAGCGTGCCCACCGTCAGGGCCACCGCCGTGCTGCCATCGTAGGCGCGGTCGGTGGCCGTCACGCCCTGCACCGACAGCGGCTTGGGCGTGATCGCGGCGGTGGTGGTGGCGGTGGTGGTGGCCAGCGTGTAGTTCCCGGCACTGACGCCGCTGAAGGCGATGTCGGTGATTCTGATCGTCTTGCCGCTGCCGACGTTCTTGGTGTCGAAGTTGGCCGTGCGCGCCAGGCTCACCGCGTCGCCGGAGAGGATGCCCGAGGCGCTGGTGTTGACGTTCACGGTGGCCGTGGTGCTGCCGTCGTAGACCTTGTTGACGCCGGTGAACACCGGCGTGATGCCCTTGGGCGTGATGCTGGCGCTGAGCGTGGCGGTGCGGTTGACCAGGGTGTAGTTGGCAGCGTCGTTGCCGAACAGGGCGTTGTCGACCACCACCACACGCTTGACGGCTGCGGCGTCCTTGCTCAGCGAGTAGCTCGTCGGCGTGGACGTGTCAGTGACGAAGAAGGCGTAGCAGCCGTAGCAGTTGTAGTCGTTGATGTCGGCGTAGAACCGCACCTGATCGCCGGCGACGATGTCGGCCGAAGAGACGTTCACGCGTGCATAGCCGTTGCCGTCGTAGACCTTGTCGAGTGCGGTGTAGCTGGCGGTCAGCGACTTGGGCGTGATGTTCACCGTGACGCCACCGCTGCCGCTGAGCGAATAGTTGCCCGCGTCGGCACCGCTGAGGGTGAAACCGGGCACGGTGACGGGCTTGTTGTTGCCGACGTTCTTGTTGGCCACCGTGCCCACCACGGTGCCCGAACCGGGCAAAGCCACGCTGACCACGTCGCCCGCGATCACCGTGGTGGTGTTGACGCTGGCGCTGCCGACATCCACCTCGACGTTGGTGCTGCCGTCGTAGGCGCGGTTCGTCGCCGTGACGCCGGTGACGTTCAGCGCCAGAGGGTTGATGCGGCCACTGGTGGTGGCGCTGACGTTGTTCAGCACGTAGTTGCCGGCGTCGGCGCCGCCGAGCACGGCGTTGGCGACGGTGATCGTCTTCGTCGTCACCGTGCTGCCGCTGTAGGCCACGTTCTTGTCGCTGTAGCGCGGCGTGTCGTAGCTCAGCGTCAGTTCGTCCACGCCGATGGTGGTCGTGGTGGTGAAGAGCGTGTAGCCGAAACTGGGGTTGGCGTAGGGCTGGACGAACGCGACGTCGCCGCCGTCGTAGACCTTGTCGCGCTGGCCGTTGTAGTCGGCATAGAAATAGACCAGCGCGGGTGTGATGTTCACCGTGGCGGTGGCATTGGCGATGCTGTAGTTGGCGGCGTCGGGGCCGCGCAACTGCAGGCTGCTGCCGGCCACGTTGACGGTCTTGCCGTCGCCGGCGTGGCGGTCTGCCATGGTGCCGTTGATGGTGGTGCTGCGCAGTTGCACCACGTCGCCGGCCACCGCACCGGCGAGGATGCCGTTGCCCGTGTCCACCGAGACGTTGACGTTCTGGTTGTAGCTGCGGTTGCTGCCCGTCAGGCCATTGACGTTGAGGCTGCGCGGTGTGATGTCCACCGTCACGCTGTCGATGCCGCCGATCACGTAGTTGCCTGCGTCGGCGCCGCTGAGCGTGGCCCCGAGCACGGATACGGCCTTGCCCGTGCCCACGTCCTTGGTGGCCACCGTGCCGCTGGTGACGGCGGCCACGTCGACGTTGACGTCGTCGCTGCCGATCTGGCCGCTGACGGCCCCGCCGGCTGCCGAGACGGCCACCGTGGTGGAGCCGTCGTAGGTGCGGTTGGTGGCCGTGAAGCCGCCAGCGTTCAGCGCCTTGGGCGTGATGCTGGCCGTGGTGCTGCCGGCGCTGAGCGTGTAGTTCGAGGCCTTGCCAGAGGCGGGGCCAGCGCCGTCGGCGAGCGTCACGCCGCTGATCGAGACCAGCTTGTTCTGGCCGACGTCCTTGGTGTCGAAGAGCGCGCTGGCGCTGCCCAGGTTCAGCGTCAGGCTCTCGCCGGCGACGATGCCGGCCGGCTGTGCCGCCGACTGCAGGGTGGCCACGCGGGTGCCGTCGTAGACCTTGTCGGTCACCACGCCGGCCAGCGTCAGCGCGCGGGGCGTGACCGTCAGCGTGGCGCTGCCGACGACGGTGAGGTCGTAGCCATCCTGCACCGAGTAGACGCCGCCCGCGGCAACGCTGTAGCTGCCGACATCGGCCGAGGGCGTGGCCGTGAAGATGCGGTCGGCCAGGATGCCGGCGCCGAGCGTGGCGTTGCCGAAGGACAGCGTGCCGTCGTAGGTCTTGCTGGCGTCTGCCAGGCTCAGTGTCAGTGGCGTCAGGAATCGCGTCAGCAACGGGGCCGTGTAGCCCTCGTAGATGCGCCAGGTGGTGGTGCCGGTGCCGGTGCTGCCCAGGTCCCAGCCGTCGAAGGTGGCGCCCTGTTTCATGGCGCTGGCGCTGAGTGCCGTGCCGCCGCCGACGCTGGTGGCCTGGCCGGTGGCTGTGCTGTCCCAGTAGCTCGCGCTGACGTTGCCGGTGTTGCGCAGGGCCAGCAGCCCACCCGTGGCGCGCAGCGTGCCGCCGGTGGCGGAGACGGCGCCGGTGGCATAAGCGCGTTGGACGTTCTGGTTGTTCGTGTAGCCCACCAGGCCGCCGGCATGCAGGCGGCCGCGCAGGTTCGACAGCGTCACCGCGCCGGTGGCATAGGCATCGACGATGCCGTCGGCCACCTGGCTGCCCGTCAGCTGGCCGACGAGGCCGCCGGCGTAGACCGTCGTGCTGTTGCCGAGCACGGCGCTGTCGGCCAACTGCACCTGCCCGCTGGCGTAGCTGGTACTCAGGGGCGCGGTCGCACCGGTGCTGCTGCCGTAGGTGTAGTAGTAGCCCGCCAGCCCGCCAAGGCTGATCAGGGAGGTGGTGCCGAGCCCCGTCACGCCGCCGGTCGCGTAGCTGCCGGCGATGCCATAGCGGCCGTAGAACTCGCCGACCAGGCCGCCGACACTGTTCTGGCCGCTGACCTGGCCGGTGGCGTAGCTGTTGCTGATGTCTTCGGCGCGCCCGCTGGTGCTGGAGCGCGAGTAGAGGCCCACGAGGCCGCCGACGGACCCGCTGCCGACGACGTCGCCCGTGGCATAACTGTTGCGCAGTGCCGAGTTGCCGCCGCCGTTTTCGAAGTAGCCGATCAGGCCGCCGCTGGTGCCCGCGCCGGTGACTTTGCCGGTGGCAGCGCTGTCATTGATGACGCCGGCGTTGGAACTTGCGCTGACATAACCCGCCAGGCCGCCCAGGGTGGCGCCTGAACCCGAGGCAGTGACGGCGCCGCTGGCGCGGCCGTTGCTGATGCCACCGGTGTTGTACAAGTAGATCAACCCGACCAGGCCGCCGACATAGCTGGCCGAGGTGCCCGTGACGCCGACGCTGCCGCTGGCCGAGACGTTGCTGATGTTGCCGAAGGCCGAGGCGCCGCCGAGCAGCCCGCCGACATAGCCGGTGCCATCGACGTTGCCGCTGGCGCTGCTGTCGCCCAGCGCGCTGCCATAGAAGTAGCCGACGAGCCCGCCGCTGTAGTAGCCGCCGCTGACCTTGCCGCTGGCATTGCTGTCGGTGATGCGGCTGCCTTCGTTGTAGTAACCGAAGTAGCCCACCAGGCCGCCG
>JAURZK010000165.1 GCA_030653505.1 Rubrivivax sp.
TTGTTGATGGTCTCGATCATGTGCACCGGGATGCGGATCGTGCGCGCCTGGTCGGCGATCGAGCGCGTGATGGCCTGGCGGATCCACCACGTGGCGTAGGTCGAGAACTTGTAGCCGCGGCGGTATTCGAACTTGTCGACCGCCTTCATCAGGCCGATGTTGCCTTCCTGGATGAGGTCGAGGAACTGCAGGCCGCGGTTGGTGTATTTCTTCGCGATCGAGATCACGAGGCGCAAGTTGGCCTCGATCATTTCCTTCTTCGCGTCGCGGCTGGCCTTCTCGCCCTCGTTCATCTTCTTGTTGATGAGCTTCAGGTCGTCCAGCGGCACCACGGCGCGGCTCTGCAGGTCGGCGAGCTTGGTCTGCAGTTCCTGCACGGCGGGCAGGTTGCGCGCCAGGATAGTGCTGTAGGCCTTGCCGGTGGCGATTTCCTTCTCGGCCCACTTCAGGTTCATCACGTTGGGCGGGAAGTGCTTGATGAAGTGGTCCTGCGGCATGCCGCACTTGTCGACCACGATCTTGCGGATCTCGCGCTCGTAGCGGCGCACGTCGTCGACCTGCGAGCGCAGGATGTGGCACAGCTTCTCGATCGTCTTGACCGTGAAGCGGATGGTCATCAGGTCCTGGCTGATGGCGTGCTGCGACTTGTTGTAGGCCGTGCTCTTGTAGCCTTCCTTCTCGTAGGACTTGCGCATCTTGTCGAAGTGCGTGCGCAGCGTCGCGAACTTCTCCAGCGCCTGCTTCTTCAGCTCTTCGAGCTTCTTCGTCAGCGCGCGGCTGCCGCCGTTGCCGTCGTCGTCGTCTTCCTCGTCGAATTCGTCGAAGTCTTCCTCGGCGACGTAGTCGTCGGCCTCGTCGCTGCTGATGAAACCGTCGACGATCTCCGAGATCTGCTGCTCGCCTGCGGCGATGCGGTCGGCCATCGCCAGGATCTCGGCAATGGTGGTGGGCGAGGCGCTGATGGCCAGCATCATGGCCTGCAGCCCGCCTTCGATGCGCTTGGCGATCTCGATCTCGCCTTCACGCGTCAGCAGCTCGACCGTGCCCATCTCGCGCATGTACATGCGCACGGGATCGGTGGTGCGGCCGAACTCGCTGTCGACGGTGGACAGCGCGGCTTCGGCGGCTTCCTCGGCCTCTTCTTCCGTGGCGGTGGTGGTGCCGCCGCCGGCCACCAGCAGCGTGGCCGCGTCGGGCGCCTGCTCGTAGACCGCGATGCCCATGTCGTTGAGCATCGAGACGATGGCCTCGAGGATTTCCTCGTTGATCAACTTCTCGGGCAGGTGGTCGTTGATTTCCTGGTGCGTCAGGAAACCGCGCGTCTTGCCCATCTTGATGAGCGTCTTCAGTTCCTGGCGGCGCTTCTGCGCCTCTTCTTCGCTGAGCGTGGTTTCCTCGAGCCCGAACTCGCGCATCAGCGCCCGCTCCTTGGCGCGGCTGACCTTCATGCGCAGCGGCTTGACCTTGACCGCCTTGTCGCTGTCGCCGGCCTCGACGACTTCGGGTTCGGCTTCGACCTCGGCTTCCGCCTCGACCTCGCCCTCGCCGTCGAAGTCGGCGTCCAAGTCGGTCAGGTCGACGTCCTCGGCCGGCGGGGCCTTGGTTTCGGCGCCCTTCTTGCCAGCCTTTGCCGCCTTGGCGTCGACCTTGACGGTCTTCGGATCGGCCTTCGCCGACTTGGCCGGCTTGGCCTCGGCCTTGGTTGCCTTAGCGGGTGCAACAGCCGGCTTGCCGGCTTCGGCCTTGGCGGGCGCCTTCGCCGCCGGCTTGGCGGCCTTGGCGGCGGCGGCCGGTGCGGCCTTGGGCTTGCTCCCTGCGGCAGGCGCAGCAACGGCCTTGGCAGGCTTGGGGGTAGGGGCGGCGGCGGGCTTCTTGGCGGTCATGCGTTTCCTTGGGGCTGGGGTAGCGACACGGGACATGCGCGGCACAAGGCTTGGGCCCCAGGTCGGCGGGGCCGGCCGCAAGGCACGGCAACCAGCCCACGGAAAAGCCGGGACGGCAGCACAGCGCGCGCATGTCGTGCAGGCAAGTTCGCGTGAACTTTTCTGGTGTGCAATCCTGGCGGGGAGACGTGACCCAAGCTGAACATGTCAGACCCTTTTTCGAGGGTGGTCGGGGCCCGGAGGTGTTGCTGTCACTCTTGCCGCTGCGACAAACCGCGGATTATACCCGTCAGAGCCAGCTCGCGCCTGCCATTGAGGCCTGGGCGGGCTCCCTGCGCGTGCCACTCGGCCGCAGCCTAGGAGGCGCGCGCGCTCTCTCGTTCGGCCGCGCGGTGGGCCGCGATGCGCTTGCGCAGCGCGCCGATGCGGTCGAGCTGTTCGCGGTCGGTGTGGCCTTCCCCGATCAGCGCCGCCACCTCTTCCTCCAGCCGCGCCACCCACAAGCGGTGCAGCACACGCTGCAGGTCGTCGAAACCCTGCTCCTCGTCGGGCGCGGCGCCGGCGATCCAGGCCCGCGCGGCGTCCTGCCAGGTCTCGTCGGCCAGTGCCTCGTCGAGCGCAGCCCAGGTCTGCGGCCCGTGCTCGGTGAGCTGGCGTTCCAGCCAGGCCACCGCGTCGCCGTGGCTGCCCCCCAGGCCATGCAGCAGTTCGTGGTCGTCGGCCGACAGGCGCTCCCACCAGTCGCTGTGGCGCAGCAGCAGGCGCAGTGCGAGGTCGGCCGACGCTGCAGGCGCGCGCCGGCCGGCACGGCGCAGCGGCGCCTGCAACGAAGGCTGCGCGCTGCGCGGCGGCTGTATCGGCCGCTGGGGTGCGTTCGCGGCGACCCACAGCGCGTTGAGGTCGGCCAGCTCGAGCTGCGCGGTGCGCGCCAGCTCGGGCAGCAGTTGTCGCTTCAGCGCGCCGTCGGGCAGCGCGGCCCACAGCGGCTTGGCCTGCGCGAGCATGCGCGCGCGGCCTTCGGCGCTGGCGAGGTCGGCGTCTTCAGACGCCAGCGCCACCAGCTGGCGCGACAGCGGCACGGCCTGTGCCACCTGCTGCTCGAAGGCCGCGGAGCCGAGCTCGCGTACGTAGCTGTCGGGGTCGTGTTCGGGCGGCAGGAAGAGGAACTTGACGCTGCGCAGGTCAGTCGCGTGGGGCAGGGCGGCTTCCAGCGCACGGCCGGCGGCGCGGCGCCCGGCGGCGTCGCCGTCGAAGCTGAAGACGACGCTGTCGGTGAAGCGGAAGAGCTTCTGCACGTGCTCGGCCGTGCAGGCCGTGCCCAGCGTCGCCACGGCGTTCGGGAAGCCGCTCTGCGCCAGCGCCACCACGTCCATGTAGCCTTCGACGACGAGCGCGTAGCCCTTGTCGCGCAGCGCCTGGCGCGCCTCGAACAGGCCGTAGAGCTCGCGTCCCTTGCTGAACAGCGGCGTCTCGGGCGAGTTCATATACTTGGGCTTGCTGTCGTCGAGCACGCGCCCGCCGAAGCCGATGACCTTGCCGTCGACGCCGCGGATCGGGAACATCACGCGGTCGCGAAACCAGTCGTAGCGGCCGCGCTCGGCGGCGGCCTCGGGTGTGGCGCCGTCTTCGGTGTCCTTCAGCCTCACCAGGCCCGCTTCCTCGAGCAGCGGGTCGTCGTAGTTCGGGAACACGCCGGCCAGCGTGCGCCAGCCCGGCGGCGCGAAGCCCAGGCCGAAACGCGCCGCCACGGCGCCGGTGAGGCCGCGACGCTTCAGGTAGTCGATGGCCCGCGGCTGTGCCTTGAGCTGCGCGCGGTAGAAGTCGGCGGCGCGCTCCAGCACCTCGCCCAGCGACAGGCGCCGTTCACGCAGCTTGTCGCGGCGCTGGCGCTCGTCGGGGCTGACCTGTTCTTCCGGCACCGCCATGCCCACACCCTGTGCCAGGTCGCGCACCGCCTCGACGAAGCTCAGGCCCAGGTGCTCCATGAGGAAGCGGATGGCGTCGCCGCTGGCGCCGCAGCCGAAGCAGTAATAGAACTGCTTGGAGGGCGTGACCGAGAAGCTCGGTGACTTTTCGCCGTGGAAGGGGCACAGCCCCATGAAGTTGGCGCCGCCACGCTTGAGTTCGACGTGGCGGCCCACGACGTCGACGATGTCGACGCGGGACAGCAGTTCTTGCACGAAGCCGGCGGGGATCACACGCCGAGTCTAGCCACCCCGTCGTCGTCGGCCGCCGGCGGCGCTGGCACGAGCGCCGGCCCGATCGCGAAGATGCCCTTGTAGTCGCGCACCCAGCCCGCCACCTCGTTCACCGGCATGGGCGCGGCGATGCCGGTGCCCTGGCCGATGACGCAGCCCAGGTCGAGCAGCGCGCGCGCCTGCGCCGGGTTTTCGACGCCTTCGGCCACCACCGTGCAGCCGAAGGTGCCGGCCAGGCCGATGACACCTTCGACGATGGCCAGGTCCTGCGTGTCGTCGAGCATGGCGTGCACGAAGCTGCGGTCGATCTTCAGCACGTCGACAGGCAGCCGCTTGAGGTAGGTCAGCGTGGAGTAGCCCGTGCCGAAGTCGTCGAGTGCAAACCGCACGCCCGTGCCCTGACAGCGTGCCAGCAGCACCGAGGTGGCCTCGATGTCGGCGTGGGCGGCGGTTTCGAGCATCTCGATCTCGAGGTGTGCCGCCAGCGCCTCGGGGTGGCGCGCCAGCAGTTCGGCCAGGCGCTGCGCGAAGTCGGGCTCCTGCAGGTGGCGCGCCGAGACGTTGACGCTGACCGAGACGTCCATGCCCTGGCGCCGCCAGCCCGCCAGGTGCTCGAGTGCACGGGAGATCACCCAGTCGCCGATGTGCGACGACAGCCCGGTGGTCTCGATCAGCGGCAGGAACTGCAGCGGTTGCACCAGGCCCTGCTGCGGGTGTTCCCAGCGCAGCAGAGCCTCGAAGCCGAGCACACGCCCGGTCCGCATGTTCACCTTGGGCTGGTAGTGGAGCACGAACTCCTGCCGGTCCAGCGCTTCCTGGATGCGGCCGATGGCCACCACGCGCTGCTCGGTGCGGCGGCGGTGCTCGGGGTCGAAGAAGAGATAACCGTTGCGACCCGCCTGCTTGGCGCCGTACATCGCGTGGTCGGCATGGCGCAGCAGTGTGTCGGCATCGCTGTGGTCGACCGGGTAGACCGTGGCACCCATGCTCGCGGTGACCTGCACCAGGGGCTGTGCGGGGTCGACGAGATACGGATGCCCGACGACGCGCAGCACGCGTTCGACAGCCAGCCGTGCCGCTTCCAGCGTGGTGGCGCGCAGCAGCAGCACGAACTCGTCGCCGCCCAGGCGCGCGGCGCTGTCGGCCCAGTGCTCGCGGCGACGCAGCGCGCCCTTCAGGCGCACCGCCAGATCGACCAGCAGGCGGTCTCCGGCGGCGTGGCCGTGCTGGTCGTTGACGGGCTTGAAGTGGTCGAGGTCGAGATAACAGACGACGAGCAGGAAGCCCTCGCGGTCGGCCGCGTACATGGCCTCGTCCAGCAACTGCGACAGCCGCGTGCGGTTGGGCAGGCCGGTGAGCTCGTCGAAGTGCGCCTGGCGCTGCAACTGGTCGCGTTGCGCCTGCTGCTGGGTGATGTCGGAGATGACGAGCACGTGGTAGCGCGGCGCACTGTCGGTGTCGCCGACGGTGGAGATCGTCGTCTGCAGCGTGCACGTCGTGCCGTCGCGCCGGCGCTCCAGCAGTTCGCCGCGCCAGCTGCCGTGATCGCGCAGGCCGGCCCACATCGCGGCGCGTTGCTGGCGTGCCAGCGGGTCGTCGGACGCGGCTTGCAGCAGCGTGGGTACCGCGCCGATCAGCTCGTCGCGCGGCACGCCCAGGATCTGCGTGTAGGCCGGGTTGACATCGAGCACGCGCAGTTCGGGGTCGGTGATGAGCAGGCCCTCGTGCAGGTGCTGGAAGAGCGCGGCCGACATGCGCTGCTGGTCCTGCGCGGCGCGCTTGACGTGAATGTCGGCCAGCGTGGCCAGCAGACGCAGCGGGCGGCCTGCGGCGTCGCGCTCGATGACCATCAGCGTCGCTTCGGCCCAGCGCCAGGCGCCTGGCTCACCGGGGTCGGGCAGGCGCAGTTCGACCTCGCGGCGCCCGGCCTCGCCACTGGCGAGCGCGGCGATGGCGGCGTCGAGCAGGGGCTGGTCGTCGGTGTGCAGGCGCTGGCGCCAGGCCGCGGGCGACCAGTGCGCGCCGGCCAGACCGGCCAGGCTGCGCCACGCCGTCGACGCAAAGCCCTGGCCGCGGCGCAGGTCCCAGTCGGCCACGCCCAGGCGCGAGCCGTCCAGCGCCCATTCCCAGCGCTGCGCCCGGTTGCGCCATTGCACGGTGGCGGCCTGCGCCAGCAGCAGCGCGCCCAGCATGGCGCCCAGCCAGGCGGCCAGCGCGGTGCGGCCCGGGGCGCCGTCGAGGCCGAGGAAGAGCCCGCGCTCGACACCCTGTGCCCCGAGCAGGCCCGCCAGCACCCACCCGCTGGTGGCCAGCGCGAACTGGCCGCGAAGCGCCAGCCACAGCAGTGCCAGGGGAGCGGCGCACAAGGCCAGCGCGACGATGGCCGGGCGGCGCGACGCCGGGGCCAGCGCCACCAGGGCCAGCACGGCCAGCAAGAGCAGGGCACCAGAAGCCGTGCGCCAGCCGAAGGGGGTGCGCTGCAGCGCCCGCAGCAGGCTGCGGTCGAAGGCCAGCATGGCCGCGGCACCGCCGACCGTGCCCAGGGCGAGCACGGTCCAGCCGGCGACGAGACCAGGCCCGGATGCGCCGCCGCCCCAAAGCGCAAGGGTGCCGCTGACGACGAGGGCCACGGGCCAGGCCGCGGCCAGCACGGCGGCTGCGGCGAGGGCGGCCACGTCGGCGCCGCGCTCAAGCCGGGCGTCGAAACCCAGGCGGCGCAGCAGGCGGTGTGCCAGCAGCGTGGCCCCGGCTACGGCAAGCGTCGCCAGCAGTGCCTGGCCGAAGGGCAGGCGCAGGCTGAGCAGCGCCGCCAGCAGCCCCAGAACGGTGCCGCCCCATGCGGCACGACCGCCGCGCCAGGGCGCAGCCAGGGCCAGCCCGGCGGGCAGGGCCAGGGCGGCCCAGGGCAGGAGGGGAAGGCTCAGCGCCCCGGCGTAGGCCAGCAGCAGCGACAGCAAGGCCAGCGCGGCCCCGCGCAGGGTGGCCGCGGCCCGGTTGTGCAGGCCGGCAACAGCGGCGCGCAGGCCGAGTTCGGGGGCCGGTTCGGCGTTCAATGCAGGCAGGCCATTGGGTTCAGGCGGTGCCCGCAGCCTGCGCGCGGTGCTGACGCGGTGGCGTCAGAGCGCGAAGTCGGCCAGTGACGCGCCACCGGACAGGGCGGCGGTCAGCCACTTCGGCTTCAGGCCGCGGCCCGACCAGGTATCGCCGGTGGCCGGATTGCGGTATTTGGCCGCCACCTTGCTGGCGGCCTTCTTCGGCGCCGCGGCGGGTTTGCTGCCGATATCGGCCAGCGTCAGGCCGTATTCGGCCATCAGCGCCTTGACCTGGTTGACGGCTTCGCCGCGCTGTTCACGCTGCACGCTGGCAATCTGCTTTTCGAGGGCGGCCTTCTGGGCCAGGAGATCGCTGAGGTTGTCTTTGGCCATTTGGCGGCTCCGGTGGTGGACGAGACCCTTGAATATAACCGCGCCGGTCATACTGACCATGCCCGCATATTCCCGCTCTGCCCGGCCATCGGATTCAGCCCGGTGGCGGCACGTAGCCTGCGACCTTGTCTGCGTCGCCGCCGAAGAGGAACTGTTCCATCTGGCGCGCCAGATACTGCCGCGCCCTGGCATCGGCAAGATTCAGCCGGTTCTCGTTGACGAGCATCGTCTGGTGTTTCTTCCAGAGTTCGAAGGCTTCCTTGCTGACGCTGTCGTATATGCGCTTGCCCAGTTCGCCGGGGTAGGGCGAAAAACCCAGGCCTTCGGCTTCTTTCTTCAGATAAACACATTGCACCATGCGGGCCATATTCACCTCGGCTTTTCAGAGTTTCTTGACCAGCACCTGCGAGCGCCGGTCCCAGTTGTATTTGCGCTTTCTCGCCTCGGGCAACCATTCCGGGTCGACGGACGTGAAACCGCGCTTGATGAACCAATGCATCGTGCGCGTGGTCAGCACGAAGATGCTTTCGAAGCCGCCGGCCCGGGCACGCTGCTCGATGCGCTTGAGCAGGCGTTCGCCGTCGCCCTGGCTCTGCGACAGCGGCGACACCGTCAGTGCGGCCATTTCGGCCGTCTTCGCTTCGGGGTAGGGGTAGAGCGCGGCGCAGCCGAAGATGATGCCGTCGTGCTCGACGACGCTGTAGAAGTGGATGTCGCGTTCGATCTCGGTGCGTTCGCGTCGCACCAGCGTGCCGTCGCGTTCGAAGGGTTCGATCAGCTGCAGGATGCCGCCGACGTCGTCGCTGCTGGCCTCGCGCAGGCTCTCGAGTTTTTCGTCGACGACCATCGTGCCCACGCCGTCGTGCGTGAAGACTTCCAGCAGCAGCGCGCCGTCGGTGGCGAAGGGCAGGATGTGCGAACGTTCGACGCCACCCTCGCAGGCCTTCACGCAGTGCTGCAGGTAGAAGGCGGTGTCGGTGGGCAGCGTGGGCGGGGGCAGCGCGGCGAGCAGCCGCTTGGCCTCGGCCAGCGCGAGTTCGGTGTCGATCGCGCTTTCCGGGTCGTCCTGCTTTTCGCGGATGCCCGGCATCTCGGTCACGAAGACCAGCTTGTCGGCCTGCAGCGCGATGGCGGTGGCAGTGGCCACGTCTTCCATCGTCAGGTTGAAGGCCTCTCCCGTGGGCGAGAAGCCGAAGGGGCTCAGCAGCACCAGCGCGCCGATGTCGATGGCACGGCGTATGGCCGCCGAGTCGACACGCCGCACCAGGCCGCTGTGGATGAAGTCGGTGCCGTCGACGATGCCCACCGGGCGCGCGGTGAGGAAGTTGCCCGAGACCACGCGCACGGTGGCGTTGGCCATCGGCGTGTTCGGCAGGCCCTGCGAAAACGCGGCTTCGATCTCGAAGCGCAGCTGGCCCGCGGCTTCCTGCGCGGCGTCCAGCGCCACCGGGTCGGTGACGCGGATACCGCGCACGAAGCGTGACACCTGGCCCTTGGCGGCGAGCTGCTCCGTCACCTGCGGCCGGAAGCCGTGCACCAGCACCAGCTTGATGCCCATGGCGTGCAGGATCGACAGGTCCTGCACGAAGGTGTTGAGCTTGCCCGCGGCGATGGCCTCGCCGGCCAGCGCGACGACGAAGGTCTTGCCGCGGTATGCGTGGATGTAGGGCGCCACGGCGCGAAACCACGGGACGAAGGTGTGCGGGAAGACGAGGCTCATTGGGGGGTCGACAAGTGGCGCGATTGTGCCGCAGCATCCACGCCCGAGCCTTTGCCAGGAGACCACGATGGACGCATTCAAGACCCACGGCGCCTTCAGCTGGAACGAGCTGACGACCAGCGACCCGGCCGCCGCGGCCGAGTTCTATGGCCAGCTCTTCGGCTGGACAGTGAAGGCGCCCGACGCGGCGATGGGCGGCTACCGCGTCGTCAACATCGGCGACACCGCCATCGCGGGCATCATGGCCAACCCCGAAGGTGCGCCCCCGATGCCGCCGCACTGGGGGGCCTACATCACGGTCAGCAATGTCGACGAGACGCTGGGTCGCTGCACCACGCTGGGCGGCAAGGTGCTGGTGCCGGCGATGGGCATCCCGGGCGTCGGCCGCATGGCCGTGCTGCAGGACCCGCAGGGCGCCGTGCTGAGCGTGATGGCCTATTCGATGTAGCGCCGGCGCGGGCACACGCGGCCGGGCTCACCGGATGACTCTGCGCGCTGCGCGCTCCGGGATGAGCGCTCGGGAACGGCGCTGCGCGCTCATCCTGGATGTGCGCTTGGTAGCGGCCCAGCGCGCTCATGCCGCCCAGGCGGAGATAATCCGCGGCCCGTGACCCCATCCCCTTCGGGCCCGCGCGCCGCGTCGCATCCGCCGCGCGTGCCGCCCAACCCCATCCCGCCGATCACCTACCCCGAGTCGCTGCCGGTTTCCGCCCGGCGCGAGGAGATCGCGCGTGCCATCGCGCAGCATCAGGTGGTCATCGTCTGCGGTGAGACGGGGTCGGGCAAGACGACGCAGTTGCCGAAGATCCTCCTCGAACTGGGGCGGGGCCTGGGCGCCGGGGGCAAAGGGCTTATCGGCCATACGCAGCCACGCCGCATCGCGGCCAGCAGCGTGGCCAAGCGCATCGCCGACGAGCTGAAGAGCCCGCTGGGCGAAGTCGTCGGCTACAAGGTGCGTTTCCAGGACCGCCTGCAGCCCGGCGCCAGCGTCAAGCTGATGACCGACGGCATCCTGCTGGCCGAGACCGAACGCGACCCCCTGCTGCGCGCCTACGACACCATCGTCATCGACGAGGCGCACGAACGCAGCCTGAACATCGACTTCCTGCTCGGTTACCTGAAGCAGTTGCTGCCGAAGCGGCCCGACCTGAAGGTCATCGTCACCTCGGCCACCATCGACGCCGACCGCTTCGCCAATCACTTCGCCGGTAAACAAGGTCCGGCGCCGGTGATCATGGTGTCCGGGCGCTTGTTCCCGGTGGAGCAGCGCTGGCGCCCCTACGAAGAGAGCCGCGAGTTCGACCTCGACAACGCCATCGCCGATGCCGTCGATGAACTCTGGCGCAGCGGTCCCGGCGACATCCTCGTCTTCCTGCCCGGTGAACGCGAGATCCGCGAGACCGCCGATCATCTGCGCCGCCACCTCCTCCAGCACAGCAAGGGCGGCCCACCACCCGAGATCCTGCCGCTCTTCGCGCGGCTCAGCCAGCAGGAGCAGGACCGCGTCTTCGACGCCGGCAACGGCAGGCGCATCGTTCTCGCCACCAACGTCGCCGAAACCTCGCTGACGGTGCCCGGCATCCGCTACGTCATCGACAGCGGCCTGGCGCGAGTGAAACGCTACAGCTGGCGCAACAAGGTCGAGCAGTTGCAGATCGAGGCTGTCAGCCAGGCCGCGGCGCAGCAGCGCGCAGGGCGTTGCGGGCGCGTGGCCAACGGCATCTGCATCCGCCTCTACGGCGAAGACGAGTTCAACGGCCGGCCGCGTTTCACCGACCCCGAGATCCTGCGCAGTTCGCTGGCCGGCGTCATCCTTCGCATGAAGGCGCTGCACCTGGGCAACGTCGACGCCTTCCCCTTCGTCGAGCCGCCGCCGGGCAAGGCCATCGCCGACGGTTACGCGCTGCTGGCCGAACTGGGCGCGGTGGACGACGACAACGGGCTCACGCCCATCGGCAAGGAGCTGAGTCGCCTGCCGCTGGACCCGCGTGTGGGCCGCATGATCCTGGAGGCGCGCCAGCACCAGGCCTTGAGCGAAGTGCTGGTGATCGCCGCCGCACTGAGCGGCCAGGATGCACGCGACCGGCCGCTGGACAAGGCGCAGGTCGCCGACGAACGCCACAAGCCCTTCGACGACGAGCGCAGCGAGTTCATGGGCACGCTCAAGCTTTGGAAGTGGATCGAGGAAGGCCGCGGCGTGCACGGCCACGCACAGGCCAGGGAAGCGCGTGTGGACACACACAAGCTCACCAACCGCCAGCAGGAACAGCGCCTGCGCGACGCCTTCATCAACCCGCGGCGCGTGCGCGAGTGGCGCGACATCCACTCGCAGCTGCTGACCGTGGTGGCCGAACACGGCTGGCGCCTGAACGAGGCGCCGGCCACCTACGACCAGGTGCACCTGTCGCTGCTGGCGGGTTTGCTGGGCAACATCGGCTGCAAGAGCGACGACGAGGACTGGTACCTGGGCGCGCGTGGCATCAAGTTCTGGCGCCACCCGGGCGTCAACCTGAGCAAGAAGCCGGGGCGCTGGATCGTCGCTGCCGAACTGGTGGAGACGACGCGCCTCTTCGGCCGCGGCATTGCCGCCATCGACCCGCAGTGGATACCGCCGCTGGCCGGAAACCTGCTGAAGACGCAGCTGCTCGAGCCGCACTGGGAGAAGAAGGCCGGCGAGGTGGTGGCGCTGGAGCGCGCCACGCTCTACGGCATCGTCATCTACAACAACCGCAAGGTGAACTACGGCCGCATCGACCCGGCCGGCGCGCGCGAGATCTTCATCCGCGAAGCGCTGGTAGGCGAGGCGTGGGAGACGCGCCTGCCCTTCCTGGCGCACAACCGCAAGCTCGTCGCGCAGGTGCAGGAACTGGAGCACAAGGCGCGCCGGCAGGACGTGCTGGTCGACGACGAACTCATCTACGCCTTCTACGACCAGCAGCTGCCCAAGGACGTGTGCAGCGGCCCGGGCCTGGAACGTTGGGTCCGCGACGAGGTCAAGAAGCAGCCCAAGTTGCTGCACCTGACACGCGAAGAGCTGATGCGCCACGAGGCCGCCGGCATCACCACCGACAGTTTCCCGAAGACCGTCCGCCTGGGCGGCATCGACTGCACGGCCAGCTACCTGCACGAACCCGGCGACGCCAAGGACGGCGTGACGGTGGCCGTGCCGATCTACGCGCTGAACCAGGTCAGCGACGAACGCTGCGAGTGGCTGGTGCCCGGCATGCTGCAGGCCAAGGTGCTGGCGCTGTGCAAGACGCTGCACCAGCGCCCGCGTTCGCGCCTGGTGCCGCTGCCCGACTACGCCGCCGAGTTCTGCGCCAGCACGCCCTTCGCGCAAGGTGGCCTGATGGACGCGTTGTTGAAGGCGGTGCGTGAACGTACGCAGATCGCCGCGCAGCGCAACGACTTCAAGCTCGATCAGCTGAGCCCGCACCTGTTCATGAACTTCCGCGTCATCGACGAACACGGCCGCCAGCTTGGCATGGGGCGCGACCTGGCGAACCTGAAGGCCGAGCTTGGAAGCCAGGCGCGCACCGCCTTCCAGGCGCTGGCGGTGCTGAGGACGGCCGCCGCGAAAGCGCCTGCGGTGGCACCGGCTGCACTGTCGCCGCCCACAGGCGGGCGGGGCATCCGGGCCGAGGTGGTGGCCGCGCCGGCGCCGGCCGCGCCGACCGAGACGCCGAGGTACACCGCCTGGACGTTTGGCGAGCTGCCCGAGCTGATGGAAGTGCGCCGTGGCGCTCAGGTGATGGTCGGCTTCCCGGCGCTGCTGGACCGCGGCACGTTTGTCGAGATGGAGGTCTTCGACGAACCCGACGCCGCCGCCGCGCAGCACCGTGCCGGCCTGCGCCGGCTTGTCGCGCTGCAGCTGAAGGAGCCGCTGAAGTACCTGCATAAGAACAGCCCTGGCCTGACCGCGATGGGCAGCGCCAACACGCACGTCGGCCGCACGGCCCCCGGCGCCGGCGGCGGCACGCTGGAAGAACTGCGTTCGCAGATCATCGACGTTGCCGTCGACCGCGCCTTCCTGGCCGACCCGCTGCCCACCGACGAGCGCAGCTTCACCCAGCGCGTCGACGAGGGCCGCGCGCGGCTGAACCTCATCGCTGCGGAGGTGGCGCGCCAGGCCGGCGTGGTGCTCACCGAGCACGCCGCCGCGCTGCGCAAGCTGAAGGACAGCAAGCCGCCGCGCGACGTGGCCGACGACATCGCCGCGCAGCTGCAGCGCCTGGTCGGCAAACGTTTCCTGACGCAGACCGATTGGGCCGCGCTGCAGCACCTGCCGCGCTACCTGAAAGCCGTGGTGCTGCGCCTGGACAAGCTGCGCACGGACCCCGCACGCGACGCGACCCGCTTTGCCGAACTGCGCCCGCTGGAACAGCGCTGGCTGCGCAAGACGGCCGAACTGCGCGGCGCCCCGCACGCGCGGCTGGACGAGTACCGCTGGCTGCTGGAGGAACTGCGCGTGAGCCTCTTCGCGCAGGAGCTGCGCACGCCGCAGCCCGTCAGCACGAAGCGCCTGGACAAGGCCTGGGGCCAGATCGAGTCCTGATCTGGATCAATCCATCGCGTATGCGAATGACATTGATTCTCAATACGGATATAGTGCAGCCACCCGTCACTCCTGACCGAGCCTCGCCGTGAAGATTGCCATCGTCCTGCCTTTCAGCTCGCACCTCAACCTGACCCGTACTCTTCAGCGCGGCCGCCTGCGCGGCCGGATGCTGCTCACCTGCGCCGCCGTGGCTGCCACCACCTTGCTGGCCGGCGCTGCGCTGGCGCAGGACAAGGTGCTCAACCTCTATTCGGCGCGTCACTACCAGACCGACGAGGCGCTCTACGCCGACTTCACCAAGGCCACCGGCATCCGCATCAACCGTGTCGAGGCCGACGACGCCGGCATCCTGGCGCGCCTGAAGGCCGAAGGCACGGCAAGCCCTGCCGATGTCATCCTGCTCGTCGACGCCGCCCGGTTGTGGCGCGGTGAACAGGAAGGCCTGTTCCAGCCCGTGAAGTCGGCCGTGCTCGAAGCGCGTGTGCCGGCGCAGTTCCGCGGTGGCGTTTCGGCGCAGGGCGCGCAGTGGTTCGGCCTGTCGACGCGTGCGCGCCTGGTGGTCTACGACAAGGGCCGGCTGAAGGCCAGCGACGTCGACAGCTACGAGAAGCTGGCCGCCCCCGCGCTGAAGGGACAGTTCTGCGTGCGCAGCGGCTCGCACCCCTACAACCTGAGCCTGTTCGGCAGCATGGTCGAGCACCTGGGCCCGGCCGCCACCGAGACCTGGCTCAAGGGCCTGGTGGCCAACATGGCGCGCCCGCCCAAGGGCGGCGACACCGACCAGATCAAGGGCGTGGCCAGCGGCGAATGCGGCGTGGCGCTGACCAACAGCTACTACTACGCCCGCATGCTGCGCTCGGCCCGACCGGACGACCGCGCCGTGGCCGAGAAGGTGGGCGTGGTCTTCCCGAACCAGTCGAGTTGGGGCACACACGTCAACATCGCCGGCGGCGCGGTGGCGCGCAACGCCAAGAACCGCGACGCCGCCGTCGCCTTTCTGGAATACCTGGCCGGCGACAGCGCACAGCGCTACTTCGCCGACGGCAACAACGAGTACCCCATCGTGCCCACGGTGCCGATGAACGACGTGCTGGCCTCGTTGGGCCGCTTCAAGGCCGAGACGGTGCCCATCGCCAAGGTCGGCGCCAACACCGCCCAGGTGCAGCAGATGCTCGACCGCGCCGGCTTCAAGTAGGCCGCGGGAGAGTGCCCCAACGGCCCCGGCAGCGGGCCGGGGAGGTTGTTGCATGAAGTGGTCCGACTTCCGACACGCCGGGCTGCTCATGGTTGCCGTGGCCTGCTCGGCGGCCGCGGCGGCTTCGTCGCCGGAGCCATCTTCAGCGGCAGCGTCGCCGCCGCTGACGACATCCGTGGCAGCGCCCGCCGCGCCGCCGCCGGCCGAACTGTTCTTCCGCAAGCCAGACTTCGATGCGGCGCGGCTGTCGCCCAATGGTCGCTGGCTGGCGGTGCGTCTCGGGCTGGCCAACGGGCGCTTCGGGCTGGCGGTGTTCGACGTCGACGGTGCCACGCCACCGACCGGGGTGGCCCACTTCCGTGACACCGACCTGGGTCGCTTCAGCTGGGTCAACGACGAGCGCATCGTCTACGACGTGGTCGACCTCCAACGTGGCAGCGGCGACCTGGTGGCCGACGCCGAAGCGCTGCGCGCGGTCTCGCCGGTCTCGCCGGTGGCGCAGGCCGCGCGGCTGAAGCTGCCGCTGCTGCTGGCCTATGGTGAACTCGACCGCCGCGTGCCGCTGGAACGTGGCAGCCGCCTGCGCGCCGCCCTGCAGGCTGCAGGCAGCGACCCGGCCTACGTCGTCTACCCAGGTGAAGGCCACAGCTGGCAGCGCGCCGAACACCGCATCGACTTCGCACACCGACTCGAACGTTTCCTGGCGCAACATCTCCCGCCGCAGCCGGCAGCGGCACGGCCTGCCACACCCCCCTAGAATTTGGGTTCAACGCAGCCGGCGCGCCGCTACCACGGCCAGCCGGCATCTGACCGCGGTCACCCGCCGCGCAGCGTCCTGGAGGCCTGCCATGCACAGCCGCTCGATCGTCCTTGCCGCCTTGCTGACGCTGGCCAACGCCGCCTGGGGACAGGCCGCGAAGGCCGAAGCCGCCGAGTCCGAGGCTGCGATGGAACGGGCCAAGCGGGCGGCGGCCGGGCCGCTGAAGGCCATCCAGCAGGCGGCGAAGATCAACCGGCGCCGCGGCGAGCCCGAGGCCCTGCCGGCCCCGGCCGCGGCGGTGATCTCCGTGTCGTCGTCGGCCGTGGCGCCGCCGACCGCCCCCGCCGCTGTCCCCGTTGCTGTGCCGGTTGCTGTCCCCGCACGCGCGATCGAGCGTGCCGATCCGCCGCCGGTCGACGTGGTGCTGGAGTTCGGCAACCGCGTGCCGGCCGTGGCAGAGGCTGCCGAGGCAGCCCCCATCGCCCCCATCCCCCCGGCGGCCCTGCCGCAGGCCGTGGCTGCAGCCTTGCCGTCGACGGGGGTGGTGGCGCACAGGCTCCTCGACACGCTGCCGGTGCAGCCCAAGGTGCTCAGCATGGTGGAGCCGAACATCCCGGCCCGCCTGTTCGACCAGGGGCTGCGCGTGGCCGAGGTCGAAGCCGAACTCAGCCTGCGTGCCGATGGCACCGTGGCCGAGGCGCGGCTGCTGTCGTCGGCGCCACGCACCTGGCACCGTTACATCACGACGGCGCTGGAGCAGTGGCGCTTCGAACCGCTGGGCAGCCCGCGCACGCACCGCGTGCTGCTTGTCTTCGGCGCCGCCGAACGCTGAGCCCGGCGCGGCCCGGCCGCTGCGGACGCCTCACCCGCTTCAGCCGCCGAGCAGCTTCAGCGCGCGGTCCATGCCGCCTTCGACGATCGACACCATCGCCTGCTCGCGCACCGCGGGCTTGGGGTGGTAGGCGATGGACAGGCCGGCCGCGGCCATCATCGGCAGGTCGTTGGCGCCGTCGCCCACGGCGATGGTCTGCGCCGGCGTGATGCCCATCAGCTCGGCCACTTCCAGCAGCACACGCCGCTTTTCCGCGCCGTCGACGACCTCGCCCCACGGGCGCGGCACCAGGGTGCCGGTGAGCCGGCCGTCGACCACGTCAAGCTGGTTGGCGCGGGCAAAGTCGAGCCCGAGCCGGGCGCGCACCCGTTCGCTGAAGTAGGTGAAGCCGCCGCTGATCAGCAGCGTCTTCAGCCCCGCGGCCTGGCAGGCGCGCACGAAGGTCTCGACACCGGGGTTGAGCTGCAGGTGGCGTGTGTAGACGGCTTCCAGCGCTGACAGCGGCACGTCGCGCAGCAGCGCCAGGCGGCGGTGCAGGCTGAGGCGGTAGTCGACGCCGTCGCCGCGCATCGCCGCTTCGGTGATGGCCGCCACCTCGGCCTTGCGGCCCACCACCTCGGCGATCTCGTCGATGCACTCGATGTTGATCAGCGTCGAGTCCATGTCGAAGGCGACGAGCTTGTAGTCGGCCAGCCGCAGCGGCGGCTGTTCTGCGGCCCGGCCGCGGACGAAGAGGCCGGGTTCGATCTCGGTGGCCATCACGCGTCCACCTGCAGCGGCTGGCCCAGGTGCTTGAGCAGGTCACGCAGGTAGTGCGCGCGGTCGGCCGGGGCGCTGATCTCGCGTTCGATGCGCAGCTTGTCGTTGCCGGCCAGCTTGATGGCGCGGTTCTTCTGCACCAGTTCGATGATGCGCTGCGGGTCGATGGGCGCCTTGGGCCGGAAGGTGACGTTCATCAGCCTGGGGCCGGCGTCGATCTTGGCCACGCCATAGGGTCGGGCCAGCACGCGCAGGCGGTGGGTGTCGAAGAGCGTCTGGCCCTGCGTGGGCAGCTTGCCGAAGCGGTCGGTGATCTCTTCGAGCAGGCTGTCGATGGTTTCCGACTTCTCGGCCGAGGCCAGGCGCTTGTAGAGGTTCAGGCGCACGTGCACGTCGCCGCAGTAGGCGTCGGGCAGCAGTGCGGGCGCATGCAGGTTGATCTCGGTCGTGGCCGCCATCGGGTTCAGCAGGTCGGGCAATTCGGGGTAGTGCCCGGCCTTCAGGCTGCGCACGGCTTCGGACAGCATGTCGTTGTAGAGTTGGAAGCCGACTTCCATCATGTTGCCGCTCTGGTTCTCGCCCAGCACCTCGCCGGCGCCGCGGATCTCCAGGTCGTGCATCGCCAGGTAGAAGCCGCTGCCGAGTTCTTCCATGTCCTGGATGGCCTGCAGGCGCAGCGCGGCGGGCTTGCTCAGGCCTTCGACGTCGGGCACCAGCAGGTAGGCATAGGCTTGGTGGTGGCTGCGGCCGACACGCCCGCGCAGCTGGTGCAGCTGCGCCAGGCCGAACTTGTCGGCGCGGCTGATGACGATGGTGTTGGCGCTGGGCACGTCGATGCCGGTCTCGATGATGGTGCTGCACAGCAGCAGGTTGTGGCGCTGGGCGACGAAGTCGCGCATCACGGTTTCGAGCTGGCGCTCGGGCATCTGGCCGTGCGCCACCGCGATGCGCGCCTCGGGCAGCAGTTCCTGCAGCTTCTGCCTTCGGTTCTCGATGGTCTCGACCTCGTTGTGCAGGAAGTAGACCTGGCCGCCTCGCTTCAGCTCGCGCAGCACGGCCTCGCGGATGACGCTGCTGCCTTCGGTGCGCACGAAGGTCTTGATGGACAGGCGCCGCTGCGGCGCGGTGGCGATGACGGAAAGGTCGCGCAAGCCCTCGAGCGCCATGCCCAGCGTGCGGGGTATGGGTGTGGCGGTGAGCGTGAGCACGTCGACCTCGGCGCGCATCGCCTTCATGGCTTCCTTGTGGCGCACACCGAAGCGGTGTTCCTCGTCGATGACGAGCAGGCCCAGGCGCGCGAAGTGCACGTCGCTGCTCAGCAGCTTGTGGGTGCCGACGACGATGTCCACCGTGCCGTCGGCGATGCCGTCGACGGCCGCCTTCACTTCCTTCGTGGTGCGGAAACGCGAGAGTTCGGCGATCTTCACGGGCCACTTGCCGAAGCGGTCGACCAGGGTCTGGTAATGCTGCTCGGCCAGCAGGGTCGTCGGTGCCAGTATCGCCACCTGCTTGCCGCCGTGCACGGCCACAAAAGCAGCACGCAGGGCGACCTCGGTCTTGCCGAAACCCACGTCGCCGCAGACCAGACGGTCCATCGGCCGCGGGCTGACCATGTCCTGGATGACGGCGTGGATGGCGGCGCGCTGGTCGGCCGTTTCTTCGAAGCCGAAGCTGGTGGCGAAGGCCTCGTAGTCGTGCGGGCTGAAGCGGTGCGCGAAGCCTTCGCGCGCGGCGCGGCGGGCGTAGAGGTTCAGCAGCTCGGCCGCCGTGTCACGCACCTGCTCGGCGGCCTTGCGGCGCGCCTTGTCCCACTGTGGTGAACCCAGCTTGTGCAGCGGCGCCTCGTCGGCGCTGACGCCGGTGTAGCGGCTGATCAGCTGCAGCTGGCTCACCGGCACGTAGAGCGTGGCCTTGTCGGCGTATTCCAGGTGCAGGAATTCCGACGCGCCTTCGCCGAGGTCGATGTTGATGAGCCCCTGGTAGCGCCCGATGCCGTGGTTCATGTGCACCACGGGGTCGCCGACCTTCAGCTCAGACAGGTCCTTGATGAGCGCGTCGACGCTGCTCGTCTGTTCCTGCTTGCGGCGGCGGCGTGCCTCGCGCGTGGTGGCGAAGAGTTCGGTCTCGGTGACGAACTGCACCGAGACGCCGGCCTCGGCGTCGAACCAGTGGAAACCTTCGGCCAGCGGCGTGGTGGCGATGGCCACCTTATCGGGGCCGGTGAGGAAGTCTTCCAGCGAGTCGACCGCCGGCACGCTGATGCGGTTGTCGCGCAGCAGTTCCAGCAGGCTTTCGCGGCGGCCGTCGCTCTCTGCCACCAGCAGCACGCGGTGCGCGCCCAGCTTGATGTGCTGTTCCAGCCGGCCCAGCGGGTCGGTGGCGCCGCGGTCGATGCTCAGGTCGGGCAGCGGGCGCGCCCAGTCCACTGCTTCGTTGCCGCGCAGCGACAGCGTGGCGTGGGGTTGTGTTCGGCCGAAGAATTCTTCGGCGGGCATGAAGATCGCCTCGGGCGGCAGGATGGGCCGTTCGGGGTCGTGCTGCAGGAAGCGGTGGCGGTCGCGTGTGTCCTTCCACCAGCCTTCCAGGGCCTCGTCGACCTTGCCGTGCAGCACCAGCGCGGCCTGCTCACCCAGGTAGTCGAAGATGTTGCCCGGAGTGTCGAAGAAGAGTGGCAGGTAGTACTCGATGCCGCCGCCGGCCAGGCCCTGTGCCATGTCCTTGTAGACGCGGCAGCGCGTCGGGTCGCCCTCGATCTGCTCGCGCCAGCGTGCACGGAAGGCGGTGCGCGCGGCCTCGTCCATCGGGAACTCGCGGCCGGGCAGCAGGCGCACCTCGGGCACGGGGTAGAGGCTGCGCTGGCTGTCGGGGTCGAAGGTGCGGATGCTGTCGACCTCGTCGCCGAAGAGGTCGACGCGGTAGGGCACCAGCGACCCCATCGGGAAGAGGTCGATGAGCCCGCCGCGCACCGCATATTCACCCGGGCTCACCACCTGGCTGACATGCTGGTAACCGGCGAGCGTGAGCTGCGACTTCAGCTTCGCTTCGTCGAGACGGCTCTTCTGCTTGAAGTGGAAGGTGGTGCCGGCGAGAAACGACGGCGGCGCCAGCCTGGTGAGCGCCGTGCTGGCAGGCATCAGCACCAGGTCGACATCGCCGCTGTGGATGCGCCACAGCGTGGCCAGGCGTTCGCTGATCAGGTCCTGGTGCGGGCTGAAGGTGTCGTAGGGCAGCGTCTCCCAGTCGGGGA
>JAURZK010000166.1 GCA_030653505.1 Rubrivivax sp.
TGAGCGCCGCGTCCTTCTCGAAGATGCCGCGGTACTCGGTGAAGGTGGTGGCGCCGATGCACTTCATCGCACCACTGCTGAGTGCCGGCTTGAGCAGGTTGGACGCGTCCAGCGTGCCGCCCGACGCCGCGCCGGCGCCGATCAGCGTGTGGATCTCGTCGATGAAGAGGATGGCGTTGGGCTGGTCCTTCAGCTGCTTGAGCACACCCTTCAGCCGCTGCTCGAAGTCGCCGCGGTACTTGGTGCCGGCCAGCAGCGCGCCCATGTCCAGGGCGTAGACGGTGGCGTCGGCCAGCACTTCCGGCACGTCCTTCTCGGTGATGCGCCAGGCCAAGCCTTCGGCAATGGCGGTCTTGCCGACCCCGGCCTCACCCACCAGCAGCGGGTTGTTCTTGCGCCGGCGGCACAGCACCTGGATCACGCGTTCCACTTCGTGCTCACGGCCGATCAGCGGGTCGATCTTGCCCTGCAGCGCCAGCGCATTGAGGTTCTGCGTGAACTGGTCCAGCGGCGAGCCCTTGGCGTCGCCGCCCTCTTCCTTCTCGGCCTCGTTGCTGGCAGGGCCCTCGCTGCCCTTGGCGGGCTCGGGCGGGTCGTTCTTCTTGATGCCGTGGGCGATGAAGTTCACCACGTCCAGGCGCGTCACGCCCTGCTGGTGCAGGTAGTAGACGGCGTGCGAATCCTTCTCGCCGAAGATGGCCACCAGCACATTGGCGCCGGTGACTTCTTTCTTGCCGCTACCCGTGCTCTGCACGTGCATGATGGCGCGCTGGATGACACGCTGGAAACCCAGCGTCGGCTGCGTGTCGACCTCGTCGGAGCCACCCACGGTGGGCGTGTTCTCCTTGATGAAGGTCGCGAGGCTCTTGCGCAGGTCTTCGATGTTGGCGGCGCAGGCGCGCAGCACTTCGGCGGCGCTGGGGTTGTCCAGCAACGCCATCAGCAGGTGCTCGACGGTGATGAATTCGTGCCGCTGCTGGCGTGCCTCGACGAAGGCCATGTGCAGGCTGACTTCAAGTTCTTGGGCAATCATGCGGCCTCCATAATGCATTGCAGCGGGTGCCCTTCGCGGCGCGCCGCGGTGAGCACCAGTTCGACTTTCGTCGCGGCGACATCCTTGGTGTAGACACCGCAGATGCCGCGCCCTTCGTGGTGAATCTTCAGCATGATCAACGTGGCCGAGTCCGGATCACGCTGGAAGTACTGTTGCAGCACCATGACGACGAATTCCATGGGCGTGTAGTCGTCGTTGAGCATCACCACCTGGTACAGCTGCGGCGGCTTCGTGCGCGCCGCCTTGCGCTCGACGACCACGGTTTCCTGCCCACTGCCGCGGCGTGAGGGCGCGGGCGGCTTGGGTGGTGCCGGGGGCTGTTCGTCGGGCATGTCCCATTCTATCGAGTTGCTTCTCGGGTGCACGGCACGGCTCCTCGGCCCTGCCCCCGTAGCTCATATTGCAGCCGCCGGGCCGGAACACAAGGGCCGAACACCGCAAGCTTTGTGCCATTGCAGCGGGGATAGCCGCCATCTGGCGAAGCGCTGTCCAGGCAGAGCTGCCCCGTGTGCCCGGTCGCGGGCTTGACACCCCAAGTTGCACGGGAGGACAATTTTCGGCGTAGTGATGTTGAGGGGCATGCCATGGCGTTCGGTACGGTCAAGTGGTTCAACGACGCCAAGGGTTTCGGGTTCATCGAACCCGAAGGTGGTGGTGCCGATGTCTTTGCCCACTTCTCGGCGGTGCAGATGGAAGGCTTCCGCACCCTGAAGCAGGGCGGCCGCGTCACCTACGAACTGGTGCAAGGCCCCAAGGGCGACCTGGCGCAGAACATCCGGCCGGTCGATGCCGACGGCGCGGTCCTGGTCACAGCTGCCGAGGATGTCGTCAGCGACTGAGGCCCGGCCTGTGCGGCTTTGCTGCAGCGCGGCGGCGGCCCGCGCCTGACTCGGCGCCTGCAGGCTGGCAAGCACGTGGCTGTGGGGCCCTGCTCGGGCGCCGGCCGGTGCAGGCAGTTCGCCTCGCCGGGCTCTAACAGCCGCCCTTCTTTTCCTTCTTCACTGCGGCGGCGGCATCCTTGGCGGCTTCCTTGACGGCACCCACGGCCGCACTTGCCGCCGTGACAGCCGCGTCGCCAGCGGCGGTCGCAGCCGCAGACGCCGCATTGCCGACCGCCTTGGCCGCCTCGACGGATTCGGCGACCGCGGCCGACGCGGCATCGGCCACCGGCGTGGGCGCCGGCGCAACGACCGGCGCGGGTGCAGGCGTCTCTTCCTTCTTGCCGCACGCTGCCGTGGCGGCAATGGCGACCACACAGCACAACATCAACGACTTCTTCATGCCCGATTCCTCCAGAGGGATGCTGCCACCGGCCCCGGTCGCGGTCGCGCTGGGGCTCACCCTGAGCCGTCGCAGGACGGCTCGAAGCTCGATCACATGTGGTCGATCATGACCTGTCCGAAGCCCGAGCAGCTGACCTGCGTCGCGCCTTCCATCAGCCGCGCGAAGTCGTAGGTGACCTTCTTGCTCAGGATGGATTTCTCCATGCTGCTGATGATCAGGTCGGCTGCCTCGGTCCAGCCCATGTGGCGCAGCATCATCTCGGCCGACAGGATCTCGGAACCCGGGTTGACGTAGTCCTTGCCCGCGTACTTGGGCGCCGTGCCGTGCGTGGCCTCGAACATCGCCACGCTGTCGCTGAGGTTCGCCCCGGGCGCAATGCCGATGCCACCGACCTGCGCGGCCAGCGCGTCGGAAACGTAGTCGCCGTTGAGATTCAGCGTCGCGATCACGCTGTATTCGGCGGGCCGCAGCAGGATCTGCTGCAGGAAGGCGTCGGCGATGCTGTCCTTGACGACGATGTCCTTGCCCGTCTTCGGGTTCTTGAACTTGCACCACGGGCCGCCG
>JAURZK010000187.1 GCA_030653505.1 Rubrivivax sp.
CTGGCTGAAGATGCTGCGCAAGCACGGCTTCATCGCCGCGCCAGCCACCGCCTGATCCCCTGACCTTCGTCAGTCTCGAGGCACCGGCCCGCTTCAGGCCAGGACCTGTCGCGTCTGTGCAGGGAGTTCTTCCACATTAACGCCCACGGGCCTAAGCTGCTTTGCATCGGGCCGGGCCTACCGTCCAGGCCCCTGAAAGGCAGCCATGCAAACCGCTCACGTGCCCCGTTCCCATCCGGCAGGCTCGGCGCAGCCCTGGCGGCGCCTGCTACGCCATCTGGCGCCACTGGCCGCGGCCGTGCTGGCGCTGAACGCCGCGGCGCAGAACACCAATACGGTGATGGCGTCGAGCAATGCCGGCCAGGTGTTCGACTTCACCGCGACCGGGCTGCCGGTCCAGGCCGGCAACGCCGCGCCCATCGACATGGCCACCTGGGGCGGCGGCGAGTCGCAGTTCGCCGCTGCGTCGGGCCTGCACCTGACCCTGCGCGCGGTGGCCGCCACACGCGGCGACGGCAACCAGATGCAGACGGTGAGCAGCTTCAACTGGTCGTCGCCCGTGTTGCCCACGGGCGCAGCGCCGGTGGGCACGCCGGTCACGGTGACGGTCAGCTTTCACCTCGACGGCAGCAGCGCTGCCGGTTACGGCGCGGCCTTCAACAGCGGTGGCGGGGTCATCGCCTTGCCCGTCGACTTCCAGCTCAGCAGCTGGGTCGGCACCCAGCTGCGGCTGGACGTCTACGACCTCGATTCGCCCGACTATGAGCCGGGGGCGCCGACGGCGCGCGTGAGCTTTGCTGCCGGCGTCAGCGTCGAAAGCGCGATCTACCCACCCAGCGCCAGCTACCCCAGCGGTGCCCAGTACACCACCATCGGCCACAACGCCGACATGCAGCTGACCGACCCCATCGCCGGCAGCACCACCTGGGCGGGCGGCAGCAGCTACAACCAGGCCTACGCCGATGCCTTCCCCGCCAGGCACGTGCACGATGTCGACACCGGCTGGCTCAGCCTCAGCTTCGAAACCGTCGTCGGCAACCGCATCGGCTTCGAGGGGGAGCTTGTCGCCAGCCTCTACTGCAGCACCTACTCGTCGACCACTTCGTCACCGTCCTGCGCCGGCCTGTCCGACTACGGCAGCACCTTCGACGCCGAACTCTCCACCAACCTGCCTGGCGTCGGTTTCGGCGACCACCAGCCCGGCACCCTTCCGACGGTGGTGCCCGAGCCCGCGACCTGGGCGTTGATGTTCGTCGGCGTGGCCGCGCTGCTGCGCCGTGTGCGCGGCCAGGCCATGGCTGACGTCGGCGCCGGCCGCTGAGCGGGGTGGGCACGAGGGCGGGCGCGGCTATGCTCGTTGCGACCGCACCCCCGCCCATGCCCAGGACCTCTGCCGCCCGCACACCGGCCCTGCACCTCAGCCTGGCCCATGCGCCGAAGCTGCAGGCGCGGGGTGCGGCCGCGGTGCCGCTGTCGCTGCTGGACGGCGCGCTGCTGGCCTGGCTGGCGCTGGAAGGGCCAACACCCCGCGCCCACCTGGCCGCGCTGCTGTGGCCGCACAGCGAGCCCGAGGCGGCGCGCAACTCGCTGCGCCAGCGCCTGTTCAAGCTGCGCCAGCACAGCGGCGTGCCGCTCTTGGGCGGTGGCGCCACGCTGGTACTGGCCGAAGGGGTCACGCACGACCTCTTCGACGCCGACAGCGTGCTCGGCGAGGAGCCCCTGGCGATCGGCCCCGAGTTCGACGCCTGGCTGGCGCAGCAACGCTTGCGCCGCAGCGACCGACTGCAGCAGCAGCTGCGAGAACTGTGTGAAGGCGCCGAGGCCGCCGCCGACTGGCCCGACGCGCTGGCCCACGCCCAGGAACTGCTGGCGCTGGCGCCCACCAGCGAAGAAGCGCACCGCCGGCTGATGCGCCTGCACTACCTGGCCGGCGACCGCAGCGCTGCGCTGCTGGCCTTCGATGCCTGCGAGCGTTTGCTGAAGAACGAGGTCGGCGCCCGGCCCTCGCCCGCCACGCTGGCGCTGCTGGCCACCATCGAGCAGGCGCAGCCGCCACTGGCGCTGGTGCCGGCGGGGCGCCGTGTGCCGGCGTCGGTGCTGCGGCCGCCGCGCCTGGTGGGCCGCACGGCACCCTGGCAGGCCATCGAGGACGCCTGGGCGGCCGGCCAACTGGTGCTGCTCAGCGGCGAAGGTGGCATGGGCAAGAGCCGGCTGGCCGGCGACTTTGCCGCCGCGCACGGCGTGACCGTTGCGGCCGGTGCCCGCCCGGGCGACGGGCGCAGCCCCTACGCCGCGTTTTCGCGCCTGCTGCGCGCACTGCCGGCCAGCGTGTGGACGGCACTGGCCGAGCCGCTGCGGCGTGAACTGGCGCGCCTGCTGCCCGAGCTGGGCGACGCGCCGCCGCCGCTGCAGGGTGACACGCAGCGCACACGCTTCTTCAACGCCGTGGCGGCAGTGTTCGGCCCCGGCACGGCCGCTGACGAAGGTGTGTGTTTCGACGACCTGCACCTGGCCGACGAAGCCAGCCTGGAACTGCTGCAGTACGT
This sequence comes from Rubrivivax sp., assembly GCA_030653505.1. Lineage (GTDB taxonomy): Bacteria > Pseudomonadota > Gammaproteobacteria > Burkholderiales > Burkholderiaceae_C > Rubrivivax. Next base: position 2,547 of record JAURZK010000187.1, read on the forward strand.
CGTCGACGCCCATCCCGGCCGCTGGCTGGTGGGGGCCCGGCTGGCCGACACCCGGCCCGCCGCGCGCTTGCTCGTCGACGCCTGGCTGTCGCGCCCGGAAGCCCTGCACGTGCCGCTGCAGCCGCTGACTCTGGCCGAGGTGGTCGATCTGGTGGACTCGCTGGGCCTCGAAGGCGTCAGCGGCCGCCATGCGGCGCCGGCGCTGCTTCGGCGCAGCGGCGGCAACCCGCTCTTCCTTCTCGAAACCTTGAAGGCCGGCTGGCTGCAGGGCAGTGCAGTTGCCGGCGGTGAACTGGCCCTGGCGCGCGGCACCTCGCCGGGTGTGCACGCGCTGATCGAACGCCGCATCTCGCGCCTGTCGACGGCGGCGGTGCAGGTGGCGCGATGCGCTGCCGTGGCCGCGCCCGACTTCTCCATCGAGCTGGCCGCCCACGTGCTGGCACTGCGCACCATCGATCTGGCCGACCCCTGTGCCGAACTCGAAGCGGCGCAGGTGCTGGTCGACGGCGCCTTCGTGCACGACCTCGTCTTCGAAGCCGCGCTGGCCTCGGTACCGGCGGCGGTGGCGCGCCAGCTGCACGCCGAGGTCGCCGCGTTCCTGGCCACGCGGCACGGTGAGCCGGTGCGGCTGGCCCACCACTGGGCGGCGGCCGAACGCTGGCGCGAGGCCGCGCCGGCCTACGCCGCGGCCGCCGGCCGTGCGCTGGAGGCGGGTCGCACGGGCGACGCCGCGCCGCTGCTGGCCGACGCCGCGGCGGCCTTCCACCGCGGCGGATGCGGCAACGAGCGCTTCGACGCCCTCGTGGAACGCGCCCGCCTGCTGGCCAACAGCAACCCCGGCCCGCAGGCCCAGGCCGCGGTGGCCGAGGTGCAGGCGCTGGCCCGCGACGCCCCCCAACGCCTGGCCGCGCTGGACGTGCAGCTGACGCTGGCCATGAGCCGTAGCGAGACCCACCTGCAGCTCGACACCGGCCGTCAGGCTCTCACGGCGGCCCGCGCTGCCGGCCGTGCCGACCTGGAACTGCGCTTCGCCCTGCTGGTGGCCGACGCGCTGTGCGACCTGCGCCGCGCCGGCGAGGCCGTGGCCCTGCTGGAGCCCTACGCCGCCTGGGCGCGCACGCAGGCCGCACCCGAGATGCACTTCGACTTCTGCAGCGGCGTGGGCATGGCGCTGGACTACGCCGACCGCCTGCGCGAAGCCCTGCCCGTCTGGGACAACGCGCGCGACGTCGCCCAGCGCGCCGGGCGGCCTGACCTCGTCTGGCGCGCGCTGGCCAATGCCGCGTCGACGCAGGCCAAGATGGGCTTCGTCGACCGGGCCGCAGGGCAGGTCGAGCAGGCCTGCCGCATCGCCCAGGCCGAAAGCGGCGATGCCGCGGCCGAGCCCTCGGTGCGCGCACAGCAGACGCGTGTCACCTGGGCCCACCGGTTGCGTGACCTGGGCCATTACGCACCCGCGCTGACGCTGCTGGAAAGTGCGCTGGCCACTTTCGAGCGCTCTGGCGCCAGCGCCGACGCCGCCGGCGCCGAACACCGCATGGCACAGCTCTTCCAGCAGCTGGGGCAGCCGGCGCGCGCCAAGCTGTTGCTGGAACCGGAGCGCAGCGGCCTGCCACCCGGCTTGGCGATGATGCGGCTGGTGCACCGTGCCGACCTTGCCCATCAACTGGGCCGCGACGGGCTGCCGCTGCTGCGCCAGGCGCTGGCCCTGATCGACCGGCCCGACGACGTCTACCACCGCCTGGCCAGCCTGTTTGCCACCCGGCTGCTGCCGCCCGAGGAAGGCGAGGCCGTGGCCACCAGTCTGGCCGCCTGGGCGAGTGCGCGCGAACGCCTGGGCATGGCGCTGGCCGGCCACGTGCGCGCCGCCGCCTGCGCACTGGCGCTGGGTGCGCCGCGGCGCGCACGGCCGCACAGCGATGCCGCGTTGCACCTGGCGGCCGAACGCCAGCCCGACAGCTTCTACCTGCCCGAGCTGTGGCTGGTGGCCGGACAGGTGGAGGCCGCGCTGGGCCACGCCGCGGCTGCCGCCAGCCACTGGCGTAGCGGTGCCGCCTGGGTGCGGCGCACGGCGGCGGATCACGTGCCGCCGGCCTACCAGGAAAGTTTCCGGCGCCGCAACGCGGTGAACGCCGAGTTGCTGCAGCGTGCGCCCGCCGGCGCGTGAGGGGCACTGCGCCCGCCGGCGCGCGAGGGTCGACAAGTGCAGCCCGGCAGCGGCCGCCGCCGCGTCGCTTCAGCGCGCTGCCAGGAAGGCAGTCATGCGCTGCAGCTCGTCGTCCAGCGCGGCCCGGAAACCGCCGCGCGGTGCCTTGCCGCTGACGTAGCCGATGTCTGCATCCAGCCGCCCGTCCTTCCAGACCAGGTTCCCCCAGCCGATGACGTGGCCCTGCCACAGCATTGGCAACGCGTAACAACCGCGCACACGCTGCGGCGCCGGCGTGTAGGCCTCGAACCGGTAGGCCCAGCCCCAGAAGGCCTCGAAGCGGCGGCGGTCCCAGACCACGGGGTCGAAGGGGGCCAGCAGACGCACGTGATCGTCGGGTGCATGGCGCTTGCTGGCCGGGTTTTCGCCAGCAGGCCAGTACCAGTTCAGACCGTCGACCAGCGCCTTGGGCAGCCGCTGCTTCGCGCGCACGAGGGCGTCGCGGCACAGCGCCTCCCACTGCGGTGCGCCGTAGCGCACGCGGCTGGCCAGCAGGTTCAGGCTCAGCTCGGGCAGCGGCGCGTACTTGGCCACCACCACGTCCACCAGCTTGTCCAGCGCCACGGCGGGGTCGCTCACGGGGGCGTGCACATCGCGCGCCGCATACAGGCGCACACCGCCTTCACGCCGCGCGATGCGCAGCAGCCCGCGGTAGTGCATGCCGTCGAGCAGCTGCGTGCTGGCGTTGCTGCTGCCGCCGAACCAGTTCCTTGCCTTGCCATGCTGGAAGTGCAGGTCGACGTCGCGCGGGTGCACCACGCCACGTTCACGCACGAAGTCCAGCACCGCGTGTGCCTGCTTCCAGCGCGCCGCCGGCCACGGGCTGCCGCCTTCGCGGGGGTGCATCAGCGTATGCGTGGCGCGTGGCAGGAAGCCGTAGTTGACGAAGAAGTCTTCCTCGATGTCGAGCTTCGGGTAGCGGCGCTCCAGGTCGCCGGCGCGATACTCGCGCACGCGGTGGCGCAGCGTCAGGTCCTGGGCACGTGCCGGTGCGCGGATGGGGTCGGCCTGCACAAAACCCAGCCGGCGGAGGGCCCGGGGCAGCGTCGTCGGCGCGAACAGGCTGCGCGCGATGGCGTAGCGGCGCAGGTCGGCCAGCGTCGGGCCCTTCATGTGAGCGGCGCTGCGGGACGCAGTTCGAAGGCCAGCGTGGCGTCGGCCGTGACGACGGCGGCCCGCGCAACGTGCCCCTGGTGCATGGTCAGCGCCACCACGCTGGCCAGCGGGTCGCGCCGGGCTTCGGCCTGCACCTGCTGCAGCGCAGGGCAGGCGAAACCGTTGCAGATCCAGGCGCGTCGCTCGCGCGGCAGCGCGCAGCCCCGCGCCGTCTGGTACAGGCAGGCGCCGTGCACATGCGCGTCGGGCAGCGCATCGACGTAGGCGTGCGCGGCGTCGTCGAGCGTGCGGCCGGCGTGGTCGTCGACCCATTGCTGCAGCACGGTGATGTCGATGAAGGCATTCCAGGCGACGCCGTGCTGGCAGCAGCGCCCGCCGCAGTGGCCGCAGAGCTGGCCGCTCTGCGGGTGGCTGTCGTCGGCGCTGGCCTCGGCCAGCTTTGAGCGGTCGATGGCCACGCCCTCGGCCACCACCTGCCGCAGATGCGCGGCGTGGCGCGCGCGGTCGTCGTCGCTCACCGGCACCAGCGCGCTGCTGCAGGGCTCGAGCCAGACCACGGTGCGGGCTGCGGGCTGGCCGGGTGGCAGCAGGCCGGCGGCGTCCTGCAGCGCCTGCGTCGCCGCCCGGGCCTTCAGCGCGCTGATGCGCGCTTGCTCTTCCTTGTGCAGGCAGGCCGACAGCCCGCAATGCCACCGCCCGCCGCGGCGGGCGAGTTCGCTCAGCGTGGCGCCGCAGTGGCGGCAACGGGTCGGCGTGGTGGCGGCGGGCATGGGCCGTGCATGATGCCGCAGCCCAGCTGCGCGCGCGGCGGGCTTACAGCCCGGCGGCGGCGCGCAGTGCCCCAGCCTCGTCGGTTCTTTGGCTACGGCCCGGGGCTTCGCCGCTTCACATCGTTGCGCGATGTGGGCCTTCGCCGAAGAACCGACAGGCTCGCTTCGCCCGAGGCCTTACAGGCCCGCAGCCGCGCGCAATGCGGCCGCCTTGTCGGTTCTTTCCCAGGTGAACTCGGGCTCGTCGCGGCCGAAGTGGCCATACGCCGCGGTCTTTTCATAGATCGGGCGCAGCAGGTCCAGCATCTGGATGATGCCCTTGGGGCGCAGGTCGAAGTGTTCCTGCACCAGCGCGGCGATCTTCTCGTCGCTGATGACACCGGTGCCTTCGGTGTAGACCGTGATGTTCATCGGCTTGGCCACGCCGATGGCGTAGGCCACCTGGATCTGGCACTGGCGCGCGATGCCCGCGGCGACGATGTTCTTGGCCACGTAGCGCGTGGCATACGCGGCCGAGCGGTCGACCTTGCTCGGGTCCTTGCCGCTGAAGGCGCCACCGCCATGCGGGCACGCACCGCCATAGGTGTCGACGATGATCTTGCGGCCGGTCAGGCCGCAGTCGCCCTGCGGGCCGCCGACGACGAAGCGGCCGGTGGGGTTGATCAGGTACTTGGTGTCCTTCAGCCATTCCTTGGGCAGCACCGGCTTGAT
>JAURZK010000110.1 GCA_030653505.1 Rubrivivax sp.
GTCTGGTCCATGAACTGCGACAGCTGGCTCGCCCCGAAGAACTCCTTCAGCGCGGCGCTGATGGGCTTCGAGTTGATCAGGTCGTGCGGCATCAGGGCCTCGGTCTCGGCCTGGCCCAGACGTTCCTTCACTGCCTTCTCGATACGCGCCAGACCGCTGCGGTACTGGTTCTCGGCCAGCTCACCGACACAACGCACACGCCGGTTGCCCAGGTGGTCGATGTCATCGACGTCGCCATTGCCGTTGCGCAGGTCGACAAGGATCTTGACGACATCGAGGATGTCGTCGTTGCTCAGCGTCATCTTGCCTTCGGGCGTGTCGCGGCCCACGCGGGCGTTGAACTTCATGCGGCCGACGCGGCTCAGGTCGTAGGTGTCCTCGCTGTAGAACAGGCGATGGAACAGTGCTTCGACGGCATCTTCGGTCGGCGGCTCGCCGGGGCGCATCATGCGGTAGATGGCCACGCGTGCCGACAGCTGGTCGGCGGTCTCGTCAGAGGCCAGCGTCTGGCTGATGAACGCGCCCTGGTTCAGCTCGTTCGTGTACAGGCACTGGATGTCCTTGATGCCGGCCGCGCGCAGCTTCTTCAGCAGCGCTTCGGTGACTTCCTCGTTGGCCTTGGCCACGATCTCGCCGGTGTCGGCGTCGACCATGTTCTTGCTGATGACGCGGCCGATCAAGAAGTCTTCCGGCACGCTGACGAAGCCGGTGCCGGCCTGTTCGAGCGTGCGCACGTGGCGCGCGGTGATGCGTTTGTCCTTCTCGACGACCACGTTGCCGGCCTTGTCGGTGAGGTCGAAGCGGGCGACTTCACCCTTCAGCCGCTCGGGCACGAACTCCATCTGCGCGCCCGTGTCCATCAGCCGGAAGTTGTCGTTCTGGAAGAAGTGCGCCAGGATGGTTTCCGGCGTCAGGCCGATGGCCTTGAGCAGGATGGTCACCGGCATCTTGCGGCGGCGGTCGACGCGGAAGTACAGGATGTCCTTGGGGTCGAACTCGAAGTCGAGCCACGAACCGCGGTAGGGAATGATGCGCGCGCTGAACAGCAGCTTGCCGCTGCTGTGCGTCTTGCCCTTGTCGTGCTCGAAGAACACGCCCGGGCTGCGGTGCAGCTGCGACACGATCACGCGTTCCGTGCCGTTGACGATGAAGGAACCGTAGTCGGTCATCAGGGGCACTTCGCCCATGTAGACCTCTTGTTCCTTGATTTCCTTGACCAGCTTCTGCGGATGCGACTCGCGGTCGTAGATGATCATCTGCAGCTTCGCGCGCACGGCGGCGGCGTAGGTCAGGCCCCGCTGCTGGCATTCACGCACGTCGAACGGCGGCTTGGCGATGTTGTATTCGCTGAACTTCATCTCCACGAAACCGTTGTGGGAGACGATGGGGAACGCGGAGATGAAGGCCGCCTGCAGCCCTTCGGGCTTGCGTTTCAGGGGCGGGACATCCTTCTGCAGGAAGGCGACATACGAGTCGCTCTGCATGGTGAGCAGATAGGGAACCTTGAGGACACTCTCACGCTTGCCGAAGCTCTTGCGAATGCGCTTGCGCTCGGTGTAGGTGTAGGGGGTTGCTTGCGCCATTGAACTCTCCGTGTCGAGAACACCCACCTGGCCTAGGTAGATGCTCTGCGGCGACTGGCGACTCGAGCCTTGCGCTCGAGGTCTGGTGACAGGCCACTACCTGTCGCTGGCGGACAACCGAGGCATTGCACCTCAGCCCGACCAAACCCGTTCTCTGCAGTCGGATCAGAGAACACTTGCAAGCGCGGTGCACCGCGCTTGCAGGTGCTCTCCGACAGGCGCTGCATGCGCCCGTCGGGGAGCGACAGACTTACTTCACTTCGGCCTTGGCACCGGCGTCGAGCAGCTTCTTGAGCGCTGCTTCGGCATCGGCCTTGGGGATGGCTTCCTTGACGGCCTTGGGGGCGCCGTCGACCAGGTCCTTGGCTTCCTTCAGGCCCAGGCCCGTCAGTTCGCGCACGACCTTGATGACCGACACCTTGTTGGCGCCGGCTTCCAGCAGCATGACGTTGAACTCGGTCTTCTCTTCGACCACGGCAGCGGCGGCACCGCCACCGGCGGCCGGGGCGGCCATGGAAGCGGCGGACACGCCGAACTTCTCTTCAATGGCCTTGACCAGGTCATTGAGTTCCATCACGGTCATGCTGTCCATGGCGGACAGGAATGCGTCTTTATCGAATGCCATTTGGGGTTCCTCGAAACTTAGGGTTCTGAAAATTGGGATGCGCTTGTGACGTCATGCAGCGGCAGCAGGTGCAACGGCCGAGGCGTCGTTCGCCCCTTCGGCCGCTTCACCACCACCACGCTGTTGTGCCACCGCCGCCACCGCCGCAGCGATGCGCTGGATCGGCGACTTCAACAGGCCGGCCACCTGGGAGATGAGCACTTCGCGGCTCGGGATCGCCGCCAGGGCCTTGACCCCGTTGACGTCCAGCGCCTTGCCCGCGAAGGCACCGCCCTTGATGACCAGCTTGTCGTTGGTCTTGGCGAAGTCGGCAATGACTTTCGCCGCAGCCACGGCATCCTCGGAAAAGCCGTAGATCAGCGGGCCGACCATGGCACCGGAGGCCACCTCGAACGGTGTGCCGGCGACAGCGCGACGGGCCAGGGAGTTCTTCAGCACGTGAAGGTACACACCCTTGGACCGCGCGTCGACGCGCAGCTTGTTCAGGTTTTCCACGGTGAGGCCACGGTACTCGGCCAACGCCAGCGTCTGCGAACGGGCGGCTTGCGCCGACACATCCGTGACCACGGCAGCCTTCTCGCTTTTATTGAGACTCAAGGTCTGTTCCTCACACAAATCGTGCCTTCGGGTCTTGCGACCCAGCCGGCACACCCGGAATCAGCAGCCTTGCCGTTCAGGAACCCCTTGCGGGACAACCTTTGCAGCGGGACCGCCATCTGCGCTGGCTTCAAGCCCGGCCTTGCGGCTTCGCTCTCGATTACGGACACCGGGCTTGCACCCGGCCATCCACCAGCGGTCTTGGATGGCCTGCCTGCATCACTGCAGGCAGCCCACCAAACTCTTGCAGCCGCGCGCCAGACTCGCGCGCAGCCTCCAAATCAATGTCAGGCCGCAGCGGCCAGGATCGACGCGGTGTCGACACGGACACCCACACCCATGGTCGACGACACCGCCACCTTGCGCAGGTAGACGCCCTTGCTCGTCGCCGGCTTGGACTTGTTCAGCGCGTCGATCAGCGCACGCAGGTTGGCCACCAGCTTGTCGTCGTCGAAAGAACGACGGCCGATGGTGCCGTGGATGATGCCGGCCTTGTCGACGCGGAACTGCACCTGGCCGGCTTTGGCGTTGCGCACCGCTTGCGCCACATCGGGCGTCACGGTGCCGACCTTCGGGTTCGGCAGCAGGCCGCGCGGGCCCAGGATCTGGCCCAGCGTACCGACGATGCGCATGGTGTCAGGCGAGGCGATGACAACATCGAAGTCCATCTTGCCGGCCTTGATCTCGGCCGCCAGGTCGTCCATACCGACGATGTCGGCGCCAGCGGCCTTGGCTTCTTCGGCCTTGGCGCCCTGTGCGAACACGGCCACACGCTTGGTCTTGCCGGTGCCCGAGGGCATCACGACGGCGCCGCGCACCACCTGGTCGGACTTCTTGGCGTCGACGCCCAGTTGCACGGCGACGTCGATGGATTCGTCGAACTTGGCGGTCGCCGCAGTCTTCACGAGCGTCAGCGCGTCGGCCAGCGGGTAGAGCTTCAGGCTGTCGACCTTGCCCTGCAGGCCCTTGGCCTTCTTGGTTAGCTTCGTCATGATCAGACTCCCTCGACGATCAGGCCCATGGAACGGGCCGAACCCGCGATGATCTTGACCGCGCCGTCCAGGTCGGCGGCGTTCAGATCCTTCATCTTCGTCTTGGCGATTTCCTCGAGCTGTTCACGCGTGACCTTGCCCACCTTCTCGATGTGCGCCTTGCCTGAGCCCTTCTCGATCTTGGCGGCCTTCTTCAGCAGCACGGTCGCCGGGGGCGACTTCAGGATGAAGGTGAAGCTCTTGTCGGCGAAGGCGGTGATCACCACCGGCAGCTTCAGCCCCGGTTCGTAGCCCTGCGTCTGGGCGTTGAACGCCTTGCAGAACTCCATGATGTTCAGGCCACGCTGGCCCAGGGCCGGGCCGATGGGGGGCGAGGGGTTGGCCTTGCCGGCCGGTACTTGCAGCTTGATGAAGCCGACGATCTTCTTTGCCATTGAATGGCTCCTCGAGTTCAAACGCCTGCAAACCGGAGGTTTGCGCGGCTCCTCGTCAAACGACCCGTTACTTTGGGACTGCAGGCGCCGGGTCGGGCGCGCCAGCAGACAGGAAACTCAGATCTGCTGCCTCAGTGAAACCGAACTTAGAAGTGATCGGCGAAAAATCTGAGGACTCATGCTTGTTAGATTTTTTCGACCTGTGCGAAGTCGAGTTCGACGCCCGTGGCGCGGCCGAAGATGGTCACCGAAACCTTGACCTTGCTCTTCTCGTAGTTCACGTCTTCCACGGCGCCGTTGAAGTCGGTGAACGGGCCTTCCTTGACACGCACAAGTTCGCCGACGATCCATTCGACCTTCGGACGCGGCTTGTCGACGCCCTCCTTCATCTGGTTGACGATCTTGTCGACCTCGGCTTCCGAGATCGGCGCCGGCCGGTTGCGTGCGCCGCCGATGAAGCCGGTGACCTTGCTGGTGTGCTTCACCAGGTGCCAGGTGTCGTCGGCCATGTCCATCTCGACGAGCACGTAGCCCGGGTAGATGCGGCGTTCGGTGACGCTCTTCTTGCCATTCTTCAGCTCCACCACCTCTTCGGTGGGCACCAGGATGCGGCCGAACTTGTCCTGCATGCCGGCGCGGTCGATACGCTCGCGCAGGTTGCGCTCCACGGCCTTCTCCATGCCGGAGTAGGCGTGCACGATGTACCAGCGCTTGGTGGACGGCACAGCGGTGGGTGCGGCGGCCGCAGCCGGGGTGATCTGTTGTTCGGTCATGGTTAAGTCCCTTAACTGCGCCAGCCCAGGACCAGGTTGAAGATGACCCATTCGAGCGACTTGTCCACCAGCCACATGTACAGCGCCATCGCGAACACGAAGGCGAAGACGTAGCCGGTCATCTGCGTGGCTTCCTTGCGTGTGGGCCAGACCACTTTCTTGGTCTCGCGCACGGCATCGCGGCCGAAGGCCAGCAACTGCTTGCCCGATTCCGACGTGAAGAACACCGCCACCGCGGCCACCAGCAGTGCCAGCAGCGCACCCACGCGCAGCCACAGGTCCTGCTTGCCGAGGTAGTAGAAGGCGACGATCGAAGCCAGCACCAGCATCACGGCGCCGGCCAGCTTCGCTTTGTCAGCGCCCGTGGAGACGGTTTCGACTTGGGGTTGGGTGGACATGACTTTCTAGCGTGTTCTCTGCCGGTCGGCGGCTTGCAGGCCCGTGGGCGGTATCAGGCGCAAAGCCCGCAGAGCCTGTTGAGAGGTCTTCTGCGGGCCGGCTGTTCGGGCCACTCGGCGTTTCACCGGGTGGCAGGGGCGGAGGGAATCGAACCCCCGACCTTCGGTTTTGGAAACCGGCGCTCTACCAATTGAGCTACACCCCTGCGGACAACCTCACTCGATGATCTTGGCCACGACGCCGGCACCGACGGTGCGGCCGCCTTCACGGATGGCGAAGCGCAGGCCTTCTTCCATCGCGATCGGGTTGATCAGCTTCACGGTGATGCTCACGTTGTCGCCAGGCATCACCATTTCCTTGTCC
>JAURZK010000194.1 GCA_030653505.1 Rubrivivax sp.
CACACCCTGGCGGCTGACTTCGGCGCCCTGGGTTTCCTGGCGCGAGGCCACCTTGTCGATCTCGTCGATGAAGACGATGCCGTTGCCCTCGGCGCTGGCCAGCGCGGCGGCGCGGATCTCGTCCTCGTTGACCAGCTTGCCGGCTTCTTCGTCGACGAGCAGCGTGCGCGCCTCGGCGATCTTCAGCTTGCGTGTCTTGCGCCGTTGCGCGCCGGCCTGCGAGAACAGGCCCTTGAGCTGCTCGGCCATCTCTTCCATGCCGGGCATGCCCTGGGCGCCGAGGATCTCCAGCGTCGGTTTGGCTTCGGCGAGGTCGAGCTCGATCTCCTTGTCGTCGAGCGTGCCCTCGCGCAGGCGTTTGCGCATCACCTGGCGTGCGGTGTTGTCGGCCGGCGCGGGCTCGGTGGTGAAACCGATGGCGCGCGAGCGGTCGTCGCGGGTGTCACGTGCATCACGGGGCAAGGGCACCAGCACGTCGAGGATGCGGTCTTCGGCGGCATCTTCGGCCGCGGCGCGCTTGATGCGCACCTGGCGCTCGCGTTCCTGCTTCACGGCCACGTCCATCAGGTCGCGCACGATGGTGTCGACGTCCTTGCCGACATAGCCCACCTCGGTGAACTTGGTCGCTTCCACCTTGATGAAGGGTGCGTCGGCCAGCCTCGCCAGGCGGCGCGCGATCTCGGTCTTGCCCACGCCCGTGGGGCCGATCATCAGGATGTTCTTCGGCGTGATCTCGGTCTTCATCGCGCCTTCCACCTGCTGGCGCCGCCAGCGGTTGCGCAGCGCGATGGCCACGGCGCGCTTGGCCGCGTTCTGGCCGACGATGTGTTTGTCGAGCTCGGAGACGATCTCCTGCGGGGTCATGTTCATTTCGGCGTCTCGCCGAGGGTCTCGACGATGTGGCTTTGATTGGTGTAGATGCAGATGTCGCCGGCGATTTCGAGCGAGCGCTTGACGATGTCGGCCGGCGCCATCTCGGTGTGCGCCAGCAGCGCCCGTGCAGCCGCCTGCGCGTAGGCGCCGCCCGAGCCTATGGCGACGATGCCGTACTCGGGTTCGAGCACGTCGCCGTTGCCGGTGATGATCAACGAGCACGTCGTGTCGGCCACCGCCAGCATGGCTTCCAGGCGACGCAGCACGCGGTCGGTGCGCCAGTCCTTGGTCAGCTCGATGGCGGCGCGCTGCAGGTGGCCCTGGTGCTTCTCCAGCTTGGCCTCGAAACGCTCGAAGAGCGTGAAGGCGTCGGCCGTGGCGCCCGCGAAGCCGGCGAGCACCTGATCGCGGTGCAGCTTGCGCACCTTGCGCGCGCTGCTCTTGACGACGATGGTGCCCAGAGTGACCTGGCCGTCGCCGCCCAGTGCAACCAGCGGGCCGCGACGCACGCTGACGATGGTGGTGCCGTGGTAGTTTTCCATGTGTCTGCAAGAGGTGGGGTTGACTGCCGAGGGTTCAACCGAGGCGTTCCATCAAGGCCATGCGCGGAACCGGCTCCGCCGGGCCGCAGCATGAGCCCCCCTGGGGTGTGGCGAAGGAGCGTAGGCGGGGCGCGTAGCGGCGAACGGCCTGGGGCCCGCTCAAACCTTCCGGACCTGGACCTTGGCGTGCTCGTTGATGCCCATGGCGCCGAAGAAAAGCGCCACCAGGCGGTGCGTGTCGACGAATTGCACGGCGCGGCCTTCGTTGCGTTTGCCCAGCACCCAGTTCAGCAGGTCGCCGGCGGCGATGAAGTCGACGCGGATCAGCCGGGTGCAACTGACGCTGATCAGCGGCGCCTGGTTCGATTCGCTCTGCAGCTTGGCCAGCGTGGCGCTGATGTCGCCGATGAGCTGGCCCGAGAGTTCGACGTTGGCGACCTCGATGTTCTGCGCACCGCCGTCGTCGACCAGGCCAGACTCCATGAACCCGGTGGAGACCTCGCTGACCATCGACAGGTCGGGTTGGCGTGTCGACACGCCGCCGCCGCTGATGTGCACCTTGCAGCGGGTGGGCTCCCAGCTCGGCGGGCTCACTTCGTAGGTGACGCAGTAGTCGATGGCCGCTTCGTCGAACTGGTCGGGCCGGTTGGCCAGGCGCAACGCGTCCAGGCGCGTCAGCCAGAAGACGGGGTCGGCGTCGCGCACGCCCGTGGGCGCGGCTTCGGCCAGCACCTGGAACAGGCGCTCGCCGGCCAGCCAGCGCAGCTCGATGGCCTGGCCGCTCCACAGGCGGAACAGCGTCGACAACTGCATCGCCGCCTCGGCGTCGATGCGCTGCAGCTGGTGCCAGTCGAAGACCCAGGGCAGCGGCATCTGCAGTGTCTGCGAGCGCAGCCGCGCCACGGCCTCGATGTCGAGCTGTTCGGGTGCCAGCCAGCCGACGTCGCCGTTGCCGCGGGAAGGCGCGCTGTTGCTGAGGTCGGGTTCTTCGGCCTGCGCGTCGGCCACCAGCTTGGGCAGCGAATACCACTGCGGCGCGCTCCAGCCGAACTGCTGCGCGTACTCCACGGCCAGGCTCTCGAAGTGTTGCTGCTGGCCGGTGGCGCGGTAGAGATCGAACAGCACCAGCCAGGTCTCGGCGTGTTGGCCGCGCGTGCCTTCAGGCCCGGTGATGCGCTGCAGAGCGTCTTCGCACTGCGTGAAGTCGGCATTGGCGAACGAAATCACCGCTTCGTCGAGTTCGGGGTCGTGCTGCACTTCGCTGACTTCCACCGCGAAGGGGCTGCCGAAGTCGCCGTAGTCGCTGCCGGGCTGTGCCTGGCTGCGCACCGGCGGCGCGTGCCGGCTGGGCGTGGGCTCGGGCAGGTCGAAGGAGGCATCGGACATTGGCGCCAGCGGCGGCAGGCCGCGGCCCATCTGCAGCGGGGCCGGCGCGGAGGCCGGTGGCAGGTTGGTCATCGGCTGCGGCGCGGGCGCCGGCGGCCTGCTGGCGGGCAGGCTGCCATGGCCACCTTCGGTGACCGTGTCCCGCAACAGCGGCGCCGCCGCGCTGTTCGCGGCCGTGGCCCTGTTGCGCGTGCTGCCGAAGCCGGCGTCGCCGACCATCTGCTGCTCGATCTCGTCGATCTTGGCCTTCACGCCGTCGGGGCGGGCCGAGCCGTTGTCGGGCAGGCGGGCTTCGGAGTCGTCGAGCCGCGACGAAGTGCCCAGTGCCGCCAACTGTTCAGGCGACAGGCCTTCGCGGCGCACGCGGCGCAGCATGTCGAACTCACGCTTGCGCACGAAGTCGTTGCGCCGCTTGCGCTCGATCATGGCCTTCAGCTCGGACTTCTCGAGCTCGAGCTCGCGGGTGTCTTCGAGCCGTGTGTTGAGTTCGGTCCAGTCGGTCGCCGGGTTCGCGACGAACCGCACCACCTTGCGGAAGAAACTCTCGTTCTCGGCCATGAATGACGATGGTACGCCAGCGCGCTGTCAGGCCAGGGCGCTGGCGCCGCTGACGAATTCACGGCTGACGGCCGGCACAACAGGAAGTTCCGCCGGCGCTGCCACGTTCAATCTCCGAACATCTTCTGTTTGAGTTCGCGGCGCTGTTGCGCCTCGAGCGAGAGTGTGGCCGTGGGGCGGGCCAGCAGGCGCTGCAGGCCGATGGGTTCGCCGGTCTCGTCGCAGAAGCCGTATTCGCCGCTGTCCAGGCGTGTCAGCGACTGCGCGATCTTCTTCAGCAGCTTGCGTTCGCGGTCGCGCGTGCGCAGCTCCAGCGCATGCTCTTCCTCGATGGTGGCGCGGTCGGCCGGGTCGGGCACGATGGTCGTGTCCTCGCGCAGATGTTCGGTGGTCTCGCCGGCGTTGCTGAGCAGGTCGTCCTTCTGCTTCTGCAGCTGGGCGCGGAAGAAGTCGAGCTGCTTGTCGTTCATGTACTCCGCGTCGGGCATGGCGAGCAGCTCGTCGACGCTGAGGTCGCGACCGGGCTTCGTCTTCCAGGCGTTGGCCAGCTTGGGGTCGTGCTTGCGCACGACCTTGGTGTGCTCTGCTGCCTCGGTCAGCGCGCGCGCGCTGGGCGCGGCCGGCGCAAAGCGGTCGGTGAAGCGGTTGGCCGACTGCGCCGGCGGCAGCGTCGGCAACTGGTTTTGCGGCGCCAGCCGGGCGGCGTTCTTCTGGCTCGCGCTCTTTGGTGACGCGGCCTTGATCACGGGCGAGGGCGCAGCCGCAGGCACGGGTGCCGGCGGCGCCGCGGGTGCGGCAACGGGCTTGGGGGCGGCCTTTGCCACGGTCTTGGCCACGGGCTTGGTCGTGGTCGGGGCCGCAGGCTTGGTCACCGGCTTGGTCGGGGCCTTGGCCACGGTCTTGGTCGCGGTCTTGGTCGCGGTCTTCGCCGCGGTCTTGGCCGGTGCGGGGCTCGCGGGCACGGCATCCGCCTTGCTGGCGGCCGCTGTCTTGGCCTGGGGCTTGGTCACGGGAACCTCCTCGCCTGTCGCTATCGCCATTTCGGGCGTCGGTGTCATGTGTCCCCGCCGGCGGCGGGGGGCCTGCAGGGCCCCGGGGGGCCTTCGAGGCGCGCGGATTGTAGCCACGCCCCAAGGCCCTGCCGGCGCTGCGTGGCGGGTTGGCAGGCGGGCGTCAGACGAGGCACTGTTCCAGCCCCTGCAACAGCACTTCCTTGGGCAGGTCGATGCCGATGAAGACCATCTTGCTGCCCTTGGCCTCGCCGGGCGCCCACTTCGGCCCCAGGTCGCTGCCCATCAGCTGGTGCACACCCTGGAAGATGACCTTGCGCTCGCTGCCCTTCATGTAGAGCACGCCCTTGTAGCGCAGCATCTTGGGCCCGTAGACCTGCACGATCGCACCCAGAAAGTCCTCCAGCTTGGCCGGGCTGAAGGCCTTGGCGCTGCGGAAGACGAAGCTCTTCACGTCGTCGTCGTGGGCGTGGTGGTGTGGGTGGTCGCAGTGTTCGCCGTGTTCGTGGTCTTGGTGATCGTGTGCGTGCCCGGCCTCGTTCAGGAACTCTGGGTCGATCTCGAGCTTGGCGTTGAGGTTGAAACCCTTGAGGTCGAAGACCTCACCGATCGGCACCTCGCCGAAGTGCACCTTGCGCTGCGGCGCCCGCGGGTTCATGTGCTTGATCCGGTGGATCAGCGCCGCGGTCTCGGCTTCGCCGCAGAGGTCGGTCTTGCTGATGAAGATCTGGTCGGCAAAGCCGATCTGGCGGCGGGCTTCCTGGCGTGCATCGAGCTGCTGCTCGCCGTGCTTGGCGTCGACCAGGGTCAGCACGCTGTCGAGCAGGTAACTCTCGGCGATCTCGTCGTCCATGAAGAAGGTCTGCGCGACGGGGCCGGGGTCGGCCAGGCCGGTGGTCTCGATGACGACGCGGTCGAACTGCAGTTCACCCTTGCGGCGCTTCTCGGCCAGGTCGGCGAGCGTGCTGCGCAGGTCTTCGCGGATGGTGCAGCAGACGCAGCCGTTGTTCATCTGGATGATCTGCTCGCGCGTGTCGGCCACCAGGATGTCGTTGTCGATGTTCTCCTCGCCGAACTCGTTCTCGATGACGGCGATCTTCTGCCCGTGGGCTTCGGACAGCACACGCTTGAGCAGCGTGGTCTTGCCCGACCCGAGGAAGCCGGTGAGGATGGTGGCCGGGATCAGGCCCTGCGGCGCGGTGGGGGTGTTCGACATGGCGGCTGCTTGTTCTGCGGTGTTTCGCGAAGGTCACTGGATATGGGGGCATCTGGCCGCCTTGCAAGGCCACCCGCCGCTCAGGGGCTGGCCGGGTGCGGCGGCGTCCAGGTGCTCAGGCGCGGCAGCAGCGCCCGGTAGGGGGCCAGCAGCAGCGCGGCCATCGCGGCCTTCACCGCCAGGTCGCCACTGGCCAGCATCAGCCAGTTCATGTCCGAGCCGGCAAAGGCCAGGAAGAAGAACACCGCGGTGTCGACCACGCTGGCCACCAGCGAGCCCAGCAGCGGTGCCTTCCACCAGCTGGCGCGGCGCCAGCGGTTGAAGACCGCGATGTCCATGGCCTGCGAGAAGATGAAGGCCGCGCCCGAGGCCAGCGCGATGCGCCACGGCGCCAGCGCCAGCGAGACCCCCACCGCGACGGCGAAACCCGCCCAGGCCACGCGCCGCGCCGCCGCCGGGCCCAGGGTGCGGTTGGTGAGGTCGCAGACCAGGAAGACCAGCGGGTAGCTGAAGGCGCCCCAGGTGAGCCAGTCGTTGATGGCGTGCTGCACCAGCACGTTCGACAGCACGATGACGGCGGCCATCGCGGCCACGGGCCAGAGCAGGGTCTTGAGGGGGCGGGGCAAGGTCGGGGTCATGGCTGGCCGGGGCTGCGGGCCCGCACGGAAGGGCCGGCATTGTCGCCGCAGACGGGCTCGCGCGGGCACCTCGGTTATTCTCGGGCCCCAGCCACTGCCGGCACCGCATCAGTGTCCGACCCTGCATCTCAACGGTCCGCCCGCGCAGCCTACGCCGCGCAGGCGGACAAGCGGTCCTTCTTCGAGCGCCTGTTCGAGTTCCTCTCGCCGGGCCCCGACAGCAAGGCCGAACTCATCCGGACCCTGGCCGACGCCGAAGAGCGCGAACTCATCGAGCCCGAGTCGCGCCTGATGCTCGAAGGTGTGCTGCGCATGGCCGACATGACCGCCGGCGACGTCATGGTGCCGCCGCCGCGCATGGACCTGCTGTCGATCGACGCCGACTACGACGAACTGCTGCACGCCGTCATCGACACCGGGCATTCGCGCTTTCCGGTCTACGAGGGCGGACGCGACAACGTCATCGGCATCCTGATGGCCAAGGACCTGCTGAAGCTGCAGCGCGCGCCCGAACTCAATCTGCGCACGCTGCTGCGGCCGGCCGTCTTCGTGCCCGAGAGCAAGCGCCTGAACGAGCTGCTGCGCGACTTCCGCAGCAACCGCAACCACCTGGCCATCGTCATCGACGAGTTCGGCAGCACGGCGGGCCTGATCACGATCGAGGACGTGCTGGAAGAGATCGTGGGCGAGATCGAGGACGAGTTCGACGAGCAGGAACAGGAGAACGGCATCTACACGCTGGCCGACGGCACGCACCGCGTGGCCGGCGACGTGGCCATCGGGGCCGTCAACGAGGCCTTCGGCACGCAGTTGCCCGAGGAAGACTTCGACACCATCGGCGGGCTCGTCGCGCAGGAACTCGGCCGCGTGCCGCGCCGCGCCGAGGCCGTGGAGCTCGGCGGGCTGCGCTTCACGGTGATGTTGACGCGTGGTGGCGCCGTGCGCTGGTTCCGCGTCGCGCGGGCGCCGCAGCCCGAGGGCGCGTCGGAAGGCGGCGAAGTCGATTGAACCGCGGGCTGCGCGCGCGCGCGCTTCTGGCCCCCTCGGCTCCCTTTTCGGCGCCGGCCGAAGCGGCCGCGATGGCGGTGCTGGGCGCGCTGCAGACCCTGGCCTTCGTGCACACCGCCGCGTGGCTGCTGCCGCTGGCGACGCTGGTGTTGCTGGTGTGGCGGCTGGATGTCGCCAGCCCGCGCCGTGCGGCACTGCTGGGCTGGGCCTACGGGACGGCCTGGCTGTGCGCCGGCACCTGGTGGCTCTTCATCAGCATGCACACCTACGGCGGCCTGCCGGCGCCGCTGGCGGTGGCGGCGGTGTTTGCGCTGTCGGCGGCCTTGTCGCTCTATCTGGCGGCAGCTTGCGCGGCCTACGCACGCTGGCGCCGCGGCGGGGCTTTCGACGCGGCGCTGTTCGCCGCGGCGTGGCTGCTCGCCGAACTGGCGCGTGGCGTGATCTTCACCGGCTTTCCCTGGCTTGCCGCGGGCTACGCGCTGGTGGACTCGCCTGCAGCCGCGCTGGCGCCCTGGACCGGCGTCTACGGCATGGGCGCCGTGATGGCAGCCTTGGCAGCGGCGCTGGCGGCCGGGATTCCGGCGTTCGGGCGCGGGCGCGTGGGGCCGGCGCAGGCGCGCGAGTCGCGCGCGGCCTGGCCGGCGCTGGCTGTGACCTTGGTACTGGTGGTGGCGGCCTGGGTGGCGCCGCGCGACTTCACGCGCCCGGCCGGCACGCTGGGCGTGGCGCTGCTGCAGACCAACGTCGCGCAGGACGAGAAGTTCGCCGCCGAACGCATGCCGCAGACCCTGGCCTGGGTGGCGCAGGAACTGATGGCCGCAAGGGCCGATCTGGTGGTGGCGCCCGAGACGGCCGTGCCGCTGTTGCCTGAACAGCTGGAAGACCTGGCGCCGGGCTACTGGGCCGCGCTGCAGGCCCATTTCCAGGCGCCGGGCCGCGCCGCGCTGCTGGGTGTGCCGCTGGGCGACTACGAGCGGGGTTACACCAACTCGGTGGTCGGTTTCGGCGTCGGGCCGTCCTACCGCTACGACAAGACGCACCTCGTGCCCTTCGGCGAGTTCATCCCCACCGGCTTTCGCTGGTTCACCCGCATGATGAACATCCCGCTGGGGGACTTCGCGCGCGGCGTCGACTACCCGCCGTCGTTCGCCGTCGGCGCGCAGCGTGTGGCGCCCAACATCTGCTACGAAGACCTCTTCGGCGAGGAGCTCGCGCGGCGCTTCGTCGACCCGGCGCTGGCGCCGACGGTCTTCGCCAACGTCAGCAACCTGGGCTGGTTCGGCGACACGGTGGCGCTGCCGCAGCACCTGAACATCTCGCGCCTGCGCTCGCTGGAGTTCCAGCGCCCGATGCTGCGCGCCACCAATACCGGCGCCACCGCGGCCATCGACCACCGCGGCGTCGTGCTGGCGCAGCTGAAGCCCTACACGGTGGGCGTGCTGCAGGTGCAGGTGGAGGGGCGTGCAGGCAACACCCCCTTTGCGTGGTGGGCCGGGCGCTTCGGGCTGTGGCCTTTGCTGTTGGCGGCGTTGGCCGTGATCGGCGCGGCGGCGGCCTTCAGGCGCGCGGGCGCCTGACGATCCTCACCACCTGCACCTGCCCTGCGGCTGGCGCGCCACCCGCGCAGCCACCACAGCCACCGCAGCCGCTCGCCACGGGCGCCGCCGGCCGCAACCCGAGGCGCGCCAGGCACCAGGCGCGTGCCCCGGCGGGCAGCAGCGTCCACGCCGCCCATGCCGAACAGGCCACCACCAGCACGCCCGCGATCAGGGTCTGCGCGTCCATGCCTCAGCCGCCCAGCCACAGCGTGGCGCGGTAGGTCACGAATGCCGCGGCGTAGGCCAGCGCAAAGAGGTAGGCCGTCATCAGCAGCGGGTAACGCCAGGTGTTCGTCTCGCGCCGCACCACGGCCAGCGTGGCCAGGCACTGCGGCGCGAAGACGTACCAGGCCAGCAGCGCATAGGCCGTGGCCAGCGACCAGCCCTGCGCGATGACCGGTGCCAGTGCATCGGACACCGTGTCGCCCGTGGCCGACAGCGCGTACACCGTGCCCAAGGCCCCGACGGCGACCTCGCGCGCCGCCAGCCCCGGCACGAGCGCCAGCGAGATCTGCCAGTTGAAGCCCAGCGGCGCCAGCACGTGCTGCAGCGCGTGGCCGATCTGGCCGGCAATGCTGTACTGGATCGCCGGGCCCAGGCTCGGGTCCACGCCGTCGGGCGGCCCGGGCCAGCTCGACAGGAACCACAGCACCACCATCAGCGCAAAGATGATGGTGCCCACGCGGCGCAGGAAGACCCGCGCACGTTCCAGCAGGCCCAGGGCCAGACTCTCCAGGCTGGGCAGCCGGTAGGGCGGCAGTTCCAGCATCAGCGGCTGGTAGCGGTTCTTCAGCCACACCCGCTTGATGAGCCAGCCCACGGCCATCGCCGAGACCACCCCGGCGACGTAGAGGCCGAACAGCGTCAGCCCGCGCAGGTTGAAGGGGCCGACCGCGCGGTCGGGCACGAAGGCGCCGATGAGCAGCGCGTAGACCGGCAGGCGCGCCGAACACGTCATCAGCGGCGCCAGCATGATGGTGGCCAGGCGGTCGCGGGGGTGCGCGATGGTGCGCGTGGCCATGATGCCCGGCACGGCGCAGGCGAAGCTGGACAGCAGCGGGATGAAGGCGCGGCCCGAGAGGCCCACCCGGCCCATCAGCGTGTCGAGCAGGAAGGCCGCGCGCGGCAGGTAGCCGCTGTCTTCCAGCATCAGGATGAAGGCGAAGAGGATGAGGATCTGCGGCAGGAAGACGAGCACGCCGCCGGCGCCGGCCAGCATGCCGTCGACCAGCAGGCTGCGCAGCGGGCCGTCGGCGAGGTGGCCGTTGATGAAGCCGGCGAGCAGGTGTATGCCCGCGCGCACGGCGTCCATCGGCGGCGCGGCCCAGGAGAAGACCGCCTGGAACATCAGGAAGAGCAGCGCCGCCAGCAGCACCAGCCCCCAGACCGGATGCATCACGACGGCGTCGATGCGGTGCTGGAAACGGCCGCCGTTGCGCGCCGGGTGGGTGACCACCGCCTGCAGCAGCCGGCGCACCTCGCGCTGCAGCGCTGCCGGGTCGGTGGTGTCGAGCGGCGCGCCGGCCGCCGGCGCGGCCAGCGGCTGCTGCAGATGGCCTTGCAGCGCCAGCCGCAGCGGGGCGTCGCCGTCGCCGCGCACGGCCACGGTTTCCACCACGGGGCAGCCCAGTTCCGTGGCCAGGCGTGGCGTGTCGATCTGAAGGCCCTGGGTGCGCGCGGCGTCGGCCATGTTCAGCGCCACCAGCATCGGCCGGCCCGAGGCCTGCACTTCGGCGCGCAGTTCGAGCGCCAGACGCAGGCCCATGCGCAGGTTGGTGGCGTCGAGCACGGCCACCAGCAGGTCGGGGTGGCCTTCGCCGTCGCGCCGGCCGCGCAGCACGTCCAGCGTCACCTGCTCGTCGGGCGTGGCCGGGGCCAGGCTGTAGGTGCCGGGCAGGTCGATCACGGTCACCGTGCGGTGGTGGTCGAGCTTGGCCGTGCCGGACTTGCGCTCGACGGTGACGCCGGCGTAGTTGGCCACCTTCTGGCGCGCGCCGGTGAGGCGGTTGAAGAGCGCCGTCTTGCCGCAGTTGGGGTTGCCCACCAGCGCGACGGTCAGCGGCAGCAGTGCGGCCTCAGACACGAGCCGTCTCTTCGTGTAGCGCGACCTCGATGCAGCGCGCCTCGACGATGCGCAGCGCGAACATCGTGTCGCCCACCTGCACCGCCAGCGGTTCGCGCCCGCCCGGGCCGCGGCGCAGCAGGCGCACCGGCTCGCCGGCGAGGAACCCGATTTCCACCAGCCGACGCAGCAGGGCCGCGTCGGCCTCGGGCACGGCCGCGTGCACCGCCTTGACGGTGGCGCGGCCGCCGGCCGGCAGGTCGTTCAGGCTGGGCATGGCGTTCGGGGAGGGATGAAAGGCATCGGTTGGGTGGCGCCTTGCCTGAACTTTAATCGCAATGCGAATTGTTCGCAATTGACCTGCGTCAGGGGAAAGCCAGGTCGTTTCCCGACGCCCACGTCGGCGGCGAGGCCCGATCGCAGCGGGCGCGGCCCGTAAACTCGTCGCTTTGCCTTTGGCCCGCCACGCGTTCGCATGCTCACCTTCCAGCAGATCATCCTGAAACTGCAGAGTTACTGGGACGCCCAGGGCTGCGCCCTGCTCCAGCCCTACGACATGGAAGTGGGCGCCGGCACCAGCCACACCGCGACCTTCCTGCGCGCGCTGGGCCCGGAGCCCTGGAAGGCCGCCTACGTGCAGCCCAGCCGCCGCCCCAAGGACGGCCGCTACGGCAACAACCCGAACCGACTGCAGCACTACTACCAGTACCAGGTGGTGCTCAAGCCCGCGCCGGCCGACATCCTCGAGCTCTACCTGGGCAGCCTGGAAGCCCTGGGCTTCGACCTGAAGAGCAACGACGTGCGTTTCGTCGAGGACGACTGGGAGAACCCGACGCTGGGCGCCTGGGGCCTGGGCTGGGAGGTCTGGCTCAACGGCATGGAAGTCACCCAATTCACCTACGTCCAGCAGGTAGGCGGCATCGACTGCAAACCCATCACGGGCGAGATCACCTACGGCCTGGAGCGGCTGGCGATGTACCTGCAGGGCGTGGAAAACGTCTACGACCTGGTGTGGACTGACACCTCACCGCGCAGCGGCGAGCCTGGGGACAAGCTCTGCGGCGGCAAACTCTTCTACCGCGACGTCTACCACCAGAACGAGGTCGAACAGAGCACCTACAACTTCGAGCACAGCGATGTCGACTTTCTGCTCGTGGCCTTCGGTGCGCACGAGAAGCAGGCGAAGTACCTGATGGAGCAGCAGCTCGCATTGCCGGCCTACGAACAGGTGCTGAAGGCCGCGCACAACTTCAACCTGCTCGACGCGCGCGGCGCCATCAGCGTGACAGAGCGCGCCGCCTACATCGGCCGCATCCGCAACCTGGCGCGCAGCGTGGCCGCGAGTTACCTCGAAAGCCGTGCGCGGCTGGGTTTCCCGATGGCGCCCCGGGCCTGGGCTGACGAGGTGATCGCGCAGCTCGCGAAGAAGGCCGCCTGACCATGACGACCCACAACCTGCTCGTCGAACTCTTCGTCGAGGAGCTGCCGCCCAAGGCGTTGAAGAAACTGGGCGAAGCCTTCGCCAACACCCTGGCCGACAGCCTGAAGGCCCAGGGCCTGGCCGGCGCGCAGGCGCTGGTGGCCTCGTTTGCGTCGCCGCGGCGGCTGGCGGTGCATGTCGGCCAGGTGGCGGCGCAGGCCGCCGACCAGGCCCGTCAGACCAAGCTGATGCCGGTGGCCGTGGCGCTGGACGCCAGCGGCGCGCCCACGCCCGCGCTGCTGAAGAAGCTGGCCGCGCTGGGCTTGGATGTCGGCGCCGGTGCGCTGCCGCCGCTGCGGCGCCAGCCCGACGGCAAGGCCGAAGCGCTGTTCCTGGACAGCGTGGTGCCTGGCGCCACGCTGGCCGAAGGTCTGCAGAAGGCGCTGGCCGAGGCCATCGCCAGGCTGCCCATCCCCAAGGTCATGCAGTACCAGCTGCACACGGCCGAGGGAAGCGGCGAAGGCGCCGACTTCCAGCCCGGCTGGACGAGCGTGAACTTCGTGCGCCCAGCGCACGGCCTGGTGGCGCTGCACGGCGCCGACGTGGTGCCGGTGTGCGCCCTGGGCCTGGTGGCGGGTCGCACGACGCGTGGTCATCGCTTCGAGGCCGCGCAACCCGTGGTGACGCTGCGCGACGCCGACAGCTACGCCACGCAGCTGCAGGACGAAGGTGCGGTGATCCCCAGCTTCGAGTTGCGCCGCGCCGAGATCGTGCGCCAGCTGTCGGAAGCCGCCGGCCGCGAGGGCCTGGTGCCCATCGACGACGACGCACTGCTCGACGAGGTGACGGGCCTCGTCGAACGCCCGAACGTGCTGACCTGCCGCTTCGAGGACGAGTTCCTGGCCGTTCCGCAGGAATGCCTGATCCTGACGATGAAGGCCAACCAGAAGTACTTCCCGCTGCTCGACGCTTCACCGGGCAATGAGGGCAAGCTGACGAACCGCTTCCTCATCGTCAGCAACATCCGCCCGGCCGACCCGTCGCGCGTGATCGAAGGCAACGAACGTGTGGTGCGCCCGCGCCTGGCCGACGCCAAGTTCTTCTTCGACCAGGACCGCAAGCGCACGCTGCAAAGCCGCGTGCCGCAACTGGCCCGCGTGGTCTATCACGGCAAGCTGGGCAGCCAGGGTGAACGGGTCGAACGTGTGCGCACGCTGGCGCGCGCCATCGGCGAACAGCTCGGCGGCGCGGCGTTGGCCGCGCAGGCCGACCGCGCCGCGCTGCTGGCCAAGGCCGATTTGTTGACCGACATGGTGGGCGAGTTCCCCGAGCTGCAGGGCATCATGGGCGGCTACTACGCGCGCCACGATGGCGAGACCGAGGCCGTGGCCTGGGCGGTCGAAGACCACTACAAGCCGCGTTTTGCCGGCGATACGCTGCCGCGCGGCGAAGTCGGCGTGGTCGTCGCGCTGGCCGACAAGCTGGAGACGCTGGCCGGCCTGTTCGGCATCGGCCAGCTGCCCACCGGCGACAAGGACCCGTTTGCGTTGCGTCGCCACGCCCTGGGCGTGATCCGCATGCTCGTCGAACGCAAGCTGGCGCTGGACGTTCACGCGCTGATCGCCAGCGCCTTCGCCGCCTTCCCGGCCGGCCACGGGCAGGCCCAGGCCGAGGTCGGCTTCTTCCTGCGCGAGCGCCTCGTGGGCTGGCTGCGCGAAGGTGGCTACAGCGCGCAGGAGGTCGACGCCGTGGTCGCCGCCGGCCCCGAGCGCTGGGCCGAACTGCCGCAGCGCCTGGCCGCCGTGCGCGCCTTCGCGGCGCTGCCCGAGGCGCCGGCGCTGGCGGCGGCGAACAAGCGCGTCGGCAACATCCTGAAGAAGAGCGACGCCGCGCCGGCTGCGGCCGTCGACACGGCGCACCTCGTCGAGCCGGCCGAACGTGCGCTGCACGCGGCGCTGGCCGCCGCGGCGCCGCTGGCCGATGCCGCTTTCGAACGCGGCGACTACGCCGCTTCTCTGCAGGCGCTGGCGGCGCTGAAGGCGCCGGTCGACGCCTTCTTCGACACCGTGATGGTCAACGCCGACCAGCCCGCGCTGCGCAACAACCGACTGGCGCTGCTGGCCGGTCTGCACCGCGCGATGAACCGCGTCGCCGACCTTTCGCGCCTGGCGGCCTGAACCGCCCGAAAGCCAAGACCATGCCTTCGCCCCACGGCCCCAAGCTCGTCATCCTCGGTCGCGACGGCATCCTCAACGAGTTCCGCGAGGGCCACGTCACGGCGCCCGAGGAATGGCACCCGATCGAAGGCGCGATGGACGCCGTGGCACGCATCAACCACGCCGGCTGGCACGTCGTGGTGGCCACCAACCAGTCGGGCATAGGCCGCGGCATGATCGACATGTCGGCCGTCAACGCCGTGCATGCACGCATGCACCAGCTGCTGCAGTCACACGGCGGGCGCATCGACGCCGTCTTCTTCTGCCCGCACACGCCCGAGGACGACTGCGACTGCCGCAAGCCCAAACCCGGCCTGCTGCTCGACATCGGCCGCCGCTACGGCACGCCGCTGCAGCTTGTACCCGTGGTCGGTGACACGCTGCGCGACCTGCAGGCCGCGGTGGCCGCCGGCTGCGAGCCGCACCTGGTGCTGAGCGGCCGCGCCAGCAGCCTGGAAGGCGAGTTGCTCGAGGACATGCTGGCCCACGTGCCCGAAGCGCGTGTGCACGGCAGCCTGGGCGCCTTCGCCGACTTCCTGCTCACGCGTGACCACGTCGAGGACAGCGCCGCCGGGGGCCTGAGCTGATGCACCTGGGGTGGGCGCTGCGCTCGGCGCTGTTCGTGGGGTGGATGACCGTCACCGTGGTGCCTTGGGGCATCCTGATGTTGGGACTCTCCATCTTCGTTCGCGGCACCCGCTTGTACTGGCCGACGATGCGCTGGCTGCGCATGACGATCTGGGGCGCACGCGTGATCTGCGGTGTGCAGCACCGCGTGCACGGCCTGCAGCACATTCCCGGCGCCGCCGACGCACACGGCGCGGTGGTGCTGGCGGCGAAGCACCAGAGCACCTGGGAGACCTTCGCCTTCCCGACGATCATGCCGCACCCGCTGGCCTACGTCTTCAAGCGCGAGCTGCTGCTCATCCCCTTCTTCGGCTGGGCGATGGGGCGGCTGGACATGATCCACATCGACCGCAGCAAGCGCAACCAGGCCTGGGCCAAGGTGGCCGCGCAGGGCAAGCAGCTGGCGGCCGAGGGCATCTGGGTCATCATGTTCCCTGAAGGCACACGCACGCCGCGCGGCAGCCAGGGTGTCTACAAGAGCGGCGCGGCGCGGTTGGCCATCGAGTGCGGGTTGCCCATCGTGCCCATCGCCGCCAGCAGCGCGAAGTGCTGGCCGCGCAAGAGCTTCCTGCTGCGGCCCGGTGTCATCGACGTGTCCATCGGCCCACCGATCACCAGCACCGGGCGCCAGCCCGACGAGCTGATGCGTGAGGTGCAGACCTGGATCGAGGCCGAGATGCGCCGGCTCGACCCCGAGGCCTACACGGTGGCGCAGGTGGCGGGCGGCTGAACCGCGCCGCTGGCCGCACCCCTGCCGGCGCACCCCGCACGACGCCGGAGCCAGGCCCCTAGAATTCGCGGCCATGCCCGCAGGCCCCGCCCTTCCGTCACCGCAGCAACTGACGCTGTTCGACGAAGCCGCGCCGGCTGACGATGTGCCCATGCTGTTGCCTGCGGCGCCAAACGTGGCCGCAGCAACCGCAAACCCGGTGCCCGCGCCAGCGCCTGAATTCCGCCACCCGCGCTCGCAGCGCGAGATCGTGCTCGGCAGCCACCGCGTAGCCTACGAACTGCGGCGCTCGCGCCGACGCAGCATCGGCTTCGTCGTCGGTGCCGAGGGCCTGGCCGTCAGCGCGCCGCGCTGGGTGGGTGTGGGCGAGATCGAATCGGCGCTGCGCGAGAAGTGCGCGTGGATCCTGCGCAAGCTGCACGAACAGCGTGAACGTGGCCGCCGCCTCGACGCCGCGCGTGTCGACTGGCGCGACGGCACGGCGCTGCCCTTCCTGGGCGAAACCGTGATCCTGGTGCTGGACGGCCGCATCACCGGCGCCCGGCTGCACGAGGCCGCCGAGACCCTGCCCGGTGTGCCTCGGCTGACGCTGCACCTGGGCCTGCCGCACGCGGCCGAGCCGGCGCAGATCCGCGACACGGTGCAGGCCTGGCTGCAGCGCCAGGCGCGGCACCTGTTCGAGGAACGCTGCGCGCACCTGAGCCAGCGCCTGGGCGTGCGCATGAAACGCTTGTCGCTCAGTTCGGCGTCGACACGCTGGGGCAGCGCCAGTGCCGACGGCTCGATCCGCCTGAACTGGCGCCTCGTGCATTTCGCGCTGCCGGTCATCGACTACGTCGTGGCCCATGAACTGGCCCACTTGCGCGAGATGAACCACAGCCCGGCCTTCTGGGACGTGGTGCGCTCGGCCGTGCCCGACTTCGAGGCCGCGCGCGGCTCGCTGCGCCACGAGGTGCTGCCGGTCTTCGACTGAGCAGGCCGGACACCCTCCTTTGGGTGGGTGACAGCCTAGGGATATCCGCTCCGCTGTGGATGCCAGGGCCCAAGGGGCCGTCGATACTGCCGGCCTGAGTTGTCATCACTGGGCAGTACGACAGAAGAAGGACCGGGCTGGGAGGCCCGGGCAGCGGCAGGCGGGGCCAGACCCGCCTGCCGCTGCGCTTTGTGGGCTCAGAGCAGGGCGTGGAAGCGGCGCACGCCGTCTGTGCCCGTGGTGGCCTCCAGCCGGGCTTCGGCCTCGAGTGCGTGCAGGTGGGCGATGGCCTCGCCCATCGCGAAGGTGGTCTGGTGCAGGTCGAGCTTGCGCTTGAACATCATGGGCAGCAGCCCGGCCGCGCTTTGTGGCGCTTCGCGGCAGGCCACCATCACCTCGGTCAGGCGTTCTTCGTGGTGCTGTTCCAGCTGCGAGATGCGCGTGTGCAGGCCGGTGAAGGGCTTGCCGTGCGAGGGCAGCACCAGCGTGTCCGCCGCCAGCGCACGCAGCGCCGCGATCGAGCCCAGGTAGAGCGGCAGCGGGTTGCCCTCGGGTTCGAGGTAGTAGACGCTGACGTTCGTGGAGATGCGCGGCAGCACCATGTCGCCCGAGATGTGCACCTGCAAGTCGGGGCAGTGCAGCGCGATGTGCTCGGGCGCGTGGCCGTAGCCGACGATGCAGCACCAGTCGCGGCCGCCGATGCGCAGCACCATGCCGTCCATCAGCCGCCGAAAGCGTGCCGGCACCTGGGGCACCAGGCTGGGGTAGTAGTCGCTGCGCGAGCGCACCTGCGCCAGGGCGCTCTCGTCGACGAGGCCATGCAGGGCGTAGAAGCGCGCCGCCCCTGCGCTGTCGAAACCGTCGCGCTGGCTGCCCATGCGGCCGGCGTTCCAGTCCGTCGCACTGATCCACAGGCGGCATTCCCGTTGCGGCGTGGTCCAGCGCTCGCACAGCCAGTGCGCCAGCCCCAGGTGGTCGGGGTGCATGTGCGTGACGACCACACGCAGCACCGGCAGGCCCTGCAGTTCGCCGTCGAAGACCTGCTCCCACAGCGCGCGCGTCGCCGCGGTGGCCACGCCGCAGTCGACGAGGGTCCAGCCCTCGACGCCGTCGATGCGGTCGCGCAGCAGCCACAGGTTGATGTGGTCCAGCGCGAAGGGCAGCGGCATGCGCAGCCAGCGCACACTTGGCGCCACTTCCAGCGTCTTGCCGGGTGCGGGCAGCTTGTCGCACAGCGGGTAGTGAAGCGCTTCTTCCTGTGCGTTGGCCATGGTTTCGTATATTCGTGCTTCGGTTTACGTTTACGTCAACGTCAGTCTACCCATGCCGGCCCGCACCTACACCATCACCGAACTGGCCACCGAGTTCGACATCACCGCGCGCGCCATCCGCTTCTACGAGGACGTGGGCCTGCTCGCGCCGCGGCGTGCCGGCCGCAACCGCGTCTACACCGGCCGCGACCGCACGCGGCTGAAGCTGACGCTGCGCGGCAAGCGCCTGGGCCTGAGCCTGCAGGAGATCAAGCAGCTGGTGACGATGTACGACAGCCCGTCGGACACCGCGCAGCAGCTGGCCGCCTTCATGGCCGTGCTGGGCGAGCACCGCAAGCTGCTCGAGCAGCAGCGCGAGGACATCGAGATCACGCTGGCCGAGATCACCCAGCACGAGGAACGCTGCCGCAGCCTGCTGACTGGCGCTGCCGCCAGGGCCTGCGCCAGCCGCCCGCGCCGCAAGGCCGCCGCGTGAAGCGCCGGATCGGCTCGGTATGATTGACGTTTACGTAAACGTCAACCGCGCACCCACCGCGCACCCACCGCGCAACTAGCGCCCGCAAGGAGACACCGCGATGAACCTGCCCGGCCTGAACTTCCAGCTAGGTGAAGACGTCGACGCGCTGCGCGACGCGGTGCGCGACTTCGCGCAGGCCGAGATCGCGCCGCTGGCTGCCGAGACCGACCGCAGCGACCAGTTCCCCATGCACCTGTGGCGGAAGATGGGCGAACTCGGCGTGCTGGGCATCACCGTGCCGGAGGCGTACGGCGGCGCCGGCATGGGCTACGTCGCGCACATGGTCGCGATGGAAGAGATCAGCCGCGCCAGCGCCAGCATCGGTCTGAGCTACGGCGCTCACAGCAACCTGTGCGTGAACCAGATCAAGCGCAACGGTTCGGAGGCGCAAAGGCGCAAGTACCTGCCGAAGCTGATCAGTGGCGAGCACGTCGGCGCGCTGGCGATGAGCGAGACGGGTGCCGGCAGCGACGTCATCGGCATGAAGCTGCGTGCGGTGGAAAGGGGCGGCCTCTACGTGCTCAACGGCACCAAGATGTGGATCACCAACGGGCCGGACGCACACACGATGGTGGTCTACGCCAAGACCGAACCCGAGCTGGGGGCACGCGGTGTCACCGCCTTCATCGTCGAGAAGGGCATGAAGGGTTTTTCCACGGCGCAGAAGCTCGACAAGCTGGGCATGCGCGGCAGCCACACTGGCGAGATGGTGTTCCAGGACGTCGAGGTGCCGGCCGAGAACATCCTGGGTGCCGTCAACGGGGGCGCGCGCGTGCTGATGAGCGGCCTGGACTACGAACGTGCCGTGCTCGCCGCCGGCCCCATCGGCATCATGCAGGCGGTGATGGACAACGTCGTGCCGTACATCCACGACCGCAAGCAGTTCGGTCAGAGCATCGGCGAGTTCCAGCTCATCCAGGGCAAGGTGGCCGACATGTACACGGTGCTGCAGGCCGGTCGCGCCTTCTGCTACACGGTGGGCAAGAACCTCGACCTGTTGGGCGCCGAACACGTCCGCCAGGTGCGGAAAGACTGCGCCAGCGTCATCCTGTGGTGCGCCGAGAAGGCCACCTGGATGGCCGGCGAGGGCATACAGATCTTCGGCGGCAACGGCTACATCAACGACTACCCGTTGGGCCGCCTGTGGCGCGACGCCAAGCTCTACGAGATTGGCGCCGGCACGAGCGAGATCCGGCGCATGCTCATCGGCCGGGAGCTGTTCTCGGAGACGATGTGAACACGCCGCCGGTGCCGACGCTGGCCGGCCGGCGCTGCACGCTGCGTGCGCTGCAGCCCGGCGACGCGGCGTCGCTGCAGCGCCACGCCGACAACCCGGCGGTGGCCTACAACCTCTTCGACGGCTTTCCGCAGCCCTACACGCTGGCCGCAGCGCAACGCTGGTGCAGCACCGAGCACCGCGAGGCGCGCTTCGGCCACGTCTGGGGCATCGAGGTGGCCTGCGACGACGGCAGTGGTGGTGTCGAGGTGGCGGGCTGCATCAGCGTCGTGCCGCAGGGCGGCATCTGGGCCAGCAGCGCCGAAATCGGCTACTGGCTGGGCCAGGTGTACTGGCGGCGCGGCATCGTCTCGGAGGCGTTGGGCCTGGTCACCGCCTGGGCCTGGACGGCGCTGCCGCAGGCCATGCGCCTGGCCATGCCGATCTACGCGCGCAACGCAGGTTCACGCGGCGTGGCGGGCCGGGCCGGGTACGTGCAGGAGAGCTTCGTGCCCTACGGCATCCTGAAGGACGGGCAGGCCATCGACGGCACCGTCTACGCCGCCTACCGCCCCGGCCTGATGCTGCGCGACGACCCTCCAGCCCCGTAAACTGGCCGGCACCATGAACGATGTCCTGCACGATCTCTTCGAACGCAACCGCCGCTGGGCGGCCGCCACCGAGGCGCGCGAACCTGGCTTCTTCACCCGCCTGGCGCAGCAGCAGAACCCGCGCTACATGTGGATCGGCTGCGCCGACAGCCGGGTGCCGGCCAACGAGATCACCGGTCTCGACCCGGGCGAGGTCTTCGTGCACCGCAACGTCGCCAACGTGGTGGTGCACTCCGACCTCAATGCGCTGTCGACCATCCAGTTCGCAGTCGAACACCTCAAGGTCGAGCACATCATGGTCGTGGGCCATTACGGCTGCGCCGGCGTGCGTGCGGCGATGCGCGGCATCCGCGTCGGCCTGGCCGACAACTGGCTGCGCCACGTGCACGACGTGCGCCTGCGCCACCGCCGCCGTCTCGACCACCTGCCGCCCGACCAGCAGGAAGACATCCTGTGCGAGATGAACGTCATCGAGCAGGTGGGCAACGTGGCCTTGTCCACCGTGGTGCAGGACGCCTGGGCGCGCGGCCAACCGCTGGCTGTGCACGGCTGGGTGTACGGGCTGAAGGACGGCTTGCTGAAAAACCTGGACGTGACGATGCACAGGCCCGACAGCGTGGTGCCGGTGTTCAGCGCCGCGCTCAAGCGCTACCCGCGCCGGGCCGTGGCCAGCGGCGAGGGAGAAGGCGAGGGCGACGCCGACATCGCTTTTGGCGCCGGCCCGCTGGGCCACTGAAGGCGCGCGCGAAAGCATGTTCCCGCACCGCCTGACCGACAAGAGCGCGTTCGACATCGCACAAGCGCTCGTCGACGGCTTCAACCGCCACTACCGTCTCTTCCGCGAGACCACGGCGCAGGCCAAGCGGCGCTTCGAGCAGGCCGACTGGGCTGGTCAGCAGAGCGCACAGGCGCTTCGCATCGAGTTCTACGACCGGCGCGTGAACGAGGCGGTGGACCGCCTGCGCAGCACCTACGACATCGATGCACTGTCGATGGACACCTGGCAGCAGGCCAAGCTGCACTACATCGGCCTGCTGACCGACCACCACCAGCCCGAGCTGGCGGAGACCTTCTTCAACTCGGTGACGGCCAAGCTGCTGCACCGCAGCTACTTCAGCAACGACTTCATCTTCGTGCGCCCGGCCGTCAGCACCGAGTACATCGAGGACGACGCCCCGGGCGCGCTGCCCACCTACCGCGCCTATTACCCGACCAGGGAAAGCCTGCGCGTTACCTGGCGGCGCATCGTCGACAACTTCCAGCTCGCGCGCGAATTCGAGGACCTCGACCGCGACGTCGAGTGCGTCGTGCAGGCCATGAGCTCCGAACTCGGCGGTTTCCGGCCACGCGCCAACTTCCAGATCCAGGTGCTGGCCAGCCTGTTCTACCGCAACAAGGGCGCCTACCTGGTGGGCAAGATCATCAACGGCTTCCAGGAAACGCCGGTGGCACTGCCCATCCTGCACGGCAGCCAGGGCAAGCTGGTGATCGACGCGGCGCTCTTCGGCGAAGACGACCTGCTGATGATCTTCAGCTACGCCCGGGCCTACTTCATGGTCGACATGGAGATCCCTTCGGCCTACGTGCACTTCCTGCGCAGCCTGATGCCGCGCAAGCCGCGCGCCGAGCTCTACAGCGCCATCGGCCTGCAGAAGCACGGCAAGAACCTCTTCTACCGCGACTTCCTGGCCCACCAGCGGCACAGCAGCGACCAGTTCCGCATCGCGCCCGGCATCAAGGGCATGGTGATGCTGGTCTTCGACCTGCCGTCCTTCCCCTACGTGTTCAAGGTCATCAAGGACTTCTACCCGCCGCAGAAGGAAACCACGCGCGAGCAGATCAAGGGCAAGTACCTGCTCGTCAAGCAGCACGACCGCGTCGGCCGCATGGCCGACACGCTGGAGTACAGCAACGTGGCCTTTCCGCGCCACCGGTTCGAGGAAGAACTGATCGCCGAGCTGAAGCAGTATTGCCCCAGCCTGCTCGAGGACGACCCGCGCAATGCCGACGTGCTCGTCATCAAGCATGTCTACATCGAGCGCCGCATGATCCCGCTGAACATCTACCTGCAGGAGGCCACGCCCGAGCAGATGGCGCACGCGGTGATGGAATACGGCAACGCCATCAAGGACCTGGTGGCCGCCAACATCTTCCCGGGCGACATGCTGTGGAAGAACTTCGGTGTCACGCGCCACGGCAAGGTGGTGTTCTACGACTACGACGAGATCGAGTACCTCACCGACTGCAACTTCCGCCGCGTGCCCACGCCGCGCAACGAGGAAGAAGAGATGAGCGGCGAGGTCTGGTACACGGTGCACCCGCGCGACGTCTTCCCCGAGACCTTCGCGCCTTTCCTGCTCGGCAACGACGCCGTGCGCGAGGTCTTCATGGCCCACCACGCCGACCTGCTCGACGCCGCCTTCTGGCAGGGCCACAAGGAACGCATCCAGGCCGGCCATGTACACGATGTCTTCCCCTACGAGCCGGCCAAGCGTTTCACCGCCGGTCGCTATTTCGACCCCCCCGCTGCACTGCAAGGAGCCCATCATGTCTGACGCCATCGCTGATTCGGTAGTGATCGTCTCTGCCGCGCGCACGCCCATCGGTGGGCTGCTGGGCGACTTCTCGTCGCTGGCCGCCTGGGAACTGGGTGCCGTGGCCGTGAAAGCCGCCGTCGAACGTGCCGGCGTGCCCGGCGACGCGGTCGACGAGGTGCTGCTGGGCAACTGCCTGATGGCCGGCCAGGGCCAGGCGCCGGCGCGCCAGGCGGCGCTGAAGGCTGGCCTGCCGCAGAGCGCCGGCGCGGTGACGCTGTCCAAGATGTGCGGCAGCGGCATGCGCGCGATGATGTTCGGGCACGACATGCTGCTGGCCGGCAGCGCCAACGTCATCGTCGCGGGCGGCATGGAGAGCATGACCAATGCACCGCACCTGATGTTCGCGCGCAAGGGCGTGAAGTACGGCGCCGCGCAGCTCTTCGACCACATGGCGATGGACGGCCTGGAAGACGCCTACGAACGTGGCAAGGCCATGGGTGTGTTCGCCGAAGCCTGCGTGGCGAAGTATGGTTTCACGCGCGAGGCGCAGGACGCATTCGCCATCGCCAGCACCACACGCGCCAAGGCCGCGAACGAGGACGGCAGCTTCGATTGGGAGATCGCGCCGGTGCTGCTGTCCGGCCGCGGTGGCGACACCGTGGTCAGGTACGACGAGCAGCCGTTCAAGGCCAAGCTCGACAAGGTGGCGGGCCTGAAGCCGGCGTTCAAGAAGGACGGCACCATCACCGCGGCGAACGCGTCGAGCATCAGCGACGGCGCCGCGGCGCTGGTGCTCATGCGCGAGAGCACCGCCGCGCAGATGGGCGTCAAGCCCCTGGCGCGCATCGTCAGCCACGCCGTGCACGCGCAGGCGCCGGAATGGTTCGCCACCGCGCCGGCAGGTGCCATCAACAAGGCACTGAAGAAGGCCGGCTGGGATGCCAAGAGCGTGAACCTGTGGGAAGTCAACGAAGCCTTCGCCGCCGTGACGATGGCCGCGATGGCCGACTTCCAGCTGCCGCACGAGATCGTCAACGTGCATGGCGGCGCCTGCGCCCTGGGCCACCCCATCGGCGCATCCGGCGCACGCATCGTTGTCACGCTGCTCGGCGCGATGCGCCAGCGTGGGCTGAAGCGTGGGGTGGCTTCGCTGTGCATCGGTGGCGGCGAGGCGACGGCGATGGCGGTCGAGCTGTTGTGACAGCGGGCGCACAGCGGCGCGCCGCGGCCGACTGATGGCGGGTCAAGGCCTGCTGCCCGGCCCAGCCGAGGCCGCGCTCTTCGCCGGCGCGGTGTTCGTGCTCAACGCGACGCCGGGCGTGGACTTCCTGCTCACTGTCAGCCGCACGCTGGCCGGTGGTACACGGGCGGGTGTGGCGGCCGCCTGCGGCATTGCCGCCGGCTGCGTCGTGCACGCGCTCGCCGCGGCCTTCGGGCTGGCGGCGCTGCTGGTGTTGCACCCGCAGGCCTTCGTCGCGCTGCAATGGGCCGGTGCGGCTTACCTCCTCTGGCTGGGGCTGGGCATGCTGCGACGCGCCTGGAAGCGCGAGGCCGGGAGCCCGGTGGCCGAGACGGCACCTGCGCAGCGCAGCGTCGCGACCGACTTCCGCGCCGGCCTGCTGACCAACTTGCTCAACCCCAAGGTGGCCTTCTTCTTCCTGGCCTTCCTGCCGCAGTTCGTGCCTGCGGGTTCGCCGTACAAGACCCTGTCCTTCCTGCTGCTGGGCGCCTGGTTCGTGGCCCAGGGCCTCGCCTTCCTGCTCGTGCTGGTGGCGTTGGCGGCGCGGTTGCGCCGCCTGCAGGCGCGGCCGGCGGTCAGCCGTGTGCTGGCGGCGGCCGGCGGGCTGCTGTTCATCGGTCTGGCGCTGCGGCTGCTGCGTGACAGACCGCTGGCGGCCTGAACCCGTCACGCGCCAGCACAATGCGCCGATGAACATCCTGGTGATAGGCGCCTCGCGCGGGCTGGGTCTGGAATTCGTGGCGCAGTACCGCGACGAGGGCGCCGCCGTCACGGCCACCGCGCGCAACGACGTCGGCCTGGCGCGGCTGCATGCGCTCGGCGCCACCGCGCTGCGCCTGGACGTGACCGACGCGGCCAGCGCCGCCGCACTGTCGGCACAGATCGCCGGGCAGTCCTTCGACATGCTCATCGTCAACGCCGGCGTCTACGGCCCTCGCACGCAGGGTCTGGAGACGCCGGCGCAGGCCGAGTTCGACGCCGTCATGCACACCAACGTGCTCGGCCCCATGCGCCTGCTGCCACAGCTGGCGGCAGCGCTGGCCCCAGGGGCGCGGCTGGCCGTGCTGTCGTCGCGCATGGGCGCGATGGCCGGGCGCAGTTCGAACGCGGGATGGCTCTACCGCGCGTCGAAGGCGGCGCTGAACTCGGTGCTCACCGACACCGCGCTGGCGCTGAAGGGCCGCGCCATCTGCGTGGCGCTGCACCCCGGCTGGGTGCGCACCGACATGGGCGGCGACGGCGCCGAGTTGGAGCCCGCGCGCAGCGTGGCCGACATGCGCCGCACGCTGGCCAGCCTGACGCCGGAACAGCACGGTGCCTTCCTGAACCACGACGGCAAGCCGCTGCCCTGGTAGCCGGGCACCCATCGTTGCCACGCCCCTTCCACGGAGACCCAACGCCATGCTGCTGTCAGAAGACCACCTCGCCGTGCAGGATGCCGTACGCAGCTATGTGCAGGCTGAAGTGGCGCCACACGCTGCGGCCTGGGACAAGTCGCACCGCTTTCCCGCCGCCGCGCTGAAGGGCCTGGCGGCCCTGGGCTGCTACGGCGTGGCCGTGCCGCCCGAGTGGGATGGTGCCGGGCTCGACTACCTGGCGCTGGCCGTCATCCTGGAGGAGATCGCTGCCGGCGACGGCGCCACCAGCACCGTCGTCAGCGTCAACAACTGCCCCGTGTGTTCCATCCTGATGGCCTACGGCAACGCCGAGCAGAAGGCACGATTCCTGAAGCCGCTGGCGCGCGGTGACATGCTGGGCGCCTTCTGCCTCACCGAGCCACATGTCGGCAGCGAGGCCGGCGGCCTGAAGACCACCGCGGTGCGTGATGGTGACAGCTACGTCATCAACGGCGTCAAGCAGTTCATCACCAGCGGCAAGAACGGCGACGTCGCCATCGTGATGGCCGTCACCGACAAGGCCGCTGGCAAGAAGGGCATCAGCGCCTTCATCGTGCCGACGACGACGCCCGGCTATTCGGTGGCACGCATCGAGGACAAGCTGGGCCAGCACGCCAGCGACACGGCGCAGATCAACTTCGAAGACTGCCGCGTGTCGGCGGCCAACCTGCTGGGCGAAGAAGGCATGGGCCTGAAGATCGCGCTCAGCGGCCTGGAAGGCGGCCGCATCGGCATCGCCAGCCAGGCCGTGGGCATGGCGCGTGCGGCCTTCGAGGCGGCACTGGTCTACAGCAAGGAACGCGTCAGCTTCGGCCAGCCCATCTTCCAGCACCAGGCGGTGCAGTTCAAGCTGGCCGACATGGCCACGCAGATCGAAGTCGCGCGGCAGATGATCTGGCACGCCGCCGCGCTGAAGGACGCCGGCCGCCCCTGCCTGAAGGAAGCCGCGATGGCCAAGCTCTTCGCCAGCGAGATGGCCGAACGGGTGTGCAGCGACGCTATCCAGGTCTTCGGTGGCTACGGTTATGTCAGCGATTTCCCGGTGGAGCGCATCTACCGCGACGTGCGCGTGTGCCAGATCTACGAGGGCACGAGCGAGGTGCAGAAGATATTGATCGGGCGTGCGCTGGCCTGATCCGGCCACCCCCCTGACGACGGGGGGCGGATACCTTGGTGTCATTTGCATGCAGGAGCCCGATGGGCACAGTGCCTCCATCGACCACAGGAGGCCCACCATGCAGTTCACCTACAGCCAGCCCGTCAGCCCGTTCACGCGCAGCGTCGACGCCCCGCCCGCCCGCTCGCAGCGGCTGGCCGCTTTGGGCGAGTGCCTGATGCAGCGCCTGGAGACGCCGCTTTTCGTCACCGACGCCGAAGGCGGGGTGCTTGAAGCCAACCCAGCGGCCACGCGCCGCATCGAGCGCCGCGAAGGCCTGTGGCTGGACGCTGGCGGTCGCCTCGCGCTGCGCCAGGCCGGGCGCTGGGTGCCGCTGTCGCGCTGGCACGCGCAGGTCGCCGCCGGCGGCGAGCTCGTGCTGCCACTGGAAGTCGAAGCCGGCACGCCGATGCAGATCACGCTGCGCGCCATGCCCGCCAGCGAAGACGCGCACGCCGCGTGCTGGGTGCTGGCGACCATCGAACGTGTGCAGCTCACGCGCACCGACGCCATGCGCCGCCGCTTCCGCTTCACGCGCACCCAGGCCCGTCTTGCCGAGATGCTGTGCGCCGGCATGCGCCCCACGCACGCCGCCGAGCAGTTGGGGGTGAAGATCAGCACCGTGCGCACCCACGTCGGCCAGATGTACGAAAAGACCGGCACCCACAGCCAGGCGCAGCTGGTGGCCTTGCTGCACGCCGTCTGAAGTCGCAGCCCGTCGTCCCGCCCGGCGCTACAGTGCGCCGGATGACCGAAGAAGAAGCACGGCGCGTGCTGCTGCTGCAGGCTCGCGAGACCGACGGGCCTTCGACGCTGTGGAGCGCGGAAGACCGCCGCTGGGCTACGCGCCAGGCGGCGGACGCCGTGGGCGACGATGCGTCGCCCGAGCGCTTCGTCGTGGCACGTGCCACCGTGGCGCTGCAGCGCCTGCTGCCCCGCGACGCTGCCGGGCAGCGCTGGCTGGCACGCCGCGGCTGGCACGCGGCCTGGGTGCTGCTGGCGCTGGTGGTCGGTTTTGTGGGCGGCCTGGCTGCCGACCAGCTCGGCGCACCGCAGCGCGTCAATCTGCTCGCCCCGGCCGTGTGGGCCGTCGTGGCCTGGAACCTGGTGGTCTACGCGGCGCTGCTGCTGCCCTTGCCGACGCTGGGCCTGCGCGACGCGATGGTGCGCTGGGGGCTGGGCCGCGACGAGGGGCCCGCCGCACTGTGGGCGCAGCACGCCGCACTGCTGCAGGCCGCGCGCGTGGCGCTGGTGCTGCATGCTGCTGCCGCCGCGCTGGGCGCGGGTCTGGTGGCCGGCCTGTACCTGCGCGGCCTGGTGCTGGACTACCGCGCCGGCTGGCAGAGCACCTTCCTCGACGCCGCCGCGGTGCAGCAGGCGTTGGGCCTGCTGCTGGCGCCGGCCAGCCACCTGACCGGCACTCAGGTGCCCGACGTCGCGCCGCTGCGCATCGGCCCCGGCGGCGACGCCGTGGCGACGGCCGCACCTTGGATCCACCTCTACGCCACCACGCTGGCGCTGGCCGTGCTGCTGCCGCGCGGGCTTCTGGCCCTGCTGGCAGGCTGGCGCGCAAGGCGCCTGGCGCAGCACTTTCCGCTGCCGCTGGACACAACCTACTTCGAAGCCCTGCACCCGCTGATGCGCCCAGGCCTGCCGCGTGTGCTGGCGCTGCTGTGGTTGGGGGACCGGCCCGGTCTGAGCTTGCTGGGTCAGCCCGTCGGCCCGCTTTACGCGCCCCTGACGCTGCTGCGCAGCGACGAGGGCGACGAGCTGCAGCTGTGGCCGGCACCGCCAGCGCTCATGCAGCAGCCTGCTGTCGGCCCCTGGTGGGCGCCGTGGCACCGTCCGGCCGACACCGAACTGCAGCGTCTGCGCCGGCAGGTGGCCGCGGTGCTGCTGATCACCACACCCGGTGCGCCGCGCCCGGAGTGGCTGGCCACACTGGGCCGGCCGGTGGTGGCGCTGGTGGACGGCCCGTCGGCCGAGCCACCCGCGCTGCGGCTGCAAGAGCGCGACGACGGCTGGCTGGCCGAGGGCCGCCTGCTGCGTGCCCTCGCGGCGGCCCTGGACGACGACCCGCGCTTGACACGCCTGGCCGCCACCTGGACGGCGCGCCAGCGCGCGCGCCTGGACGCCGGTGTCGTCGAACTGGCCGACACGCTGGCGCGTGTGGCCTGCGCGCGCGAGGCGGTGGCCGACGTCGGCCGCCTGGCCAGCGGCCGCGCCGAGGCCGAAGCGGCGCGCCAGGACCTGGGCCGCGGGCTCGAAGCCGAACTGGCGGCCCACGGCACGCGCCTGGCCACGCTGCTGGGCCTGCCCGCGTCGGCCGACGCGGCGCAGCACCCCGTTCCCGCCCCGCTGGACACCCATGCGGTGCCCGCCGCGGCCCTGCGCAAGCGCGTCGACGAAGGCCGCTCGGCGCTGGTCGCCGGGCTGCTGGGCGGCGCCATCACCGGCTTCAAGGCCGACGTGCTCAGCGGTGGCCTGACGATGGGCGGCGGCGCGGTCGTGGGTGCCTTGCTGGGCGCCCTGGGCGCCGCAGGCGCCGCGCGCGGCCTGAACGTGGTGCGTGGCACCGACCGCAACTTCGTCACCTGGGACGAGGAAGTGCTGGCCCCGGTGACCGCCGGCCTGCTGGCGCGTTATGCCGTGCTCGCCTACGGCCTGTCGCCCGAGGCGGCGCGCGAACGCTTGACGCCCGCACTGGCCGCGCAGCAGGCCACGCTGCGCACCTTGTGGCGCACGCGGGCCCGGCGCTTCGACAACGCCGGCGAAGCCGAAGCCCTGGCGCTGACGCTGCGCCAGCCGCTGGCCGCAGCGCTGGTGCAGGCCCTCGGCGGGCCTAGACTCTGAGCCCATGAAGATCCTGATCCTGGGCGCCGGGCGTGTCGGCGAGAGCGTGGCCGAGAGCCTGGTTTCGGAGAAGAACGACATCACCGTCATCGACACCGACCCGGCCCGCCTGCGCGCGCTGCAGGACAGGCTGGACCTGCGCGGTGTCGTCGGCAACGGCATCCAGCCCAGCGTGCAACGCGAGGCAGGCATCGAGGACACCGACATGCTGATCTCCTGCGCGCCGCAGGACGAGACCAACCTCGTGGCATGCAAGGTGGCCAAGGACCGGTTCAACGTGCAGACCACGATCGCCCGCGTGCGCAGCCCCGAGTTCCAGGACGGCAGCCCGATGCTGGGCAAGGGCGGTTTCGGCGTCGACAAGGTCATCTGCCCCGAGCAGAGCGTGACGGCCTACATCCGCAAGCTCATCGAGTACCCCGAGGCGCTGCAGGTGCTGGAATTCGCCCAGGGCCTGGTGAGCCTGATCGCCGTGCGCGCGGTGGCCGGCGGGCCGCTGGTGCGCCACAGCTTGGCCGAGATCCCGAAGCTCGTGCCCGACATCGAGATGCGCATCGTCGCCATCTACCGCCAGGACAAGGTGCTGGCGCAGCTCGACGGCAACACCGGCATCGAGCCCGGTGACGAGGTCTTCGTGCTCGCTGCCACCGAACACATCCGCACCGTGCTGGGCGCGCTGAGCCTGCGGGCGCAGCCAGTGAAGCGCCTGATGGTGGCCGGCGGCGGCAAGGTGGGGCTGCGGCTGGCACGCGAGGTCAACGCCGACTACCACGTCAAGATCATCGAGCCGCAGCGCGCGCGCTGCGAGTACCTGGCCACCGAGCTGCCGCCCGAAGTGCTGG
Organism: Rubrivivax sp.; assembly: GCA_030653505.1. Taxonomy (GTDB): domain Bacteria; phylum Pseudomonadota; class Gammaproteobacteria; order Burkholderiales; family Burkholderiaceae_C; genus Rubrivivax. The sequence goes on from JAURZK010000194.1 coordinate 30,498, forward strand.
TGCTGCAGGGCGACAGCACCGACGAAGACCTGCTCGGCGACGAGAACGTCGACCAGATGGACCTCTTCCTGGCGCTGACCAACGACGACGAGGACAACATCATGTCCTGCCTGCTGGCCAAGCGGCTGGGGGCCAAGCGGGTGCTGGCGGTGATCAACCGCCGCGCCTACGCCGACCTGGTGCAGGGCACGCAGATCGACATCGCGATCTCGCCGAGCCACACCGTCATCGGCGAACTGCTGGCCTACGTGCGGCGCGGCGACGTCGAGGCCGTGCACAGCCTGCGGCGCGGCGCGGCCGAGGCGCTGGAGGCCATCGTGCGCGGCGACCGCAAGACCTGCCGCATGGCCGGCCGCCGCATCGAGGAAGTGGGCCTGCCCAAGGGGGCGCAGGTCGGCGCCATCGTGCGCGGCCTGCACCGCAGCGACGGCAGCGAGGCCGGCGCCGACGCGCGGCCCGAGGTCATCATCGCCCACCACGACACCGTGGTGCAGACCAACGACCACGTCATCATCTTCGTGCCGCGCAAACGCATGGTGCGCGAGGTCGAGAAACTCTTCCAGGTCAGCGCGACCTTCATGTTCTAAATGGGGCTGCTTCCCGTCGTCGCGCTCGTCGGGCGCATGGTGCTGCTCTTTGCACTGCTGCTGCTGGTGCCGCTGGCCTTCGCCGTCGGCCGCCACGACGCCGCCGAACAGGCCTTCACGCAGGCCACCGGCGTGACTTTCGTCTGCGGCCTGCTGATGAGCCTGGTGACACGCCGCTTCCGGCGTGAACTGCAGCCGCGCGACGGCTTCGTGCTGGTGGGCATGACCTGGCTCACGCTGCCGGTGTTCGGCGCGCTGCCGCTGCTGCTGGCGATGCCGGCCTTGAGCGTCACCGACGCCTACTTCGAGGCCATGTCGGCCTTCACCGCCACGGGTGCCACGGCGCTGTCGGGGCTGGACGCGTTGCCGCTGTCGGTCAACGTCTGGCGCTGCTTCATGATGTGGGTGGGCGGGCTGGGCATCATCGTGCTGGCGGTGGCCATCCTGCCGATGCTGGGCGTGGGCGGCACGCAGCTCTTCAAGACCGAAGTGGCCGGGCCGATCAAGGACCACAAGCTCACCCCGCGCATCGCCGACACCGCGCGCGCCATCTGGGGTGCCTACGTGCTGATCTCGGTGGCCTGCTTTTTTTCCTACCGCTGGGCCGGCATGAGCTGGGAAGACGCCTTCATGCACATGTGCACGACGGTCAGCCTGGGTGGCTTCTCATCGCACGACCTCAGCTTCGGGTACTGGAATTCGCCGCTGATCGAAGCCGTGGCCGTGTTCTTCATGCTGCTGTCGGGCATCAACCTGGTGCTCTATTTCGTGGCCTGGCGTTCGCGCTCGCTGGCCGTGCTGTGGCGTAACGCCGAGGTGCGTGCCTTCTACGCCGCGCTGGCCGGCAGCATCGCGCTGATCACCGCCTACCTCGTGGGCAACGGCACCTACACGAGCCCCTGGGAGGCGCTGCGCCACGCCGCCTTCCACGTCGTCTCTGTCGCCACCACGACCGGCTACGCGTCCTACGACTACGCGCAGTGGCCGCTGTTCGCGCCGCTGCTGATGATCCTGCTGGGCTGCTTCGCCACCTGCGCCGGCAGCACCGGCGGCGGCATCAAGATGGTGCGCATGCTGCTGATGTTGAAGCAGGCCGGGCGCGAGCTCGTGCGCATCGTGCACCCCAACGTCGTCAACCCGGTGGTGCTGGGTGGCCGGGCCGTGACCGACCGCGTGATGCAGAGCGTCATCGCCTACATGATGATGTACGGCGCCACGCTGGTGGGCTTCACGATGCTGCTGCTGTTCAGCGGCCTGGATGTCGTGACCGCGTTCACCGCGGTCATCGCCTGCGTCAACAACATCGGCCCCGGCCTGGGCGAGGTCGGGCCGGCGGTGAACTATGGTGGCCTGACCGACTTCCAGACCTGGGTCTGCAGCTTCGCGATGCTGCTGGGGCGGCTGGAACTGCTGAGCGTGATGGTGCTGTTCACGCCGGCCTTCTGGAGAAAGTGATGGCGAGGCGCTACTTCGCAGGCAGGTAGATGCGGTCGGCGTAGGTTGCCAGCCACTGCGGCCTGAAGGCCACGAAGATGGCCACGAACATGCCGGTGATGAAGGCGTCGCCCGAAGCGGCCAGCACACGCGCCAGCATCACGTCGTCGGCGCTCAGGCCGTGGGGCACGCCGTTCAGCAGCGCCGACAGAGCACCGGCACAGCCCAACGCGAGCCCGGTGGCGAAGAAGCCGCGGCCCAGGATGTAGACGAAGAGGTGGTGCGGCAGCCAGCGCCGCAGCCCCGCGCCCATGCCCATGGCCAGCGTCACCGGCACCAGGCCCAGCCAGACCAGTCGCTGCAGCAGATCGGCAGCGCCGAGGTCCGTCAGCAGCGCCATCAGCCCGACAACGGGCAGCAGCATCAGCACCGCCAGCGGCCAGCCGAGCATCATCAGCAGCAGGCAGCTGCCGGCCAAGGGCTGCATCACCGGCATCGCCGAGAGGCGGTCGACGCTCCACAGCAGCGGCAGGGTTGCCCACAGCGCCAGCGCGGGCCAGGGCAGGTCGGTGGCGGCGCGCCAGGGGCGAAGCGCCAGCGCCAGTGCGATGGCGGCCAGGGCCAGCAGCAGGTTGGACAGCAGCATGCGGACATCGTAGCCGGCGGGCGCTGCGCGATACTTTGCCCGGTCTTTCCGCCCTCCGCCATGCCGTCCCAGCCCTTGCCCAGCCTGCGCCGCCGTCACCTGTCGGCGCTGTTGATGGCTGCGCTGGCGGCGCGTGCCGTGCCGGCGCAGCCTGCGGCCGGAGCCTGGCCGCAGCGCACGGTGAAGCTGCTCGTAGGCTTCCCGGGCGGTTCGACCCCCGACATGGCCGCGCGTGTGCTGGCCGAAGGCCTGGCGCGCGTCTGGGGTCGGGCGGTGATCGTCGACAACCGCCCCGGCGCCGCCGGCAACCTGGCCGCTGCGGCGGTGGCGCAGGCGCGCGACGAGCACACGCTGGGTGTCGTCATCAACGGCAACCTCACGACGGCCAGGCTGCTGAACCCGCGCCTGCCCTTCGACCCGGCACATGACTTCACGTTGATCTCGCTGCTGGCCACGTCGCCGCTGGTGCTGGTGGCGCCGGCCGGCCTGCCGGGCGGGGCCGCTTATTTCGCCGCGGCGAGGCAGGCGGCAGGGCAGTGGAACTTCGGCTCGGTGGGCATAGGGTCCGTCGGACACCTGGGCATGGAATTGATGCAAGGCCGCGCAGGCTTCAGCGCCACCCACGTGCCCTACAACGGCAACCCGGCGGTACTGACGGCACTCGTCGCCGGCCAGGTGCAGGGCGCACTGGTGCCGCCGGGCCTGGCAATGCCCCTGGTGCGCGCCGGCCGGCTGCGCGCCATCGGCCTGACCGGCCGGCGCAGCGTGCTGGCACCCGAGGTGCCGCCACTGGCCGAAGCCGGCGTGCGCATGGACGAGCTCGAGGTCTGGACCGCACTGGTGGGCCCGGCCGGGTTGACCGCGGCCGCACAGCTGCGGCTGGCGCAGGACGTGCCCGCCGTGCTGCGCGCGCCCGCGGCGCGCCAACGCCTGTTCGACGCCGGCTGGCAGTTGCAGGCCACGTCGGCCGAGGCGCTGCGTCTGCGTGTGCAGGCCGAAGGCCGGCTGCTCGGCGCCATCGTCGCCAGTCGCGGTATCCGCGCCGAATAGCGCTGCTCGGCGCCGGCGCGGCGCCCCTGCGGCAGCCCCTCATGGACGTGTCGCCGGCGACGGATTAGGGTGAGGCCATGAACTCCCCCATCGATTTCTTCTTCGACTTCTCGTCGCCCTACAGCTACATCGCCAACGAGTGGGTCGACGCCGTCGCCGCACGCCATGGCCGCACGGTGCGGCGCCACGCCATCCTGCTGGGCGCCACCTTCCAGGTCGCCGAGCTGAGGTCGCCGGTATCCCACCCGATGAAGCGCGAATACTCGCTGCGCGACTTCGAGCGTTCAGCGCGTTTCGAGGGCCTGCCCTATGCGCTGCCGCCTGTCTTTCCCATCCCGACGCAGAACGCCGCACGGGTTTTCTGGTGGCTGGCCGAGACCCAGGGCGAGAGCGCGGCCGCGAACTGGGCGCGCGCCGGGCTGCGCGCGGTGTTCACGCGCGGTGTGCCCCTGCACGAGGCGCCGGCACTGAAAACGCTGGCCGCCGAACAGGGGCTGGACGCCGACGCGGTCGAGCGTGTCTGGAACGACCCGCAGTGGAAGGCTCGCCTGAAGCTTGCCAACGACGAGGCCATCGCCGCAGGCGTCTTCGGCGCGCCCTGGTTCGTCGTCGACGGCGAACCCTTCTGGGGCAACGACCGCAAGGCGCAGATCGAGCGCTGGCTGGCCGGCGGGCCGTTCTAGCCGGCGCGGGCGCGGCCTGCAACTAGAATCGATTAACGTTTACGTAAACGTCAAGTAGCCGCAACACCGCCACCATTGGCGCCTGGCGGCCCGGCCCGAGCAGGAGAACCGATGCCCGTCCTCAAATCCCAGCTCAATCCGCGTGCCGAGTCCTTCCGCGCCAGCGCGGCCCTGATGGCGCAGCTGGTCGATGACCTGAATGGCAAGCTGGCGCAGATCGCGCTGGGCGGCGGCGAGACGGCGCGCGCCCGGCACGCCGCGCGCGGCAAGCTGCTGCCGCGTGAACGCGTGGAGATGCTGCTCGACCCCGACACGCCCTTCCTCGAGATCGCGCCGCTGGCCGCGCTGGACCAGTACGACAACGCCGCGCCGGGCGCGGGCCTGATCGCCGGCATCGGACGCGTCAGCGGCGTCGAATGCCTCATCGTCTGCAACGACGCCACTGTCAAGGGCGGCACCTACTACCCGTTGACGGTGAAGAAGCACCTGCGCGCGCAGGAAGTGGCGCAGCAGAACCGTCTGCCCTGCATCTACCTGGTGGACAGCGGCGGCGCCAACCTGCCCAACCAGGACGAGGTCTTCCCCGACCGCGACCACTTCGGCCGCATCTTCTACAACCAGGCGCAGATGTCGGCGCAGGGCATCCCGCAGCTGGCGGTGGTGATGGGCAGTTGCACCGCCGGCGGCGCCTACGTGCCGGCGATGAGCGACGAAGCCATCATCGTGAAGAACCAGGGCACCATCTTCCTCGGCGGCCCGCCGCTGGTGAAGGCGGCCACCGGCGAAGTCGTCAGCGCCGAAGACCTGGGCGGCGGCGACGTGCACACGCGCCTTTCCGGCGTGGCCGACCACCTGGCCGAAGACGACATGCATGCGCTGGCCATCGCGCGCGCCAGCATCGCCAACCTGAACTGGCGCAAGCCGCAGCCGCTGCTGACGCAGCCGCCGCGCGCGCCGCTGTTCGACCCGCGTGAACTGCACGGCGTGCTGCCCAGCGACGAGACCGGCTTCACCAGCCGCAAACCCTTCGACGTGCGTGAGGTCATCGCGCGCATCGTTGACGGCAGCGAGTTCGACGAGTTCAAGGCGCGCTACGGCAGCACGCTGGTCACCGGCTTCGCGCACATCGAAGGCCTGCCGGTGGGCATCGTCGCCAACAACGGCATCCTCTTCAGCGAAAGCGCCATGAAGGGCGCGCACTTCATCGAGCTGTGCTGCCAGCGTCGTATTCCGCTCGTCTTCCTGCAGAACATCACCGGCTTCATGGTCGGCCAGAAGTACGAGGCCGAGGGCATCGCCAAACACGGCGCCAAGCTCGTCACCGCCGTGGCCACGGCCACGGTGCCGAAGTTCACGGTGATCATCGGCGGCAGCTTCGGCGCCGGCAACTACGGCATGTGCGGCCGTGCCTATTCGCCGCGTTTCTTGTGGATGTGGCCGAACGCGCGCATCGGCGTGATGGGCGGCGAGCAGGCCGCCGGCGTGCTGGCCACCGTGCGGCGCGACGGCATCGAAGCCAAGGGCGGGCAGTGGAGCGCCGAGGACGAAGCCGCTTACAAGCAGCCCATCCTCGACCAGTTCGCGCACCAGGCGCATCCCTACTACAGCAGCGCGCGCTTGTGGGACGACGGGGTCATCGACCCCGCCGACACACGCCGTGTGCTGGCGCTGGGCTTGAGCGCGAGCCTGAACGCTCCGATACCGGAAAGCCCGCGCTTCGGTGTCTTCCGCATGTGATGTACGATGTGGATCTTGAGCTGATTTCATACACATCATGCGCACGAACATCGACATCGACGACGCCCTCATGGACCAGGCCATGCAGGCCGGGCCGTACAAGACGAAGAAGGACGCGGTCGAGGCCGGCTTGAAACTGCTCGCCCGCCAGGCTGCCTATCGCGAAATCCTGAAGTGGGAAGGGCGTCTGCAATGGGAAGGCGACGCCGCTGCCGACTGGACGCGGCCGGCGGAAGGCGCCACCGCCACGCTGCTGCTGGCGCGGGAGCCTGCGGCGCCGCGCGCCGCCGCCGAAGAGTCGCCCAAGCCGCGGGCTCAGCCCAGGGCCAAGGCGGCGGGAGGCGCGCGTGGTCGTCGCTGATTCCAGCGTCTGGATCGACTTCTTCAACGCGCAGCCGAACCCGGCGCGCGACGTGTTGCGCCGCCTGCTGCACGAAGGCGACACGCGCCTGGTCGTGCCCGATCTGGTGCTCTACGAGGTGCTGCGCGGCTTCCGCGACGAACGCGCGCTGCGCCAGGCGCGTGTGCTGATGACGAGCCTGGATGTCGAGCCCACCTGCAGCCCGGCACTGGCACAGCAGGCGGCGCAGCACTACCGGGCGCTGCGCCAGGCCGGCGTCACCGTGCGCAGCGGCATCGACGTGCTGGTGGCCAGCTTCTGCATCGAACACGACTACCTGCTGCTGCACCGCGACCGCGACTTCCAGGCCTTCGAACAGCAGCGCGGTCTGCGCGGCTGGAAACACTGACGCGGGCAACGGCGAAGTGCCGCACACCGAGATGAGCACCACCCTCGACATCCGGACCCAGGGCCCCGTCGCCCACGTCTGGCTCAACCGCCCCGAGGTGCGCAACGCCTTCAACGACGGCGTGATTGCCGAACTCACTGCGGCGTTCCGCACGCTGGGCCAGGACGCCAGCCTGCGCGCCATCGTGCTGGGCGGCCACGGCAAGGCCTTCTGCGCCGGTGCCGACCTGTCGTGGATGCGCGCCATGGCCGGCTACAGCTGGGAGCAGAACCGCGCCGACGCGCAGGCGCTGGCCGACATGCTGTGGACGCTGTACAGCTGCCCGCTGCCCATCGTGGGCCGGGTGCACGGCGACTGCTACGCCGGCGGCGTGGGCCTGGCCGCGGTGTGCGACGTGCTGGTGGCCGCCGAGGGGGTGCACTTCTGCCTCAGCGAAGCCAGGCTGGGGCTGTTGCCCGCGACCATCGCGCCTTATGTCGTGAAGGCCCTGGGCGAGCAGGCCTCGCGCCGCTACTTCGCCACCGCCGAGCGTTTCGACGCCGCACGTGCCCATGCCCTGGGTCTTGTGCACGAACTGGTGTCAGCCGACGGGCTGGACGCGAAGGTGGGCGAGATCGTCGACGCGCTGCTGGCCAACGGCCCGGCGGCGGTGAAGGCGTGCAAGCAGCTGGTGCACGATGTGGCCGGCCGCACCGTCGACGCCGCGCTGCGCGGCGAGACCGCGCGCCGCATCGCCGACATCCGCGCCAGCGACGAAGGGCGCGAAGGCGTGCAGGCCTTCCTGGCCAAGCGCGACCCCGCCTGGCGCGTGGTCTGACAGGCATCCGATGGCCGCCGCCAGCCTCGACCTCACGCACCTCGTGGCCCTGGCGGCTGCGCTGGGCTGGGCCAGCGGCCTGCGCCTGTATGCGGTGGTCTTCATCACCGGCGCCATCGGTTACTTGGGCTGGGTGCCGCTGCCCGAAGGGCTGAAGCTGTTGCAGCACCCGCTGGTGCTGGGCGCCAGCGCGCTGATGGTGCTGGTCGAGTTCGTCGCCGACAAGGTGCCGGGCCTCGACACGCTGTGGGACGCCGTGCACACGCTCATCCGCATTCCCGCCGGTGCCGCGCTGGCCGCGGGGGTGTTCGGCGGCCTGGGGCCGGAGTGGAACAGCGCCTGGGCCGTCGTCGCCGCGCTGGCAGGCGGCACGCTGGCAGCCACGGCGCATGCCGCCAAGGCCGCCACGCGCGCTGCGGTCAACACCAGCCCCGAACCGTTTTCGAACGTCGGCATGTCCTTGCTGGGCGATGCCGCAGTGCCTGCGCTGCTGTGGCTGGCCTGGGAGCATCCGATGTGGTTCTTCCCGGTGCTGGCGCTGGCCATCGTCGTGGCCGTGGTGCTGATCGTCGTGCTGTTCAAGTTCCTTCGCGCCCAGTTGCGGCGCTTCTTCCCAACGCCGCAGGCCACGGTCTGAAAGAGGCACGCCCATGTTCAAGAAGATCCTGATCGCCGACCGCGGTGACGGCGGCGCAGCCGCTGCGGCAAAGCCAGAACGCGTGGCACGCGCAGCGTGCGCAGGCGAGCTCACCGCGGGAGCACTGCATGTTTAAGAAGATCCTGATCGCCAACCGCGGTGAGATCGCCTGCCGGGTCGCCGCGACGGCGCAACGCCTGGGGGTGCGCACCGTGGCCGTGTACTCCGACGCCGATGCCGACGCGCGCCACGTGCGCGCCTGCGACGAGGCCGTGCATGTCGGCGGCAACGCGCCGCGCGAGAGCTACCTGCAGTGGCAGCGCATCATCGACGCCGCACTGGCCACGGGCGCGCAGGCCATCCACCCCGGCTACGGCTTCCTCAGCGAGAACGAGGCCTTCGCGCGTGCCTGCGGCGATGCCGGGCTGGTCTTCATCGGCCCGCCGGCCAGCGCCATTGCGGCCATGGGCAGCAAGAGTGCCGCCAAGGCGCTGATGGAAAAGGCCGGCGTGCCGCTGGTGCCGGGTTACCACGGCGACGACAACACACCGGTTTTCCTGGCCGCCCAGGCCGCCAAGATCGGTTACCCGGTGCTGATCAAGGCCAGCGCCGGCGGCGGTGGCAAGGGCATGCGGCGTGTCGACCGCGCCGAGGACTTCGAGGCCGCCCTGGCCAGCTGCCAGCGCGAGGCGCAGGCCAGCTTCGGCAACGCGCAGGTGCTCGTGGAACGTTATGTCACGCGCCCGCGGCACATCGAGATCCAGGTCTTCGGCGACAGCCACGGCAACGTCATCCACCTCGGTGAACGCGACTGTTCGGTGCAGCGCCGCCACCAGAAGGTGCTGGAAGAGAGCCCGGCGCCCGGGCTTTCCGCCGCACGCCGTGCCGAGATGGGTGCTGCCGCGGTGGCCGCGGCCCAGGCCGTGGGCTACGTGGGCGCCGGCACGGTGGAATTCGTGGCCGAGGAACTCGACGACGGCGACATCCGCGCCTATTTCATGGAGATGAACACACGGCTGCAGGTCGAGCACCCGGTGACCGAGGCCGTCACCGCCCTCGACCTGGTGGAGTGGCAGCTACGCGTGGCCGGCGGCGAGCCGCTGCCGCTGACGCAGGACCAGGTGACGCTGCGCGGCCACGCCATCGAGGCGCGCATCTGCGCCGAGAACCCCGACGCCGACTTCCTGCCCGCCACCGGCACGCTGCACGTCGCACGCTGGCCCGAGCACGTGGCCTTCACGCGCAGCCCGGGCGACGGACGGCTCGCGCGCGTGGACAGCGGCGTGCGCGAGGGCGACGCCATCAGCCCGCACTACGACTCGATGATCGCCAAGCTCATCGTCTGGGGCGAAACACGCGCACAGGCGCTGGCACGGCTGGACGCGGCGCTGCAGGCCACGCACATCATGGGTCTCGCGACCAACGTCGCCTTCCTGCGCCGCGTCGTCGGCAGCCACGCCTTCGCCACCGCCGACCTCGACACCGCCCTCATCCAGCGCGAACACGCCGCGATCTTCGAAGCCCCGCCGCTGCCGCCCGAGCTGGCTGCCGGCGCCGTGGCCGCGCACGTGCTGGCGGCCGAGGCGGCGCTGGAAGACGCCGACCCCTGGTCGCGCCGAGACGGCTGGCGCATGCACGGCGGCGCGGCGCGTCTGCTGCACCTGGAACACCTGGGCCAGCCGCTGCTGCTGCGTCTGGAGCGGCGGCACGACGGCAGCACCCGCATAGGCATCGGCGACAGCCATTGGCCCTTCGCTGCGCGCGCGCTGGGCGGCGGCCGCCATGAACTGTGGCTGGGCGAGGCGCGGTTAACGGTCACCGTCCATGCCCACGGCGACGACTACGCGGTGTTCACCGCCACGGGCAGCGCGCGGCTCTCCGACCACGACCCGCTGCTGCGCGCCGGCGCCGGTGCAGCCGAAGGCCGGCTGACCGCCCCGATGCCCGGCAAGGTGGTCGGCTTCCTGGCCCAGGTGGGCGACCGCGTGCTGCGCGGACAGGCGCTGGCGGTGATGGAGGCGATGAAGATGGAGCACACCATCAACGCGCCGCACGACGGCGTGGTGGAAGAGCTGCTCTACGCTGCAGGCGACCAGGTGGCCGAGGGTGGTGAACTGTTGCGGCTGGGGAAATGACGGCCGCAAGCTCCCTTCGTTCGCTACCCGCCGGCGGCGCTCTTGCAGCGACCCGAACGAGCCGGATCCGCGCAAGGCCTGGCTGCGTGTTACCGGTTGCGTCGCTCAGCGGTGCGGCCACGGCCGAACCAGCTGTGGCGGCGCGCCTGGGGTGGTGGCGCGTCCAGCGTCGCCGCCGGGCTGCCGGTGGAGGCGGCGAACAGCGAGTTCAGCAAACGCGATGCGCTGAAGGCCAAGGGGCGCGCCCCGCCTGCCTGGGGTTCGTAGGCTTCGGCCAGCGCGGCGCGGAACTGCGGCGCCAGGTCCGCCAGTTCGCTGCCTGCCATCGCCTCGCACACCAGCAGCACGTCGCGTGCGTACACCGGCTCGGCGACCATGCGCGTGGCGTCCACGCCCTGGCCCAGCTCTCGCTGCAGCAGCGCGCTGATGCGGCTGGCGATCTTCAGGCAACGGCGGGCATTCATGGCGTGCAGGCAAAAGTCTGCGCCTCGCGGGCGCATCCGGCCATCCCCAGGACTGCCGCTGTGGGGGCCGGAATTGAGGCTGCGCACCGATCCGGCGCAGCCGCTGTAAGCTGAGGAATCGGAAAGCGGCAGCGAGAGCGTCATGGTCCCGGACAAAGTCACCCTGGTCGAAGTGGGCCCCCGCGACGGCCTGCAGAACGAGGCCCAGCCTGTGGCTGCCGCGCACAAGGTCGAACTCGTGCACCGGTTGCAGGCTGCGGGCTGCCGCGAGGTCGAGGTCACCAGCTTCGTGAGCCCGAAGTGGGTGCCGCAGATGGCCGACAACACCGAAGTCATGGCCGGCATCCAGCGCCAGCCCGGCGTGCGCTATTCGGTGCTGACGCCCAACCTGAAGGGTCTGGAGGCCGCGCTGCCGACGCATCCGCACGAGGTCGTGGTCTTCGGCGCCGCCAGCGAAGCCTTCAGCCGGAAGAACATCAACTGCGGCATCGAAGAGAGCATCGAACGCTTCCGGCCCGTGGTGGCCGCTGCACATGCCGCCGGGCTGAAGGTGCGCGGCGCCGTGTCCTGCGCCCTGGGCTGCCCCTACCAGGGCGAGGTCTCGGCCGACGAGGTGGAACATGTGGTGCGCCTGATGAAGGCCATCGGTGTCGAACACTGCGGCATCGCCGACACCATCGGCGTCGGCACGCCGCGCCGCGCCCAGGCCGCACTGGAACGCGCGCTGAAACATTACCCTGCAAGCGAGGTGAGCGGGCACTTCCACGACACCTACGGCCAGGCGCTGGCCAATATCCATGCCTGCCTGCAACTGGGTGTGCATGTCTTCGACACCAGCATCGCCGGCCTGGGCGGCTGCCCCTACGCCAAGGGGGCCACCGGCAACGTGGCCACCGAGGACGTGGTCTTCATGCTGCACGGCATGGGGATAGAGACCGGCCTGGACCTCGACGCGCTGGTCGACGCCGGCGCCTGGATCAGCGGCGTGCTCGGCCGGCCGCCGGTGTCGCGCGTCGCGCGGGCGCTGCTCGCAAAGCGCGGCGTGGCGCCGAGTGCCGTCTGAAGGGCTTCTGGCATGAGCACGCTCCCCGATGCGGTCGCGACCGACCGCCCCGAAGGCTTCCAGCGCGTGACCCGCGCGCTGGCCGAGCTTGGGCATGCGCATGCGCCGCGCTGGCTCGAAGTCTCTGCGCGCACCTCGCAGGAGGCCGCCGATGCCCTGGGCGTGAGCCTGGGCCAGATCGCCAAGAGCGTGATCTTCCGCCGCAAGAGCGACGACGCCGCGGTGCTGGTCGTCACCTCGGGCGACCGCCGCGTCGACGAAAAGCGCGTGGCCGCCCGCACCGGCCCGTTGGGCCGTGCCGATGCCGAATTCGTGAAGGCGCGCACCGGCTTTTCCATCGGCGGCGTGGCGCCGCTGGCGCATGCCGAGCCCGTGCTGACGCTGCTCGACCGCGAGCTCTTCCGTTTCACCGAGATCTGGGCCGCGGCCGGCCACCCGAACGGGGTCTTCCGCGCCTCGCCCGATGAACTGCTGCGCCTGACCGGCGCGCCGGTGGCCGACGTGGTGCAGGCACCATGACGTCGCCCGTGCCGTCGCCCTGCATCAACGTCTGCCGCATGGACGAGGCCACCGGCTGGTGCGCGGGCTGCCTGCGCACGCTGGACGAGATCACGTTGTGGTCGCGCCTGTCCGATGCCGACAAGCAGGCCGTCTGGGACACATTGGCACAGCGCCGCTTGTCCTGGCTGCAGCAGGGGCGTGGCCCCTTGCCCGCGCCGGCAGCCGCCGCCGCATCCTGAATGGCGCGCAGCCATCCCATGAAACATCTCGTCTTCCACTTCGACTTCATCTCGCCCTACGCCTGGCTGGCTTTCGATCGCCTGCCACAGGTGCTGGAAGGGCTGAGTGTCAGCGTCGAGTACCGGCCCGTGCTGCTGGCCGGGCTGCTACGGCACTGGGGCAGCAAGGGCCCGGCGGAGATCGAACCCAAGCGCCAGTGGACCTTCCGCCACGTGCACTGGCTGGCCGCGCAGCACGACACGCCGCTGGAAGCGCCGGCCATGCACCCCTTCAACCCACTGCCGCTGCTGCGCCTGGCGCTGGCCTGCGGCCCGAACCGGCGTGTGGTGGAGGCGATCTTCCGCCACACCTGGGTGGGCGGCGCCGATGCCGTGGACCCGGCGCGCGTGGCCGCGTTGACGGCCGCACTGGCACCGCAACGCGACCCCAACGGCGCCGACGTGAAGGCCGAGCTGCGGCTGGCCACCGAGGCCGCCGCCGCCGCGGGCATCTTCGGCGTGCCGACGGTCGAGTGCGACGGTCGCCTGTTCTGGGGCCTCGACGGCCTGCCCATGCTGCGCGACGCGCTGGCCGGCGGGCCCTGGTTCCAGGGGCCGGGCTGGCAGGACGCCGCGGCGCCGCGGCCGGGCATCGTGCGGCGCTGAAGCGCGACGGCATGGGCGGCGCGGTCTCCCCGGCCGGCACGATGGCGCGGCGTGCCGGGCGCGCCTAGCATCCGTGCACCTTCATCCTGGAGCAGGCCATGCCCGACAGCAACAACCTCATCAGCGGCAACCGCATCGATACGGTGGCCGGCAACGACCGGCTCACGGTCGGCGCCAACCGCACCGTGAGCGTCGGCAGCAGCGCCACGATCTCCGTCGGCGGTTCGCGCAGCGTCAACGTCGCCGCGCAGGAATCGGCCAGCGTGGGCAGCAGCCGCAGCGTCAACGTCGGTGCCAACGAGACCCTCACCATCGGCGGCGACCGCAGCCTCACGGTGCAGCGCAACCAGGCCAGCAGCGTCGGCTCGAACCACAGTGTCCAGGTGGCCAAGGACCTGTCGGTCGGCGTCGGCAAGCACATCGTCGTCAACGCCGGCGACAGCCTGACGCTGAAGGTCGGCAACGCCAGCCTGACGATGCACAAGGATGGCAGCATCGTGCTCAAGGGCAGCGACATCACGATCGAGGGCTCGGGAAAGATCAACGTCAAGGCCAGCAAGGACATCGTGATGAAGGGCAAGAAGATCCTCGACAACTGAGGACCCGCGGGCGCGGATGGACCCGCACGCCTCATGAAGGCTCGAAGGCGACTTCAAGCCCGAGGGCTGGGCGCCAAGCGCGCCACCAACGCCGCATCAACCCTCAGTGTTTACCCGGGTCGCGCCTGGCTTGCGCCGCACACACCGTATGGTGGAATCGGAAGCGCGGGTTAGTTACTAGACCGTAAGCCTGCGTTCAGCGTCGAGTCAGCGGGTGTTGGGGAGCCGTCAGACCACGGTCAGAGCGTTCCCCGATAGTCCGCCCCAAGCGTGAATCACCTCACGCCACGAAGCGTTATCGCCCGTTCATCCGCGAGGAGACAAGCCCCATGCAACACGATTCCCACGGCTACTGGAAAGCCACGCTGGGACTGCTGACCAGGATATTGATCGTCTGGTTCGTGGTCTCGTTCGGCGCCGGCATCCTGTTCGCCGACCTGCTCAACAACATCCACATCGGCGGCTACCCGCTGGGATTCTGGTTCGCCCACCAGGGCTCGATGTACATCTTCATCGTGCTCATTTTTTACTACGCCAAGAAGATGGGCGAGATCGACCGTCAGTTCGACGTCGAAGAGAAGTGAGCTGACACCATGGATCTGCAAACCACCATCTACATCGGTGTCGGCTTGAGCTTCGCGCTCTACATCGGCATCGCCATTTGGGCCCGCGCCGGGTCCACCTCCGAGTTCTACGCCGCGGGCGGCAGCGTGCACCCGGTGATGAACGGCATGGCCACAGCGGCCGACTGGATGAGCGCCGCGTCGTTCATTTCCATGGCCGGCCTGATCGCCAACATGGGCTACGGCGGCGGTCTCTTCCTGATGGGCTGGACCGGCGGCTACGTGCTGCTGGCCATGCTGCTGGCGCCGTACCTGCGCAAGTTCGGCAAGTTCACCGTGCCCCAGTTCATCGGCGACCGCTTCTACTCGAAGAGCGCCAGTGCCGTGGCCGTGGTCTGCCTGCTGACCGCCTCCATCACCTACATCATCGGCCAGATGACCGGTGTGGGCGTGGCCTTCTCGCGCTTCCTCGGCGTCAGCAGTGAAGTCGGCATCTACGTCGGCATGGGCATCGTGTTCCTGTACGCGGTGTTCGGTGGCATGAAGGGCATCACCTACACCCAGGTGGCGCAGTACATCGTGCTGATCCTGGCCTACACGGTGCCGGCGATCTTCATCAGCCTGCAACTCACCGGCGTGCCCATCCCGCAACTGGGCCTGGGCTCGGACATGGCGGGCACCGACGTGTCGCTGCTGAGCAAGCTCGACATGGTCGTCACCGACCTGGGTTTCGGCAAGTACACGACGACCACGGCCGGCAGCACGCTGAACATGTTCGTCTACACGCTGAGCCTGATGATCGGCACCGCCGGTCTGCCCCACGTCATCATGCGATTCTTTACCGTGCCTTCGGTCAAGGACGCACGTTCGTCGGCGGGTTGGGCGCTGGTCTTCATCGCCATCCTGTACACCACCGCCCCCGCGGTGGCCGCGATGGCCAAGCTGAACCTGCACGGCACCGTGAACACGGCCGTCGTGAAGGGCGGTGACCTCTACGCCCCCGAAGCCAGCATCGTGGCCGAGACCCGCCCCGACTGGATGAAGCGCTGGGAAAAGACAGGGCTGCTGAAGTTCGAGGACAAGAACGGCGACGGCCGCATCCAGTATTACAACGACAAGACCGCCAACCCCGAAGCCAAGGCCAAGGCCGAAGCCGCGGGCTGGAAGGGCAACGAGCTGACCGTCAACGCCGACATCATCGTGCTGGCCAACCCCGAGATCGCGCTGCTGCCCAACTGGGTCATCGCGCTGGTGGCGGCGGGTGGCCTGGCAGCGGCGCTGTCGACGGCGGCGGGCCTGCTGATGGCCATCTCGGCGGCCGTCTCGCACGACCTGATCAAGAACATCTTCGTGCCCAGCATCAGCGAGAAGAACGAGCTGCTGGCCGGCAAGATCTCGATGGCCGTGGCCATCGTCATCTCGGGCTGGCTGGGCCTCAACCCCCCGGGCTTCGCGGCCGGTACCGTGGCCCTGGCCTTCGGTATTGCCGCTTCCTCGCTGTTCCCGGCCATCATGATGGGCATATTCAGCAAGAAGATGAACAAGGAAGGCGCCATCGCCGGCATGCTGGCGGGCCTGGCCGTGACGCTGTTCTACGTCTTCGCGCACAAGGGTATCTTCTTCGTCAAGGGCACGGACTTCCTGCCCATGATCGGTGGTGCCAACAGCTTCTTCGGCATCACGCCTGAGGCCTTCGGTGCGGTGGGCGCGGCGGTGAACTTCATCGTCGCCTTCCTGGTGGACAAGGTCACCAAGGAGCCGCCAGCGCACATCCAGGCCATGGTCGAGGCCGTGCGCATCCCGCGCGGTTCGAAGACGGTGGACGGTGCCCATTGAGGTAAACCACGGCGCCGACTGGCGCTGAAGCGGGCCCCGGCCGCAAGGCGTGGGGCCCAGAATCGAGGGCCCTGCCGGTCAAGCTGGCGGGGCCCTTTCTCCTGAGCAGTCTGTTGCCGAGCCGGAGCCACGCATGACCTTCGACGTCAGTGTCGCCATCACCTGGATCCTCTTCCTGGCCTTGTTCCCGATGGCCTTCTTCTGGCTGCGCCGGGCCTGGCGCATCGGCATCAAGCGCGACTTCTCGGAGGTGGCGCTGAAGCGCGGCGAGCCACCGCCGCGGGTCGAGAAGTGGGCACCGTACGAGATGGTCATCAACGGCCTGGCAGGCGTGGTGGCGGTCTACGTCATCTTCGCGGTGCTCTTCACCGGCATCGCCTACGAAAACTGGACGGCGATTGCCGGCACCACGATCTGGAGCAAGTTCATGCTCGACTTCGCGCTCAGCCGGCACGCGCACGGTTTTGCGGCCAAGAAGGCCGACAAGGCCAACAAGGCCTGAGCGCGGCGAGAGCTCATCCTCATGCGCCGCGGCCTGCTCCAGCAACGCCTGACGGGCTTGTTCGCACTGGGCCTGGTGCTGTTCAACTTTCCGCTGCTGGCGCTGTGGGACCGTGACGCCACGCTGCTGGGCCTGCCGCTGTTCCCGCTGGCGCTGTTCATCGTCTGGGCACTGCTGATCGCGGTACTGGCCTGGCTGATGGAAACCGCGCCCGACTGACCCGGCGCCGTCCTGCGCAGACCGCACAGCCATGCTCACGCCGCCGCTCGTCCTCGGCGCTTCGTTCGCCTACCTGCTGCTGCTGTTCGTCGTCGCCTGGTGGGCCGACGGGCGCGCAGCAGCAGGCCGTTCGGTCATCGGCAACGCCTGGGTCTATGCGCTGAGCATGGCCGTGTACTGCACGGCCTGGACCTATTTCGGCAGCGTCGGCCGTGCCGCTTCGGGTGGCGTCTGGTTCCTGCCCATCTACCTCGGCCCCATGCTGGCCATGGTGCTGGCCTGGTCGGTGCTGCGCAAGATGATCCGCATCTCGCGCACCTACCGCATCACGTCCATCGCCGACTTCGTCGCCAGCCGCTACGGCAAGAGCCCGCTGCTGGCCGGACTCGTCACGCTGATCACGGTCGTCGGCATCGTGCCCTACATCGCACTGCAGCTGAAGGCGATAGCCAGCGGCTACGCGGTCCTGACCACCGAGCTCGGCACGCCGCCGCTGCGCGTCGACTGGTGGCGCGACGGCACCTTCTACATGGCACTGGCGCTGGCCGGCTTCACGATGGTCTTCGGCACGCGCCACCTCGATGGCACCGAGCGCCACGAGGGCATGGTGGCGGCCATAGCCTTCGAGTCGCTGGTCAAGCTGCTGGCCTTCCTGGCCGTCGGCATCTTCGTCACCTGGGGCCTGTTCGGCGGGCCGGGCGACCTCTTCGAGCGTGCGCTGGCGGTGCCCGAGCTGAAGACGCTGCTTTCACTGTCGGCGCCCGGCCGGCCCTTCGCCTACGAGCAATGGTTCGCGCTCACCATCCTGAGCATGCTGTCGGTGGTCTTCCTGCCGCGGCAGTTCCAGGTCATGGTGGTCGAGAACGTCGACGAGCGGCACCTCAAGCGCGCGGCCTGGGTGTTCCCGGCCTACCTGCTGGCCATCAACGTCTTCGTGTTGCCCATCGCCCTGGGCGGGCTCCTCTACTTCGGCCGCGGCACGGTCAACGCCGACACCTTCGTGCTCAGCCTGCCGCTGGCCGCGGGGCAGAACATGCTGGCGCTGGCGGTGTTCGTCGGCGGTCTGTCGGCGGCCACCGGCATGGTCATCGTCGAGGCCATCGCGGTGTCGACCATGGTCTGCAACGACCTCGTGATGCCGCTGCTGCTGCGCTTGGGCCGCCTGTCGCGGCGCGGCGACCTCACGGTGTTGCTGCTCTACATCCGCCGCGCCGCCATCGTCGGCGTGCTGCTGCTGGGCTACCTCTACTTCCACCTCGCGGGCGAGGCCTACGCGCTGGTAAGCATCGGGCTCATCAGCTTTGCCGCGGTGGCGCAGTTCGCGCCGGCGCTGCTGGGTGGCATGTACTGGAAGGGCGGCACGCGCGAAGGCGCGCTGGCCGGGCTGCTGGGCGGCTTTGCGTTGTGGACCTACACGCTGATGCTGCCGTCCATCGCCAAGAGCGGCTGGTGGGCCACGCCCTTCGTCGACGCCGGCCCCTTCGGCCTCGAGCTGCTGCGTCCCGAACACCTGCTGGGCCTGACCGGGCTGGACAACCTGACGCACTCGATGTTCTGGAGCCTGCTGGTCAATATCGGCCTGTACGTCGGCGTGTCGCTCGCGCGCACGCCGTCGGCGCAGGAAACCAGCCAGGCGCTGCTCTTCGTCGATGTCTTCGACCGCAAGGCGCTGGCGCGGCCGGTGTTCTGGCGCGGCCGTGCCGAGGTCGTCGACCTGCTGGCGCTGGCGCGGCGCTTCCTGGGCGCCGAGCGCGCCACGCGGCTGTTCGAGGGCTACGCCGCCGAGCGCGGCGCGGCGCGCGTGGAAGACATCGCACCCGACGCGCAACTGGTGCAGTTCGTCGAGACGCAGCTGGCCGGCGCCATCGGCAGCGCGTCGGCGCGTGTCATGGTGGCGTCGGTGGTGCAGGAAGAGGCGCTGGGCCTGGACGACGTGCTGCGCATCCTGGACGAAGCCTCGCAGCTGCGCGCCTACTCGAAGGCACTGGAGGCCGCCACCGCCGAGCTGCGCGCCGCCAACGAGCGCCTGGAAGGCCTGGACCGGCTGAAGGACGACTTCATGAGCAGCGTCACGCACGAGCTGCGCACGCCGCTGACGAGCATCCGCGCGCTGGCCGAGCTGATGGTCGACGACGCCGACATGCCCTCGCCCCAGCGACAGCAGTTCCTGGCCATCATCGTCACCGAGACCGAGCGGCTCACGCGCCTCGTCAACCAGGTGCTGGACATGGCCAAGATCGAGTCGGGCCATGCCGAGTGGCACAACACCGATGTCGACCTGGCCGCGCTCATCCGCCAGGCTGCGCAGACCGTGCAGGAGATGCTGCGCGAGCGCGGCGCCGAACTGGTGCTCGACCTGCCCGAGCACGTGCCCCTGTTGCGCGCCGACCCCGACCGCCTGATGCAGGTGCTGCTGAACCTGCTGTCCAACGCCGGCAAGTTCGTGCCGCACGACGGCGGGCGCATCACCGTGCGGCTGTGCTGCGACGCCGTCGGCGCCACGGTGGAGGTGCAGGACAACGGCCCCGGCGTGCCGGTGGCGCAGCGCGCGCTGATCTTCGAGAAGTTCCGCCAGGGCGGGCAGGCCAGCCAGCGGCCGCAGGGCACCGGGCTGGGGCTGCCCATCAGCCGCCAGATCGTCGAACATTTCGGCGGCCGCATGGAACTGCGGCCTGACACCGGTCAAGGCGCGTGTTTTGCGTTCACGCTACCTTGGCCCAATCCCCCAGAGCCGACCCCCGCGGGTGCAGCAGCGGCCAACGCAGGAGACAAGACATGAGCGATCGCATCCTCATCGCCGACGACGAACCCAACATCCTCATCTCGCTGGAATACCTGATGAAACGCGAGGGCTACGAGGTGCACGTGGCGCGCGACGGGCAGGAAGCGCTGGACCTGCTGCGCAGCGTGCAACCGCGCCTGGTGCTGCTGGACGTGATGATGCCGAACAAGAACGGCTTCGAGGTCTGCCAGGAACTGCGTGCAGAAGAGGCGCTGAAGGACACGCTGGTGCTGATGCTCACCGCCAAGGGCCGCGACACCGACATCGCCAAGGGCCTGGGCGTCGGTGCCGATGCCTACATGACCAAACCCTTCTCGACCAAGGAACTGGTGGTCAAGGTGCGCGAGATGCTGGCCGCGCCACGTGGCGCTGGGGCAGCCGCAGAGGGCGTTGCCCCGTGACCCCTGCGCGTCAGCTTCAGCTGGCCTCTGCCGTCGCCGTGGTCGGCGCGCTGGTGCTGCTGTCGGTCTTCCTGGGCGCGGCCGTGGCCCTGGTGTGGTCGGGCTGGAGCGAAGCCGAGCGGGTGACGGCACGGGCGCTGCTCGACGGACGCGGCGCCCAGGTCATGCTGGCCGTGGTCGTGCTGCTGGTGTTCGCCGGCGCGGTGGCGCAGCCGCTGCTCCGCCGCTGGGTGCTGGCCACCGCGCAGCTGCAGGAACAGGCGCAGGTGCTGGTCAGTTCAGACGTGCAGCGCCAGCTCGCGGTGCCCGGCGGCGCCGGCCCGGTGCGCGCGCTGGCCGGCACCATCAACGACCTGGCCGCGCAGCGCGACCAGCTCAGGCGCGACATCGCCGCCGAGGTGGCGCAGGCCAGCCGCGGCATCGCGCAGGAACGCAACCGCCTGGCCGCACTGATGAGCGAGCTGACGCAGAGCGTGGTGGTGTGCAACCTCGACGGCCGTGTGCTGCTTTACAACAACCGGGCGCGGGTGCAGTTCCGCGCCCTGTCCGACGCACCCACGTTGGCCGGCGGCGCCGAGCTCATCGGCCTGGGCCGCAGCATCTACAACGTCTTCGACCGCAAGCTGGTGGCGCACGCGCTGGACAGCGTGCAGCAGCGCCTCGCGCGCGGCGCGGCCCACCCCACGGCGCAGTTCGTCACCACCACGCGCAGCGGCCAGCTGCTGCGCGCGATGATGACGCCGGTGCGTGGCGTGGCCGACGAGACCCCGGCCGACACCGCCGCGGCCGAACCGCCGCCCATCACCGGCTTCGTGCTGATGCTCGACAACATCACGCGCGAATACGAACAGGAATCAGCGCGTGAACGTGGCCTGCACGGCCTGACCGAGCAGAGCCGCGCCTCGCTGGCCAACCTGCAGGCGGCGGTCGAGATGCTCGACGACGAAGGCCTCGAACCCGCGATGCGCGAACGTTTCCTGAGCGTGGTGCGCGACGAGACGCAGGCCATGAACCGTCGTATCAAGGAACTCGCGGCGCAGAGCGCGCAGGGCCTGGCCACACGCTGGCCGCTGGAAGAGATGCTGGGCGCCGACTTCGTGCAGGCCGCGCTGCTGCGCATCCAGGCCCAGGGCAGTGCCCGCTGCAGCGCTGCCGAGGTCGATGGCGCGCTGTGGCTCAAGCTCGACAGCTTCTCGTTGCTGCAGGCGCTGGCCTACCTGGCGCTGCGCCTGCAGGACGAGTACGCGGTGAAGTCACTGCAGCTGCGCCTGAGCGCGGCCGACGAGCGCCGCGCCCGGCTCGACCTGGTGTGGGGCGGCCAGGCCATGAGCACAGAGACCGTGATGGGCTGGGAGATGGACCCCATCTCCACCGGCCAGGAGACCACGCTGCTGACCGTGCGCGACGTGGTACAGCGCCACGGCGGCGAATTCTGGTTCGAACGCGATCGCCTTCGCCACCAGGCCTTCTTCCGCTTCCTGCTGCCGCTGGCGCCCAGTGCCGCGGCCGAGCCCATCGACATGGTCGAGAGCCGGCCCGAGTTCTACGACTTCGACCTCTTCGCCGGCGGCGAGAGCAGCCACGCGCTGGACGAGCGCCGCCTGGTCGACCTGTCCTACACGATCTTCGACACCGAGACCACGGGCCTGGACCCGGCCGGCGGCGACGAGATCATCCAGATCGGCGCCACACGTCTGGTGGGCGGCAAGCTGCGCAAGGGCGAGAGTTTCGACCAGCTCGTTGACCCGCAGCGCAGCATCCCGGCCGCGGGCATTCCCATCCACGGCATCACGCCCGACATGGTGGCCGGCAAGCCCACCGTCGCGCAGGTGCTGCCGGCCTTCCATGCCTACGCGCAGGACACGGTGCTGGTGGCGCACAACGCGGCTTTCGACATGCGCTTCCTGCAGTTGAAGGAAACCAGCACGGGCGTGAAGTTCGATCAGCCGGTGCTCGACACGCTGCTGCTCTCGGCGGTGGTGCACCCGAACCAGGAATCGCACCGGCTGGAGGCGATTGCCGAGCGCTTCGACGTCACCGTCATCGGCCGCCACACGGCACTGGGTGACGCGCTGGTCACCGCCGAGATCTTCCAGAAGCTGGTGCCCCTGCTGGCCGAGCAGGGCATCCACACCTTGGGCGAAGCGCGTGCGGCGGCGCAGAAGACCTACTACGCGCGGCTGAAGTACTGAAGGCCGCCCGTACACCGTAAACCCCCACCCCCGCATCCCCAGTTCGGATCATCTCCGCACGGCGCCGGCTGTACAGAATCGGCAGGCCCGCTTTCAGGGTGCGGAGACAGCGATGAGCAAACACCAGGTCTTCCTGCTGCACGGCATGGGGCATCACGCCGAGGGCTGGGAGGCGCCGTACGTGGCGGCCATCAAGCTGGCCTACGGCCAGTTTCCCGACCTCGCCGCCCGCGACATCGAGCAGCGCGTCGACTTCGTGACTATCCACTACGACCACATCTTCCGCGAAGTGCTGGACGCCTGGGCGAACAACGCGGAAATCATCGCTGCGGCCTCGGCGCAGACCGGCGTGCCCTTGTCGAAGCTGACGAAGTGGCTCGCTGGCGCCGGGGAACTGAAGGACAACTTCGCCTGGACCCATGCGGCCGACGTGCTGCTGTACCGGGCCTTCAGTCTGGTGCGCAACCGCGTCTGCACCCATGTCGCCCGCCAGATCGTCGACCGCCTGCAAGCCGAGAGCGCCGGCGGGCCCGTGGCCTGGTCGGCCATCGGTCACAGCCTGGGCACCGCGGTCTTGCACGACACACTCGCCCGCCTATGGAATCCGCACAGCCAGCTGCCCGGCGCCGAGGCCTTCGCGGCCCACAACGCACAGGCGCATCTGCTGATGATGGTCGCGAACGTGAGCCGCGTGCTGGAGGTCAAGACAGCCGCCGAGCCCTACGACGTCTTCGACACGGCCGTCAAGCCGGGCTTCGCGGGCCAGAGCGGTCGCGGCTGCCGCTACTACCTCAATGCGCGGCACCGGCTGGACCCTTTCACGGTGCCCAAGATGTTCAGCCCGCAGATGTGGCCCGACGAGGCGGCGCTGACGGCGCGTCCGCCGCGCTACCTGTCGGTCGAGGTGGACCACATCCACCAAGAGAACGTGCACGACTTTGCCCACTACCTGCTGCATCCCGCGGTGTACGTGCCCATGCTCAGGCGCCTGTTCGGCATGCAGGCCGTGAGCGACGATGACGAACGTGACGCCTTGGCGCGCTTCCGTGCCTTCGGTCCCCTGCAGGACCAGGTGGCCATCGAGCTCAAGACCCGGCTGGAAAACATCCTGCCGAGCCAGGCCGCAGACTGGCTGGAGCTTGGCAAGCTGCGCAGGGCTTTCGACAAGCTGGCCAAGGTCTGAGGAGGGCGCAGCATGAAGATCAAGATGTGGGCGATGACGCTGCGCGGCCTGACCGCTGCGCTGGGCTGGTGCTTGCTGGCGACCGGGCTGGTCGCCCCCGCGCATGCGGCCGGTGAGTGCCGGGACCTGGACACCACGCGCTGGACAGCGGACTCGTCGCCCTCGGCGCAGCAGTGCCTGGCCGACCTGGCCCTGCTGCTGGACCTGCGCAGCTGCAAGCCTGACGAAGCGCTCTGCCGAAGCCTGCGCGAGTGGCGAGACCTGCCGACGGCGCAGCGCATCGCGGGTGCCTCGGCACAGGCCGTCGCAGCCCGCGACCGGCTCGAGAATGCGATCGACACGCTCGGCTTCGGCGAGGCCGCGCCCGTGCTGCGCAGCATCGACGACTTCGTCCTGCGCCTGCGCGACGTCACCGTGCAGCAGGTGCAGGATGCGCGCGGCGGACCGCTGGCCACGGGCGCTGCCTCGGCCTGGGACTACGACTTCACCGCCCATGTCGTGCTCGAAGGCCGGCCCGGCGAGCTGCGGCTCGTCGACCTGCTGAACCGCGAGTGCCCGGTCTCGCCGCAGCGTTGCACCTTGGCGCTGCGCAGCGGCGCGGAGGTCGTGCTCGCCGTGTGGCGCGTGCGCGCCGTGGCCAACGAGCTGCTGCGCGAACGGCGTGAGGCCTTTGCCGCCCACGTCGCCGTGCTCGACGAGCGCTGGAATGCCTACTTCGCGTCCTCGCGTGCGCAATACCCCTGGGAGCTGGCGCTCAACAGCGTGCTCTTCACGCGCGGACGCAAGGTGATGGGTTTGGTCGGGCCGCCGACCGAGCAGTGGTCGTTCCTGCACCCGGCTGTCGGCCTGCGTTACCGCAGCGGCGCCGAGTCGCGCTACGACAGTGCGCTGGTGCTGGAGATCGTGGGCTACCAGCGCTGGACGTGGAGCGGGTCGACGATGTCCGCCCCGCGCGGCGGCGCACTCGTGGCGGCGTGGACCGACAAGAACAAACGCGATGGCCCCGCGCTGGGTTTCATCTGGCACATGAAGGACAACTACTCCGTCGGCGTGATGCACGACTCGAGCGGCGCCGGGCGCAAGGTCTCGCTCGTCGTCAGCGCCGACCTGGCCAAGCTCTTCGTCGACCCGAAGGCGGCGCGCGACAAGCTACTGGGCCGTTGACTGGCGCCTGGCGGTCAGCCGCGGCAGAGGCCGGCCCGCGCAAACGGCCTCAGCGGTAACGCTGCGCCAGCACGCTCTGCAACGTCTGCACCACGCCGAAAGCGTCCTTCAGCTGGCTGCGCTCGAAGTTGCTCACCTCGGCCAGCGAGAGGAAGTTGTCGGGCGCCTCGCCGCGTGCCATCTGCGCGGCCTGGTGGCGGATGCGCAGCGCGGCCATGAACTCGAGCGCATCGCGCAGGTCGCGTGCGCTCTGCTCGCTGATCTCCTTGCCCTGCGCGGCCACCAGCAGGCGGTCGTGCGTGTTCACCGCGTCGTGGCCGCCAGCCAGCGCGTAGACACGCGCCAGGTCGACGATGGGCACGATGCCGCTGTGCTTGAGGTCGATGGCGTCGCGCCGCGTGCCGTGGCGCACCGTCGCGAGGCCGCCGAACATCGACAGCGCCGGCCGGTGCAGCAGCGCGTTGCCCGCCATGTAGGCCAGAAAGATGCGGTTGTCGCGGGTCTCGGCCAGCACCTCTTGGCGCAGGCCCTCGAGCAGCGCCTCCTGCCCGTAGACGACACGCAGGTCGAAGAAGACGCAGGTCAGCATCAGCGCCTTGGGCTCGGGCTGCTGCGTCCACTTGCGGAAGTACTCGGCCCAGCGCCGCACGGGCTGCCGCCATTCGGCGGTGCGCGCCATCATCTCGCCGGGGCAGTAGACATAGCCGCAGGCGTCCAGGCCGTCGTTAACGAAGCCGGCCATCGCCTCGAAGTAGGCGCCGTGCGTGGCCTCGTCGTAGCGGTCGTCGAGCACCAGGCAGTTGTCCTGGTCGCTCTTGGCCGTCTGCTCCTGGCGCGCCTGAGAACCGGCGGCCACCCACGCAAATTCGACGGGCGGCGGGCCCAGCTTCAGCTCGGCCAGCACCAGCAGCCGCGACGTGATGGCGTCGGTGATGGCGGTGATGATGTGGCCGCTGCTGTAGGCGCTGGCGTCGGCAGCGGCCAGGTTGCGCTGCAACTGCTTCACGCGTGCAGCGGCGGCCACCAGGCCCTCGACCGTGACCTGCTTGTGGATCTCGCCGGCCAGATAGACGGCCGAGGTGCTGTGCTGCTCGGTCAGGTCGGTGGCGGTGAGCATGCCGGCCACTCGCTGGCCGTCGAGCACCGGCACGTGGTGGATGTTGTGGCGCGCCATCAGCAGCAAGGCCTCGAAGGCGGGCTTGTGGATGTCGATGGTCAGCGGCGCCACGGTGGCGATCTCGTGCACCGGGGCCTGCGGGTCGAGGCCGGCGGCCAGGGCGCGGTTGCGCAGGTCGCGGTCGGTGACGAGGCCGAAGAGCAGGTCCTGCTCCATCAGCAGCACCGACGACACGCGCTGGTCGCGCATGGTCTGCGCCGTTTGCAGCACGGTGGCGCTGGGCGGCAGCGTCACCGGCGCGCGCTTGAGCAGCTGGCGCACGGGCGTCGTCATCAGGCCCAGGTGCGGGTCGCCCCCAGGCGGCGGTGCCGTGGCTTCGGTGGCCGGTGCGGCGAGAAAGAGTGCCATCGCCGCATGCTCGGCGCACAGACGCGCCACCTCGGCGCCGGGAAGGAAGGCGATCTCGGTGCGGCCTTCGGCCAGCGCCTGCCAGTCACCGGCGGTGTCGTAGGGGCCGGCGCCGGCGCCGAAGAGCTCCCCCGCGCCCAGCACGACCGCGGGTGCGGTGTCGGCGCCGGCGCGCAGCGCCAGGTGGCCGGCGAGCACCCAGCCCAGCCTGTCCAGCAACGCCGGGCCGGCGCCCACCACTGCGCCGGCATTGAACACCTGGCGCTTGAACTGGCCGGCCAGCGTGGTGCGCACCTTCTCGGGCAGGTGGCCGAAGACGCGGTGGTCGCGCAGTGCAGCGGGCAGGGCGGTGGTGTGGGGCATGGCGGCAGGCGGGCGCTTCACGGTGCTGAGCGCGCATTGTGTGACGCCGCGGCGGCGCTTTGCTTGACGCGGCGCACTGCGAGCCGCCAAACCAGCCGCCCAATGAAAAGAGCCCCGCCATGCGGGGCTCTCTGCGCACCGGCCACCGCCGGGGTGTCAGGTGCGCGGGCTGGCCGAAGCCGGTGCCGCGGCGACCGCGACGGGGGCGCTGCGCTGCGCCAGCAGGCTGTCGGGCGACGGCTCCACGGCCAGCAGGTTGATGCTGGCGAGGATGCTCAGTGTCAGTACGGCCGACAGGCCGAGCGAGGTGATGCGGTGGGCGACTTCGTGGCGGGTGATCGTGTTCATGTGGGG
This sequence comes from Rubrivivax sp., assembly GCA_030653505.1. Taxonomy (GTDB): domain Bacteria; phylum Pseudomonadota; class Gammaproteobacteria; order Burkholderiales; family Burkholderiaceae_C; genus Rubrivivax. Next base: position 57,568 of record JAURZK010000194.1, read on the forward strand.
CTCCTTCGGGGGTGGTTCGGTGATGCGATGGAGTGAACTCTAGGCAAGCCCATCACGTGCCGCCACGGCCTTGCGACGAAGCGCCGGCTGGCGCCGACAAGGCGCCGGGCACGGCGATGAGTGGTGGTGACTGTCCGCAGCCGCCGGCGGTGAAGTCGCGTACGGACGGTCGTGTGCAGGCTCAGCGCTCGCGCCAGGCGGCGCGCAGGTCGGCCTCGCGTTCGGGTGCCAGCCCCACCTGCGGCCGCAGCGGCCCGCCCAGCGCCGGCGGGGCGGCGCTGGCGGCCCAGACCGCGGTGTCGCGCAGCGTCTGCGCCCACGGCCGGCACTGCAGGCCGGTGTCCAGCGCACGTGTGATGTCGACGCGGTGCACGCCGCTCTGCGCCTGCGGCAGCCACACCGGCAGATCGCTCCACGGCGCCACGCCCCGTGCGAGCAGGAAGTCTTCGTCGACCCACAGCAGTTGCGACGTGGGTGCCAGCGTGTCGCGTGCGGCCGCCAGCAGCTCGCCCATCGTCGCCGGGCTCTCCGGGCCGGTGAGGTTGTAGGTGCCGCGGTGGCCGGCTTCGGCCTGGTGCAGCATCCACGCGGCGGCGTCGCGAGCGTCGATGAACTGCACCGGCGTCGTGGGCTCACCCGGCGCCAGCACCTCGGTTTCGTCGTCGTCGCCCGAGTCGGCGCGAACGAAGCGCTGCACCCACCAGGTGAAACGGCCCGTGGGGTCGAAGGGCCCGACGAGCAGGCCGGGACGCGACACCAGGCAGCCATCCTCGAAGCCCTCGTAAGCCGCGGCCTCGCACAGCGCCTTCAGGCCGCCGTAGCTGCTGCCGTCGACGACCTGGACGCCCGGGTCGGGCAGCACCTGCAGCGGTGCGCCCTCGTCGGTGACGGCGGCGTCGAAGCCGGCGTAGACGCTGATCGTCGACACCAGGTGGTACTGCCCCACACGCCCGGCCAGCGCCGCGGCGGCGGCCTGCACCTGGCGCGGCAGGTAGGCGCTGGTGTCGATCACGGCGTCCCAGGCGCCCCCCGCCAGCGCGGCAGCGAACTCCCCTTCACGGTCGCGGTCGGCAATGAGGTGTTCGGCTTCGGGAAAGAGCCCGCCGGCGCTGCGGCCACGGTGCAGCATGCTCAGTTCGTGGCCGGCTTGCAGCGCCTGCTGCGCGAGGTGGCGGCCGAGGAAACGTGTGCCCCCCAGGATCAGCAGCTTCACGCTGTGGCCCCGGTTGCGTCCCGCTCGGCCTGCGCCAGCAGCTGCAGGCAGGGCAGGCACAGGCAGCCGTCGAACTGCTGCCGCAACTGCGCCTGCAGTGCGGCGCTCAGCGTGAGCGTGCTGCAGGCACAGGCCCCAGGCCCCGCTGCGCCGCAGGCGAAGCCGGCACCGCAGCGCGGGCAGCGGTCGGGCGCGCTGGCGGTGTTCATGCGGCGATCATGTCGAAAACAGGCTCTTGTGCTGGTCGCGCAGCAGGTTCTTCTGCACCTTGCCCATCGCGTTGCGCGGCAAGGCGTCGACGACGAAGACCTGCTTGGGCACCTTGAAGTTGGCGATCTGCGTCTTCAGCGCCGCCACCACTGCCGCGCCATCGAGCGTCGCACCGGGCTTGCGCACCACCACCGCCACCACGGCTTCGCCGAAGTCGGGGTGCGGCACGCCGACCACGGCCGATTCGGTCACGCCCGGCAACTCGTTCACGTAGCCTTCGATCTCGGCCGGGTAGACGTTGTAGCCGCCGGTGATGATGAGGTCCTTGCTGCGGCCGACGATCGTCACGTAGCCGTCGGCGTCGATCCTGCCGACGTCGCCGGTCTTGAACCAGCCGTCGGCAGTGAACTCCTCGGCTGTCTTCTCGGGCATGCGCCAGTAACCCTTGAAGACGTTGGGCCCGCGCACCTCGATGCCGCCGATCTCGCCGGCCGGGACAGGCCTGCCCTGCTCGTCGTGCACACGCAAGCCCACGCCGGGCAGCGGCAGCCCCACGGCGCCGCCGCGCCGCGCGCTTTCCGGGCGGTAGGGGTTGCTGGTGAGCATCACCGTTTCGCTCATGCCGTAGCGTTCCAGGATGCTGTGGCCGGTGCGCTCGTGCCAGCTGTTGAAGGTCTCGACCAGCATCGGCGCCGAGCCGCTGACGAAGAGCCGCATGTGGGCGCAGGCCGCCTTCGTCAGTGCGGGCTCGCCCAGCAGCCGCACGTAGAGCGTGGGCACGCCCATGAACACGGTGGCCTCGGGCAGCCGCGCGGCCACGGCGCGTGGGTCGAAGCGGTTGAACCAGATCATCTTCGCGCCGGCCAGCAGCGCGCCGTGGCTGGCGACGAAGAGGCCGTGCACGTGGAAGATGGGCAGCGCGTGGATGAGCACGTCGCCGCCGTCTTCCGGCCGGCGCCAGCCCCAGGCCCGGTGCAGCACCTGCGCGTTGGCGAGCAGGTTGCCGTGCGTGAGCATCGCGCCCTTGCTGCGCCCGGTGGTGCCGCTGGTGTAGAGGATGGCGGCCAGGTCGTCGGCGCCGCGCGCGGCGGGCGTGTGCTGGTCGCCCTGGAAGGCGGCGCGGTCGAGCAGCGTGCCCGTGCGGTCTTCGTTGAGGGTGAAGACGTGTTTCGTGCCGGCCAGAAAGGCGATCTTGCTGACCCAGCCGAAGTTCTTGCTGGCGCAGACCACCATGGCCGGTTCGGCGTTGCCGATGAAGTACTCGATCTCGCCGGCCTGGTAGGCCGTGTTCAGCGGCAGGAAGACGTGCCCGGCGCGCAGCACGGCCAGGTAGAGCATCAGTGCCTCGACGCTCTTCTCGGTCTGCACGGCGATGCGCGATGCCGGCGGCAACGCCAGGCCCTCGATCAAGTTGGCGAGCATCGCCGTGCCGCGTTCGAGGTCGCTCCAGGTGTAGAAGAGCGGCGCGGCCGTGTCGGCCGTCTCGATGGCCGTGGCCTCGAGATCGGCCGGAAAGGCGGCGCGCAGGGCCGCGAAGAGGTTGCGGTTGTCGGCGCGCATTGGGGCTCAGTCGAGCTTTGCTCCGGAGTTCTTGACGACTTCCGCCCAGCGTTTCACCTCGTTGCCCGCGAACCTGCCGAAGTCGTCGGTCCAGACGTTGGGCGTCTCGGCGCCCATGCCGTTCCAGGTGGCTTTGAGCTCGGGGCTGTTGACGGCCTTGCGCATCTCTTCGGCCATCGCCGCCACGGCCTCCTTCGGGGTGCCCTTGGGCGCCCAGATGCCGTACCAGGTGGCGACCTTGTAGTCCCTTTCGCCGGCCTCGGGGGCGGTGACGAGGTCGGGGAAGCCCGGCGCACGCTTGTCGGCGGCCACCGCGATGGCGCGCAGCCGCCCGCCCTTGATGTGGCCGGCGCTGCTGCCCATGCCGTCGAACATCATGTCCACCTGTCCGGCGATCAGGTCCTGCAGCGCCGGGCCGGCGCCGCGGTAGGGGATGTGGGTGATGAATGTCTTCGTCTGCAGCTTGAACAGTTCGCCGGCCAGGTGATGGCTGGTGCCGTTGCCGGCCGAGGCGTAGTTCAGCTTGCCCGGGTTGCTGCGGATGTGGGCCAGCAGGTCCTTCAGGTTCGTGGCCTGCACGCGCTGCGGGTTGACGACGATGACCTGCGGCACGCTGGACACCAGGCCCACGGGCACGAAGTCGGTCTCGATGTTGTAGTCGAGCCGGGGGTACATGCTGGGCGCGATGGCGTGGTGCACGGCGCCCATGAAGAAGTTGTAGCCATCGGGCGCGGCCTTGGCCGCGAGGCTGGCGCCCAGCGTGCCGCCGGCGCCGCCCTTGTTGTCGATGAGGAACTGCTTGCCCGTGTTCCTGCTCATCATCGCGAACATCGGCCGCGCAAACGCATCGGTGCCGCCGCCGGGCGGGAAGGGCACGATCACCGTCACCGGCTTGCTCGGCCAGGCGCTCTGGGCGTGCACCCAGGGGGCGGCCAGGGCGGCTGCGCCGGTGATGAGCGCCGTGCGCCGGGTCGGGTGGCTGGAATGGGTCATCGGTGAGTCTCCGTCGTGTTGTCGTGGATGCTGCGGTGCGGCGATCTTCGTCGCTCAACCGGGCGTGCTGATGGCGCGTGAACGCGCAACTTCTCCCTGTCGGAACTTGGCATGGCTGGCTTCGACCTTGGCCAGATCGTAGAGGTAGTTGACCATCATGCCGAAGGACTGGCGCAAACCCATTGCCGACATGTTGCCGCGCGCATTCAGGCGTTCCAGCCGTGCGCCGTTGTCGAGGTGGAAGCGTGCCACCGGGTCACCGTGCGGCGTCGGCGACAGCAGCGTGAGGTAGGCGCCGCACAGCAGCCGCAGCGCGGCGCTGCCGGGTTCGCCCAGCCTGTCGTGCACGGCCGCACCCTGCAGCGCGCCCAGGTCACCGTCGCACAGCTTGTGCAGCAGCGTGCGCGCGGCTTCGAGCTCGGCCGCGCCACCCTTCTTCAGCCCGGGCAGCGTGGTGAAGTCGGGTTCGGCCAGCAGCCAGTTGGCGAAGCCGGGAATGGGCGACAGCGTGCAGAAGGAGCGCAGCCGCGGCAGTTCACGCTGCAACTGCGTGGCCACGGTCTTGATGAGGAAGTTGCCCAGCGACACGCCGCGCAGCCCGGGCTCGCAGTTGCTGATGCTGTAGAAGGCCGCGACGCGGAAACGGTCGGGCGGCAGCGGCGTGCTGGCCTTGTCGATCAGCGGTGCGATGGCGCCCGGCATTTCGGGCAGCAAGGCCACCTCGACGAAGATCAGCGGCTCTTCGGGCAGCTGCGGGTGGAAAAACGCGAAGCAGCGGCGGTCGGGCTGCAGGCGGCGGCGCAGGTCGTCCCAGCCGTCGACGGCGTGCACTGCCTCGTGGTGGATGATCTTCTCCAGCAGCTGCGCTGGCGAGTTCCAGTCGACCCGCTTCTTCTGCAGGAACCCGGGGTTGAACCAGCTCGTCAGCAGGTGCAGCAGGTCGGCCTCGATGGCCGCCAGCTCGGGCTTGCGCGGCAGCGCACGCAGCAGCGCACGACGCAGGCGCAGGACCACGGCGGTGCCGCCGGGCATGCGGTTCAGGCGCCGGAAGAGTTCCTGCCGCGGCGGCTCGGCCAGGTGCGTCAACGGCACCAGTGTGGCCACGCCGGGCGCGTCGGCGTAGGCCTGCGCGGCCTTCAGCACGGCCTGCGGGTCGGGGCTGAGGTCGGCGGCCAAGAAATCGAAGAACCCGTCGAGCTGCTCGTCTTCCAGCGTTTCCAGGCGGTCGATGAGGTCGCGCGCCAGCGCCATGCCGCCGAGTTCACCCTTCTCGGACAGCAGGCGCTTGCAGTCGAGTGTCATGCGCCGCACGGAACGTGCAACTCGTTGGCGCGCGGCGGCGTGGCGGATGTCATCGAGCATGGTGCGTTCAGGTGGCGGGTGGGGTGGCGCTGCGGCGGGCATGCCGCGTGGGGGCGGCGGGCGCGGCGCTGCGGGCGGCGGGCGCAGCGCCGCGGGCGGTGGCGCGGCGCAGTTTCTTCAGCGCCGCCAGCTGCGCCATCAGGTGGTCGTGCATCGCACGTTCTGCGCGCGCGGCGTCGTGCTGCACGAAGGCGTCCATCAGCACGCGGTGTTCGTTGATCGACGCCGCGATGCGCCCGGGCAGCGCCAGCTGGCGGCCGCGCATCAGGCGCATGAAGCGGCGCAGGTCACCGGTGACGCGGTCGAGCCAGCGGTTGGCCGCCAGCGCCTGCACGGCGCCGTGGAAGGCGTGGTTGGCGCGGTAGTAGCCGTCGATGTCCTCGGCCGCGGCGTGGCGTTCCAGCGCCTCGTGCAGGTGCTGCAGCGTGCGCAGGTCGTCGGCGTCGGCCTTGCTGGCCGCTTCGAAGGCGCAGCGGCCTTCCAGCAGCGCCATCACCGGGAACAGCGCGTCGGCGTCATCCTCGGTGAGCTCGATGACGCGGCAGCCGCGGTGCGGCACGAGTTCCACCAGGCCTTCGGCGGCCAGCACCTTCAATGCCTCGCGCAGCGGCGTGCGACTGACCTGCCAGGCGGCGGCCAGCGACTGTTCGTCGATGTACTCGCCCGGCAGCAGCGCGCCGTCGAAGACCAGGCCTCGCAGGCGCGTCGCCACGCCGTCGTGCAGCGAGGTGCCGCGCAGGGGGGCGGGGGTGTCGGTCATGGGGCGCTTGTGCAGGTCGAGCTTGTTTCGCAGCCGGGGTCGTGGGACAGGATCCAGCATAACGATGTAATTACGGAATCACAATGGTCGTAACCCACCCGTGACTGGCACTTGGGCCGCTCGACGTGGGCTGCTCGACGCGGCGTCCGCGCAGCGCTGAAACTGGCACAGCGTCCCTAGAATCCTTGCCCTCCCCGTCGCTAAGGCTTCCATGTCGTCCGGTGTCATTCGAATCCGCGGTGCGCGCCAGCACAACCTCAAGAACCTCGACCTCGACATTCAGACCGGCGAGCTGACGGTGGTCACCGGGCCCAGTGGCTCGGGCAAGAGCAGCCTGGTCTTCGACACGCTCTACGCCGAGGGCCAGCGGCGCTACGTCGAGACCTTCAGCGCCTATGCGCGCCAGTTCCTCGAGCGCATGGACCGCCCGGCGGTCGACCGCGTCGACGGCGTGCCGCCGGCGATTGCCATCGACCAGACCAACCCGGTGCGCACCTCGCGTTCGACGGTCGGCACCATGACCGAGCTGAACGACCACCTGAAACTGCTCTTTGCGCGAGCGGCGCAGCTCTTCGACCAGCAGACCGCACTTCCGGTGCGCCACGACACGCCGGAGACCATCTACGCCGACCTGCTGACGCGCGCGGCCGCGGCGGGTGACCCGCGGCTGATCTTCACCTTCCCTGTCGAGCTGCCGGCCGACACCACCGCCGAGCAGCAGGAACAGTGGCTGGCCGCCAGCGGCTTCACGCGGGTGCATGGCGAGCGCATCGTGGGCACGCGCAAGGTGCTGGATGTCGTCGCCGACCGGCTGCGCCTGGCCGGTGCCGAGAAGGTGCGTGTGCTCGACGCCATCGAGCTGGCGATGAAGCGCGGCAGCGGCCGTCTCACCGTGTTCGCTGGCGACGAGGCGCAGCCGTGGAAATACAGCACCGGCCTGCACTGCCCCGAGAGTGACCGTCGTTACGCCGACCCGCAGCCGGCGATGTTCAGCTTCAACAGCGCCTACGGTGCCTGCGACACCTGCCGCGGCTTCGGCCGCGTCATCGGCGTCGACATGGGCCTCGTGATCCCCGACGTGCGCAAGACGCTGCGCAACGGTGCCATCAAGCCGATGCAGACGCCGGCCTGGAAGGACTGCCAGGACGACCTCATCAAGTACGCGGGCGAAGCCGGCATACCGCGCGACACGCCGTGGACCCAGCTGACACCGGCGCAGCGCGACTGGGTCCTCGACGGCACGCCGAGCTGGGCCGGCAACTGGAACAAGCAGTGGTACGGTGTGCGCCGCTTCTTCGAGTACCTGGAGAGCAAGGCCTACAAGATGCACATCCGCGTGCTCTTGTCGAAGTACCGCAGCTACACGCCCTGCCCGGCCTGCGGCGGCGCGCGGCTGAAGCTGGAGGCGCTGCTGTGGCGCATCGGTGACAAGCCCGGCGCAGACGCCGTGCTGCCAGCGGCCAAGCGCTACCTGCCGGTGGGGGCCGCATGGTCGCGTGAACAGCTCGAAGCCTTGCCCGGTCTGAGCCTGCACGACCTGATGCAGCTGAGCATCGAACGCCTGCGCCGCTTCTTCGACAGCCTGACGTTGCCCAGCACGATGCTCGACGATGCGCTGAAGCTGCTGCTGGACGAGGTGCGCACGCGCCTGAAGTACCTGTGCGACGTCGGCCTGGGTTACCTCACGCTCGACCGCCAGAGCCGCACGCTGTCGGGCGGCGAGGTGCAGCGCATCAACCTGACCACCGCGCTCGGCACGAGCCTGGTCAACACGATGTTCGTGCTGGACGAGCCCAGCATCGGCCTGCACCCGCGCGACATGAACCGCATCGTGCAGGCCATGCAGCGGCTGCGCGGCGCCGGCAACACGCTGGTGGTGGTGGAGCACGACCCTGCGGTGATGCTGGCCGCCGACCGTCTGATCGACATGGGCCCGGGCCCGGGCGAACGTGGCGGGCAGATCGTCTTCGACGGCACGCCGGAGGATGCTCGCAATGCCAACACGCTGACCGGCGCCTACCTGGGTGGCCGCAAGCAGGTGCACCAGGGTTTCCGCAAGCTGGTGAATGAGGCCACGCCCAAGCTGCTGCTGGAAGGCGCGCGCGACCACAACCTGCGCAACGTGAGCGTGAGCCTGCCGCTGCAGCGCCTCGTGTGCGTGACGGGCGTCAGCGGCTCGGGCAAGAGCACGCTGATCCAGGACGTGCTCTACCCGGCGCTGGCGCGCCACTTCGGCAAGGCGACGGAAACCCCCGGTGAACACGACCGCCTGCTCGGCGCCGACCTGCTGAGCGACGCCGTCTTCGTCGACCAGAGCCCCATCGGCAAGACGGCGCGCAGCAACCCGGCAAGCTACGTCGGCGCCTTCGACGAGATGCGCAAGCTCTTCGCCGACCTGCCGCTGGCGCGCGAGCGCAGCTACACCGCCGGCACCTTCAGCTTCAACGCCGGCGACGGCCGCTGCCCGACCTGCGGCGGCAGCGGCTTCGAACACGTCGAGATGCAGTTCCTGAGCGATGTCTACCTGCGCTGCCCCGACTGCGACGGCAGACGGTATCGCGCCGAGATCCTGGACGTGAAGATCGTGCGCGGGCCGATGCAGTTGAGCATCGCCGACGTGCTGGACCTCACCGTGGCCGAGGCCGCGCACTGGTTCCAGAACGACCGCGAGGTGGTCGCGCGGCTGCAGCCCATCGTCGACGTCGGGCTGGACTACGTGCGACTGGGCCAGCCGGTGCCGACGCTGAGCGGCGGCGAGGCGCAGCGCCTGAAGCTCGCCGGCTTCCTCGCTGACGCCGCGGCGTCGGCGAGCAGCTACGCATCGTCGCGCATCGCCAGGCGCGGCACGCTCTTCCTCTTCGACGAGCCGACCACCGGGCTGCACTTCGACGACATCGCCAAGCTGATGCGTGCGTTGCGCAAGCTGCAGGACGCCGGGCATTCGCTGCTCGTCATCGAGCACAACCTCGACGTCATCCGCGCCGCAGACTGGATCGTCGACCTGGGGCCGGAAGGCGGCGAGGCCGGCGGCGAAGTGGTCTGCACCGGCACACCCGACGACGTGATGGCCCACGCCACTTCGCACACCGGCAAGGCGCTGCGCGACTACGCGCAGGCCCTGGGCTTCGGCACGCCGCAGGCCGAAGAGGGCCGCGCGCTGCAGAGCGTGCTGCGCGAGGCGCGGCGCGCGCGCCAGGCGGCCGACACCAGCATCCGCATCGTCAATGCCAAGGAACACAACCTGAAGAACCTGAGCGTGGACATCCCGCGCGGCAAGTTCAACGTCATCACCGGCGTGAGTGGATCGGGCAAGAGCACGCTGGCCTTCGACATCCTGTTCAACGAAGGGCAGCGGCGCTACCTGGAGAGCCTGAACGCCTACGCCCGCAGCATCGTGCAGCCGGCGGGGCGGCCGGAAGTCGATGCGGTCTACGGCATCCCGCCCACGGTGGCCATCGAACAGCGGCTGAGCCGTGGCGGCCGCAAGAGCACGGTGGCGACAACCACCGAGGTCTGGCACTTCCTGCGCCTGCTGTGGGTGAAGCTGGGCCTGCAGCACTGTGTGCACGACGGCGCGCCGGTGAAGGCGCAGAGCGCCGAGAGCATCGCCGCGCAGCTCTTGCGCGACCACAAGGGTGAACACGTCGGCCTGCTGGCGCCGCTGGTCGTCAACCGCAAGGGGGTCTACACCGACCTTGCCAAGTGGGCCAAGGCGCGGGGCCACAGCCACTTGCGCATCGACGGCGAGTTCGTGCCCCTGAACCCTTTCCCGCGCCTGGACCGCTTCAAGGAACACACGCTGGAACTGCCAGTGGGCGACATCGTCATCACGCCCGAGAACGAGGCCGAACTGCGTGCGCTGCTGAGCAAGGCGCTGAGCCTGGGCAAGGGCGTGCTGCACCTGCTGCATCCGCTGACCGGGCTGGACGACAGCATGGTGGACGGCGGCACGCAGGGCCGCTGCATCGGCAGCGTGAAGGTCTTCAGCACCAAGCGCGCCTGCCCGGTGTGCGGCACGAGCTACGCCGAGCTGGACCCGCGCATGTTCAGCTACAACAGCAAACACGGCTGGTGCAAGGGTTGCGTCGGTACCGGGCTGAAGCTGACACGCGAGCAGCGCAAGGCCTACGACGATTCCATCCGCGACGACGACAACAAGGGCCGAGAGCAGAGCTTTCCCAGCGAGGAAGCCGAGGTCGAGGGTGTTGTCGACACCCCCTGCGGTGAGTGTGGCGGCGCGCGGCTGAACGAGGCCTCGCGCGGCGTGACCTTCGAGGAACGTGCGATCAGCGACATCGCACGCCTGTCGGTGCACGAGACGCGGCAGTGGATGGGCGCGCTGGAACTGATCGGCCGCGACGCCGACATCGCGCGCGACGTGGTGAGCGAGATCAAGAGCCGCCTCGAGTTCCTGGCCGACGTGGGCCTGGGCTACCTGACGCTGGACCGTGCCGCGCCGACGCTTTCAGGCGGCGAGGCGCAGCGCATCCGCCTGGCGGCACAGCTCGGCAGCAACCTGCAGGGCGTGTGTTACGTGCTCGACGAGCCGACCATCGGCCT
>JAURZK010000196.1 GCA_030653505.1 Rubrivivax sp.
AGGCGCCGGCGTCGGGCCGCTGGTGGCGGCGGCGGCGGCCTCGCTGGGCGTGGTGCTCGGCGCCACCTACATGCTGCGCTTCGCCCGCGTGCTGGTTTTCGGTGACGCCGGCCCCGCTGCGACGCGGCTGCCGCTCGCCGACCTGGGCCTGCGCGAGACGGCGGCGCTGGCCTTGCCGCTGGCGCTGATCCTGTGGGTGGGCTTGTGGCCGGCCTCGCTGATGCCGAAGGTCGAAAGCGCGCTCGCACCGCTGGCGGCCATAGGCTCACGCGCGGTGCCAGCACGCGTCCCGGCCGCGCCGCTGACTGCCGCCCTGCCGGCCGCAGAGGTACCGCGATGAGCGCCGACTTCCTCTACGGCCTGCTGCCCGACCAGCTGCTGCTGGCGCTGGTGGTGGTGCTGATGGTGATGGAGACGGCCCGCCTGGACACACGCTGGGCACGCCCCGTCTTCATCGTGGGCGTGGGTGCGGCGCTGGCCGTGCTGCTGCAGCAGATCGGCGCCGGCTACAGCGCCGAGATCATCGCCGGCGAGGTCCGCATCGACCGCTTCGCATTGCTTGCGAAGGCCGTGGTGCTGGCCTGCGGCCTGGCCGTCGCCGCGGGTTTTGCCGCGGGCTTCGCCGGGCGCGGTGCCTTCAAGTTCTGGCTGCTGCTGGCGGCCATGCTGCTGGGCGCCGGGGTGGTGATGGGCAGCGCCGGCTTCGCCACACTGTTCATCGGCATCGAGCTGCTTTCGCTACCCGCCTTTGCGCTGATGGTGCAGGGCCAGGGCCGCACGGTGGCCAGCGAAGGCGCATTCAAGTACCTGCTGATGTCGTCGATAGGCACGGCGCTGCTGCTCTTCGGCATCTCGCTGGCCTACGGCAGCACGGGTTCGCTGGGCATCGGCGCTTTCGTGCAGGCCCTGGGGACGGCCAGCGGCACAGTCGACAGCACAGGCGACGCGCAGCTGCAGGCCGCGGCGCTGCTGGTGCTGTGTGGACTCTTCCTGAAGGCCGCGGTGTTTCCCTTCCACGCCTGGGCGCCCGACGCCTACGCCAGTACGCGCATCGAGGTCATGGCCATCCTGGCCTCGGTGGTCAAGGCCGCGGTGGTGCTGACGCTGGTGCGCATCTTCGGCGGCGAGCAGCTGGGCAGTGTCACCATCGCGCTGGTCGCACCGCTGGCCATCGTGTCCATCGTCTTCGGCAACCTTGCAGCGCTGGGGCAGCGGCGATTCAAGCGGCTGCTGGCCTACTCATCCGTGGCGCACGCGGGCTACATGGTCTTCGCTCTGGTCGACGGCACCGGCAGCCGGCCGGCCGACCTGCTCTGGTACACCGCCTTCTACGCCCTGGCCACCTTGCTGGCCAGCGCCTGCTACGCGCGCTTGTGCCCGGGTCGTGATGACGGTGATGGCGATGGGCTCGAAGCGCTGAACGGCCAGTTCCACCGCCATCCGCTGGCCGCACTCGGGCTGGCCTTCGCGCTGCTGTCGCTGGCCGGGCTGCCGCCCTTCCCGGGTTTCTTCGCCAAGCTCTTCGTCTTCACTTCGGTCATCGCCTCGGGCCACCTGGTGGCGGCGGTGCTGGCCTTCGTCGGCAGTTTCCTCGGCCTGGCGGTCTATCTGGGCATCGTGCTGCGCCTGTTCCGCGCCGAGAGTCCTACCGCGGCGGACGGCCGTTCAGCACCGCAGCCGCTGAGCGGCGCATGATGGCAAGACATGACGGAGACAACGATGAAGACCGAACTCATGCACATTCCCAAGCCGGCAGGCACGGTGGCCGACATCCTGGAAGCCAAGGGCACTGAGGTGTACGCCATCGGCCCGCGCGAGACGGTCTACGACGCCGTCGTGAAGATGAACGAGATGCGCGTCGGCGCGCTGCCGGTGATGGAGGGGCCCAAGCTGGTGGGCATCGTCTCCGAACGCGACTACACGCGCCGCGTGATGCTGCTGGGACGCAATTCGCGCGACACGCCGGTGGCCGACATCATGACCGCCGAGGTCATCACCGTCGCACCCGGGACCAGTCTCGGTGAATGCATGCACATCGTCACCCGGAGCAACGTCCGCCACCTGCCGGTCGTCGAGGAAGGGCAGGTGGTGGGCCTCGTCAGCATCGGCGACCTGGTCAGCGCGGTAGTGGCGCAGCAGGTCGAGACCATCGCCAGCCTGAAGTCCTTCATCGGCAGCGACTACCCGAACTGAGCCCCGTGTTACCCGGCACACATGGTGTTGCCGGCACGGCGCCGGGCCGCCCGTAGACTCGGCCATGTCTGCAGCGCACACGTCGCCATGAACACGTCCCTCACTCCGCCTGCCCGTGCAACCCGGGGGCTGGCGACGTGCATCGTCGTGCTGGCCTGCGCGCTGCCGGCGTCTGCGCAACTGCGTATCGGCCAGCCTTCGGGCTTCACCGGGTCGGTGGCCGCGGGCGTGAAGGAGAACACCGAAGGCGCGCAGCTCTACTTCGATGCCGTCAATGCGCGCGGCGGCGTCAACGGGCAGAAGGTCGAACTGATCTCGGTCGACGACAAGTTCGACCCCAAGGTGACGGTGACCGTGGCGCGCGAACTCATCACGCAGCGGCGTGTGCTGGCGCTGTTCCTGAACCGGGGCACGCCGCATGCGCAGGCCCTGCTGCCGCTGCTGGCCGAGTTCCGGGTGCCGCTGGTGGCGCCCAGCACCGGCGCGATGGCGCTGCACGAGCCCGTGAACCCCTGGGTCTTCAACGTCAGGGCCACCTACCGGCGTGAAGCCGCCAAGGCGATCGAACACCTGCTCAGTGTCGGCGTCACGCGCATCGCGCTGCTGCAGACCGACGACAGCTTCGGCCGCGACGTCATCGTCGGCGCCCAGCGTGCACTGGACAAGGCGGCCGTCAAGCCCGCGCTGCTGGCCACGTTTGCGCGCGAGGAACCCGACTTCACGCCGCTGGCGCTGCAGGTGAAGCAGGCGCAGGCGCAGGCCGTGATGGTCATCGGCTCGGCGGGCAACACCGCGAAGGCCGTGCAGGTGCTGCGCGCCGCGGGGTCGCAGGCGCAGGTCGTCACGCTGTCGAACAACGCCTCGGGTGGCTTCATCAAGCTGCTGGGCCCGCATGCGCGCGGTGTCATCGTCACCCAGGTCTTCCCCAACGAACGTGCGGTCGCCTACCCGATGGTCAAGGAAGCCCTGGACCTGGCGCGCGCCAAGGGGCAGGCGGGTGTGTCCCCGGCCATGCTGGAAGGTTTTGCGGCGGCCAAGGTACTGGTCGAAGGCCTGCGCCGCGCCGGGCCCAACCCCACGCCCGCCGGCCTGCGCGATGCGCTGGAGGGCATGCGCAACTACGACCTCGGCGGCCTGAGCGTGAGCTACTCGGCCAGCAACCACACCGGGCTGGACTTCGCCGACCTGTCGATCATCGACGCCGAGGGCCGCTTCCGGCGCTGAGGCCACGCGCAGCCACGCGCAAGGCGCGGCCGTGCGGCTCAGGTGTTGCTCACGCCCGAGGCCACGTGCCCCGCCGGCACGTGCAGCGCGGCGTTCTCGATGTGGCCCGTCTGGTCGTCGAAGAAGAAGTCGGGCTCGAACTCGCGCAGGAAGCTGCCCTTGGGCAGACCGCCCAGGAACATCGCCTCGTCGACGTCGATCTGCCAGGCCATCAGCGTGCGGATGGCGCGTTCGTGCGCCGGCGCGCTGCGCGCCGTCACCAGCGCCGTGCGCAGCCGCATGCCTTGCATCGGTTCACGCTGCAGGCGGTGCAGCGCCTCCAGCAGCGGCTTGAACGGGCCGGGCGCCAGCGGCGTGGCGGCGCGGTCGCGCTCGTGGCTCTGGAAGGCGTACAGGCCCTGCGCCTGGTAGACACGTTCGGCCTCGTCGCTGAACAGCACGGCGTCGCCGTCGAAGGCGATGCGCACCTCGTCGGGGTGGGCGGCACTGGCACGGGCGCTGTCGGGGTAGACACGCGCCGCGGGCACGCCGGCGGCCAGGGCCTGGCGCACGTCGGCCTCGTTGGTGCTGAGGAAGAGGTTGGCCGCCAGCGGCCGCAGGTAGCGCCAGGGTGACTCGCCGCGCGTGAACACGCCGCGTTCCACCGGCAGCCCGTAATGCTGCGCCGAGCGGAAGACACGCATGCCCGAGACGGGGTCGTTGCGCGACAGGATCACCACTTCCACGCGCTGGCGCTGCGTGGTCTCGCCGTTGAAGGCCAGCAGCTTGTTGACGAGCGAGAAGGCCACGCCGGGCCGCGCCGGCTCTTCGACGCGCTGCAGCTGCAGCTGCATGTAGGCGCGGTCGTCGCCGGCCTCGAAGACACGGTTTTCTTCCTCGAAGTCGAAGAGGGCGCGCGAGGAAATGGCAACGACGAGGCGGCCGTCCAGGGTGCTGGGCATGGTGCTGCGCATGCTACGCCGGGTGCGCCGGCGGGGGCCCGCGGGCCCACCGGAATGCACGCTCGCGAAGCGCTCGACAACGGCGCACCGCCTGAACGCGTACCGGCCCGCGGCACAATCGCCGGCATTGCCCGCTGCTTGCCCGGAGCCCCGATGAAGTCGCCGCTGTATCTCTTGCTGCTTGCTGCCACTGCCGCCGCGGCGCTGCCGGCCCAGGCCGGCCCGGCCCACCAGCATGGCGTGGCCCGGCTCGACGTGGCAGTGGAAGCCAACCGCGTGACGCTCTACCTCGACACCCCGCTGGACAACCTGCTGGGCTTCGAACGCGCCCCGCGGACCGACGCCGAACGCCAGCAGGCCGATGCCGCCGTCGCGCGGCTGCAGGACGCGGAAAGACTCTTCCGCATCGACGGCAACGCCGGCTGCAAGCTGGCGAAGGTGACGCTCACCTCGGCCGCACTGAGCCTGCCCGCGCCCGGTGCGCCGGCGGCGAAGGACGACCACGCCGACCTCGAAGGCCGGTTCGAGTTCAACTGCACGGCAGGTGCACGCGCCGGCTTCGTCGAAGTCGGGCTGTTCGCGGCCTTCCCGCAGCTCAAGCGCATCGAGTTGCAGCTGATCTCGCCCAAGGGCCAGATGAAGGCCACGCTGGTGCGCCCGGCCTCGCGCGTGGCGCTGGTGCGATGACGCCCCGCGCACGGCCTTGCCGCGGCCGCGCCGGGCCCGCCGCCGGGACCTGACGTGCTCAGCCTGCAGGGCGTGCGTTACGCCTGGCCGGGCGCTGAAGCCGACTGCCTGGACATCGCCGAGCTGCGTGTCGGCGCGGGCCGAACGCTCTTCCTGCACGGCCCCAGCGGCTGCGGCAAGAGCACGCTGCTGGGCCTGATGGCCGGCGTGTTGGTGGCGCGCGTAGGCCAGGTCGAACTGGTGGGGCAGGACTGGGCGGCCCTGCCCGGCGGCCGGCGCGACGCGCGGCGTGTCGACCATGTCGGTGTCATCTTCCAGCAGTTCAACCTGCTGCCCTACCTGACGGTGCTGGACAACGTGCTGTTGCCCACGCGCTTCTCGGCCCTGCGTGCGTCGCGCTGCGCCGGCACGCCCGCACAGGCCGCGCAGGCGCTGCTGGATCGCGTGGCGCTGCCGGCGCCGCTGTGGGCGCGCCGCGCCGACGCGCTGAGTGTTGGCCAGCAGCAGCGTGTGGCGGCCGCGCGGGCCCTCATCGGCGCGCCCGAACTCGTCATCGCCGACGAACCCACCTCGGCACTGGACGCCGCGCTACGCGACGACTTCATGGGACTGCTGATGGACGCCTGCCGCGCCGCCGGCAGCACGCTGGTCTTCGTCAGCCACGACGAGCGCCTGGCCGCGCGCTTCGACGAGCGCTTGTCACTGCCCTTCCTGAACCGGGCGGCGGTATGAGGCAGTACGAGTCCGCTTTCGGCCCGTTGCGGACGTTGGCGTGCGGCTGCTTTGTGCGTTCGACGGTTGGGGCGGGTCGCGGCAGGCGGTACCCGGCGGCGTCGCCGACTGTGGCGGCCTTCGCTTCGCTCAGGCTGCCCTGCGGTGCTCGGGTCCATGGCCCGGCGCATAACTCGCTTCGTTCGCTGCGCTCACTGCGCTCAAACAGGATGC
>JAURZK010000199.1 GCA_030653505.1 Rubrivivax sp.
ATGTGCGGCATCTCGACGTCGGTGATCAGCACCAGCGGCACTTCCTGTTCGATGAGCTGCGCGGCCTGCTGGCCGTCTTCGGCCAGCACGACACGGTAGCGGTGCTGGGCGAGCAGGCGGCTGGTCTTCACGCGCACGACCTTCGAGTCGTCGGCCACCATCACCAGCGTCTCTTCGGGGCTGCGCGAGCGTGGCGGGGGCGGTGCGGGTGTGGCGACAGGCGCGGCGCGCGACGCGGCCTCGAGCGCGGCTTCACGCGCCGCCTGTTCGCCGGCGCGTCGCGCGGTTTCGGCGGCCCGTTCGGCAGCCCGCGCAGCCTCGTCTTCCGCCTTGAGGCGGGCGCACCGCTCGTTTTCCAGCCGGGTTTCGATCTCGGCCTGGCGCCGCGCCTGTTCTGCGCGTTCGGCCGCCAGGTGTTCGCCTTCGCGGTAGGCGGCTTCCAGCGCTGCGCGCGCTTCGGCATCGGCGGCGCGCTCGGCGGCCGAGCGCCGTTCGGTTTCCTGGCGGGCGGCAAGCTCGGCTTGCCGGCGTGCTTCGGCATCGGCGGCCGCCTGCTGTGCCGTGGCGCGTTCGGCTGCGGCACGCGCGGCTTCGCGCTGCGCCAGTTCCAGCGCGGCGGCCGCGGCCTGGTGACGCCGTTCGGCCTCGCGCCGGCTGCGGCGCACGGCCACCACGGTCGTGAGCACCAGCGTGGCCAGCACGCCGACACCGGCAACCCACATCAGCAAGGCTTCGTTCATGCGCGTCCGGGGCCGCGTTGCGGCGTTGGCGCCGGCGACACCCCAATGGGCGCCGGCCCCGGCAGCTTAGCGCCGCGACCCGCCACCGTCGTCGGCAACTGCGTGTCGAACGTGCGCTTTGCCGCCGCCTTCGCCGCCGCCTGTAGTGCCAGCCCTACACAGGTTTCGACCGGACCTCGATTTTGCAGGCGGGTTGCTCCGCCTGGCACGCCTTCACTCCCGCAATGGACCCCGCCGATGAGCCCCGGGCACGACCCCGGCCTACCCCACGACGCCCGCCGCCCGCTGCGCCCGGCCTGCAGCTGCGGCGCGCGCGCCAGCGGTGCCGAGCACGGCGCGGCCGAGCTGCGGATCCGCAGCGATAGCGCGGAATTCGAGGCCAGCTATTCCGACTTGATACCGGCGCGCTGGATGACGACCTTCCAGTTGTCGTGCTCGTCGCGGATCACCTTTGCGAACTGCGCCGGCGTGCTGCCGACCACCTCGGCGCCCGAACGTGCCAGCGCCGCGACGACCTCGGGGTCCTTGACGATGGTGTTGAGCTCGCGGTTCAACCGCGCCACGATGTCGGGCGGCGCACCGGCCGGCGCGAAGACACCGAACCAGTTGCTGAAGTCCATGCCTTGCACGCCCTGCTCGGCGAAGGTGGGCACGTTGGGCAGCGAACCCGACCGCTTGGCGCCGCTGACGGCCAGCGGCCGCACACGGCCCGCGGCGACGTGGGTCTGCGCCGAGACGATGCTGTCCATGAGGAAGGCGATCTGCCCCGCGATGAGGTCGGTGACCACCAGCCCGGTGCCGCGGTAGGGAATGTGCACCACGAACAGGCCGCCGGCACGCCACTTGAACATCTCGGCCGCCAGGTGGGGGTAGGTGCCGATGCCGCTGCTGCCGAAGTTGTACTTGCCGGGGTTGGCCTTCAGCAGCTTGATCAGGTCCGGTGCCGTCGTCGCGGGGAAGGACGAACCCACGACCAGCACGCTGGGTGCGTTGGCGATGTGGGCCACGGGCGCGAAGTCCTTGAACGCGTCGTAGGGCATCTTGGGGTTGAGTGCCGGGCCGATGCTGTGCGTCGAACTCGTGGCCATCAGGATGGTGTAGCCGTCGGCTGGCGCCTTGGCCACCATGTCGGCGCCGATGGTGCCGCCCGCGCCGGGTTTGTTGTCGACCACCACCTGCTGGCCGAGCGCCGTGCCGAGCTTCTGCGCGATGACGCGGCCGATGATGTCCGTGGCGCCACCTGCGGGGAAGGGGATGACCATGCGCACGGGCTTGGTCGGCCAGGCCTGGGCGGCAGCGGTCAGCGGCAGGCCCAGCGCGGCCGCGGCCACGGTGGTGGTGAGCGTGAGGGCAAACAGTCTCTTCTTCATGGATGGGGCGCCAGCCTATGCCCCGCGGCGCGGGGCTTCGACGCGTAGCGTAGCAAGCCGCAGGCCGGGCGCATCACCGCAGCCGGAATTCAGTCGACCACGCGTCCCGGGTCGACTTCGCGCAAACGATGATCGACGTAGTACCCGCCGAACTCGGTGTACTGCAGGAAGCCGCGGCCGCAGGCGCGGCAGGCCCAGACCTCGCAGCGGTTGTACGGGAACCAGGCCGGCGCGATGGGCGCGTGCGGCGACGCGTAGCGCGAGCCGTCGGCGTGCAGTTCCTGCACGGTCGGCTCGGCCCCATCGGCGTCAGCGGCGTCGCGCAGCGTGCCCAGGCGCTGCAGCAGCGGCTCACCCAGCGGCGCCGGCACGCTTTCCCAGCCGGCACAGCGCAGGTGTTTACAGGCGCAGTCGGCGGGCGTTGCCGCGGGGTCGGGCAGGCGCCGCAGGTCTTCTGCCGTCAGGCGCGGTGGCATGCCGGCCACCGGCGGTGCCATGCTCAGTCCGCCTTGATGCCGTTGTCCTTGACGACCTTGGCCCAGGTGTCCATCTGCTTCTCGACGAAGGCCTGCGCCGCCGCCGGCGTGCCGAGGTTCACCACGATGCCCTGCGCGGCCAGCTTGCCGGCCACTTCGGGCAGCTGCATCGCCTTGTTGAGCTCGGCGTTCATGCGGTTGACAATGTCCGCAGGTGTCTTGGCCGGCGCCAGCACCGCCCACCAGGCCGGCGCGTTGAAGCCGGCGTAGCCGCTTTCGGCCAGCGTGGGCACGTCGGGCAGCTGGGCGCTGCGCTTGTCGGTGGTGACGACCAGCGGGCGCAGGCGCTTGCTGTCTATGTGCGGCTTGACGACGAAGACCGAGCCGATGGCCAGCGGCACGTGGCCGGCAATGGCGTCCTGCATCAGCGGGCCGCCGCCGCGGTAGGGCACGTGCCCGAGATCGAAGCCGTTGCCCTTGGCCAGCAGCGTCATCGCCAGGTGGCCCAGGCTGCCGTTGCCGATGGTGCCGTAGTTGACGTTCTTGCCCGCCTTCACCGCGGCCACCACGTCGGCGAAGGTCTTGTAGGGTGTGTCGGCATGCGTGGCCAGCACCATCGGGCTGGTGCCCAGCATGGCCACGGTGGTGAGGTCCTTGCGGGTGTCGTAAGGCAGGTTGGGCTGCAGCGCGGGGTTCACGCCATGCGTGTCGAAGACCACCGCGAAGGTGTAGCCGTCGGGCGGCGCGGCGGCGACGAAACCGGCGCCGATGCTGCCCGACGCACCGCCCTTGTTCTCGACGATCACCGTCTGCCCCAGCGCCTGCTGCAGCGCCGGCGCCAGGATGCGCGAGACCTGGTCGACCGAACCACCGGGCGGGAACACGGCCACCAGCCTGATCGGGCCCTTGGTGGGCCAGGCCTGCGCATGTGCCGGCAGCGTCGCGGCCAGGCCGGCCAGCAGTGCGGCGCCGCCCAAGGCGGCAGACATCAGGACGGAAAGCGGGGTGCGACGGTTCATGGCGGGGCTCCCGGGGAGGCAGAAGTGGATGCAAAACGGCGGCCGAGTGTGCCCTGCCGCCGCCGGCCGGCGCACGTGGAAACTACCGACCTCGGGCATACCCTGGGCGGCTTGTGCGTGCACTGCCCATCACCGCCACCGTCTGCGTGCCGGGTGGGCAGTACACGCCGCTGCTCATCGGCGGTGCGCACGGCTTCGAGGGCGCTTGCCTGCGTTGGCCCGCGGCCCCTGGACCGCGGTGCAGCGTGTGCGGCAGGCGCGGGCCGCCGTGGCGCAGCAGTTCAGCGCTGCGGCTTGACGGGCGGCTTGCCTTGTGGCGGGCGCGGGCCGCGGTCATCGCGGCGGGGGGCGCCGCGGGGATCGCCGCGGGGCGCGCCCCTGAAGTCACCGCGGGTGTCCGGGCGGTGCTCGGCGCGCGGGCCGCGGTCGCTGCGCCAGGGGCCGCGGTCGTCGTCACGGCGCGGCGGCGGCGGCGGTTCCTGCGCGCGTTCCTGGCGGGCCACCACCAGCTGCGCTTCCAGCTCGGCTTCGCTGATGCGCTTGAGCACGCAGAAGTTGGCGCGCGTGATCGTCGACTGCTCGTAGGCACGCAGCAGTGCGGCGCGCGCGCGGCGGGACTCGAGTTCGGCGGCGCTGACCTGTGGCGCATCGGGCCGCGGCGGCCGGGGCGGATGCACGGTGGCGGCGCCGTCGACGACAGGTGCGTCCGGGCCAGCAGGCTGCGCCTGCGGATGCGGGGGGCGGTCGTAGCGAGGTGGGCGATCCGGGCGGTCCGGCCGCGGCGGGCGGTCGCCACGCGGGGGGCGCTCACCGGCAAGCGGGGCGCCATGCGCGGGACGGTCACCCGTGGGCGGGCGGTCGCCGCGGGGTGCGCGGTCAGTGCGGGGCGGGCGCTCGCGGCGCGGCGGGGGCACCGCGCCGGGTTCGGCGCCGGGTGCGGCGGGTGTGCCGTCGGGCCCGGGGGTCCCCGGCGCGCCGGCCTGGGCGGCGCGTGCCGCTTCGCGCTGGGCGGCGTAGGCTGCACGCTGCGCCTGGCGCTGGGCATCGCGTTCGGCCTGACGGCGCGTGTCGACGATGGCGCGCCGGCGCTCCACCTCGGCGGTGGCGGCCAGGCGGTGTTCCTCTGCCACATCGCCCGCGGGCTGGCCGTCGAGGTCGTGGCGTGTCGGCACGTTCACCAGCGCCTTCAGGTAGGCGGTGCCGGTGGTGTGACGGTGGAGGAAGATCGACAGCGACTTCTTCGTGAATACACCCGGCGCACGCGCCTGTATGTCGGCCTGGATGCGCAGCTTCAGCGGCAGCGCGCGGCCGGCGCCGAAGAGCGCCGGGAAACGCTCGGCCAGCGCGGCGGCGCAGGCGGCGGGCGACAGTTCGGGCACGGCGGCGGCGGCGGGCGCGGCGGCAGTTTCACTGGCGTCGGCGTCGGCGGCGGTGTCGGGTGGCACCGCAGCGGCAGATTCTTCGTCGCTATCGCCGTCCAGCCCGGCGACCGTGGCTGGGGGCGGCGCGTCGGTCGACCCCGACGGGGCTGCCGGCGCGACGGCGGGCAGGTCGGCGTCGGTCGGGGCAGCCGTGGCGACAGCCGCTTCGGCGGCGGGCCCGTCGGCGGGCGCAGGGTCGGCAGCGGCGCCGGCGTCGGCAGCGGCGTCCTCGGCGGCGGCGGCGGCCGTTGCCGGTGCCGGCGTCTCGGGCAGCACCGGCGGGGCGGCGTCCGTCTCGGGGCCGGGCGCGGCGACAGGGGCCACCGGGGCGGGCTCGGGGGCCTGGGGGGCGGTGTCGAGTGGCGACGGGTGCTCGGCAGGTGCAGACATGGGCGGGGCGGCAGGGCCGCAAGTGCGGCGGTGGGGGGCTCGAGGGCCCCGGGGAAGGCCAGCGCTGTCGGCGCTCGCCGCGGCAGGTGCGGCGGCGACGCCACGGGCGCGGCAACCCGCGATTGTCATCGTTGCGCGGGTTGCCGACTACCGGCCCGTGCGCGACGCGATGTAGGACGAGGGCGCGCCCGCGTCAGCCGGCCCCGAACCAGCCCGGGGGCAGCCGTGCGAGGTCGTCCGGTTCGTCGATGTCCGACAGCGCCGGCAGCTCGGCATGCGACACCCCCAGCGCGGCCAGGCGCTGCCGGGTCTGGTGCATCACCTGCGGTGTGCTCCAGGTCATACCTTCGAACAGCGCGGCCAGCAGGCCGGGCAGCGGCGCGCGCAGGCCCACCAGCGTGTAGCCGCCGTCCAGCGCGGGCACGAAGACGGCCGGACGCGATTGCAGCGACGCGGCCGCCCGGGCCAGCGTGGCGGCATCCAGCGCCGGAATGTCACTGCCCATCAGCAGCAGCGGGCCCGCGCCGGCGGCGAAGGCGGTGGCGAAGACATGGGCCATGCGTGCGCCCAGGTCGCCGCCGGGCTGCACTTCCAGCGCCAGGCCGTGCTGCAGCTGCAGCTGCGTGAACACCGGGTGCGTGGCATCGGGTGCGGTCCACAGCGTCACCCGCCCCGGCGCGGCGCCGCTGGCCTGCGCAGCGGCATGCCGCAGCATGCGTTCGGCCAGCGCGGCAGCACCGGCAGCGCCCAGGGCCGGCGTCAGGCGCGTCTTGGCCAGCCCGGGCAAGGGCGCCTTGGCCAGGATGGCGATGCGCAGTTCGGGCGTCGTGGGCATGTTCAACGGTAGGCCCGCGCCAGTTCTTCTGCGGGGGTGCCGCGCCAGTAGCGCCAGCGCAGCCACCACATCAGCACAATGGTGCGCCAGACGCCTCGATTCTCCCACCGGCGGCCTGAGGTGAGCACACGCTCTCGCAGACACGCTGGCAACTCCATGGCGCGCAAGCGTCGGCTGAGTTCAACGTCCTCCATCAGCGGCAGCGCCGCGTAGCCGCCCAGGCGGTGAAACAGCGCCGTCTGAACGAAGAGGGCCTGGTCGCCGGTGGCGATGCCCGTCAGACGCGAGCGCCAGTTCATCAGCATGGCGATCAGCGGCAGCCACGCCGAGCGGCCTTCGATTTGCACGTCGAAGCGGCCCCAGAAGGCGCCGGCCTGTGCCACGCGGTGCAGCGCCGGCTCGGCGCCGGCCGGCAGTCGTGTGTCGGCGTGCAGGAAGAGCAGCCAGTCGCCTTGCGCCAGCGCTGCGCCGGCGTTCATCTGCGCCGCGCGGCCACGTTCGGCGAACACAAGCCGGTCGGCCAGCGGCGCCGCCAGCTGTGCCGTGGCGTCGCTGCTGCCGCCGTCGACGACGATCACTTCATGCCCGCGCGCCCGCAGCGGCGCCAGCGCCTGCAGCGTGGCCGCTATGCCCACGGCTTCGTTGAGGACCGGCACGACGATGGACAGGTGCATGGGGCGGTGGGGAGCTGGGGTGGGAAGTCGCGGCCCGACGCGCCACCTTACCGCGCCCCGGCTTGCTCAGGCTCAACGCCGGCGGCATGGCGAAGCACAGTATGGGCGAGCGGCGCCGTGCCGTCCGATCGTCGTGGCAGCGAGGCGTCCGCCCCCACCTGAAGAGGCTCTTCATGGACACGCGGAACTGGATGCTTCGGTGCCGGCACGGCGCCGCGGTGGTGTTGCTGGCCGGGCTGGCCGCCTGTGGCGGCGGAGGGGGTGGCGGCGGCGGCAGCGAACCGCCCGCGGGCCTGGCGGGCAACTTCTTCCCGCTGGCGGTGGGTGACCGTTGGGTCTACGACATCGGCAGCGGCGCGGCCTTGACGGTGCGCGCCAGCGGCACACGCACTGTGGATGGGCAGACCGGCATCGTCGTGCTCACCGAAGACCCGACGGACGGCAGCGCCGAGTCGGTCTACATCGTCACCGCCGCGGCTGTCCGGCAGGTGCCAACCCTCGGCGGCGACCCGCTGGTCAGCGCCATCGGTCCGCTCGACGTGATGCGCTTTCCGCTGGTCGCCGGCGACCGTTGGACCCAGATCGACAAGACCCTGGACACCGGCATGGACTTCGACGGCGACGGGCGCCTGGAGCGCGCCACCGTGCATTCCGAGGTGCAGGTGATCGGACTGGAGACCGTCACCACCCCGGTGGCCACCTTCACCGGCAGCCTGCACCAGCGCACCACGCTGACCGTCGGCGTGATGCTCACGTCGATGCCGCAGACCATCACCGTCGTCACCACCGTCGACGACTGGTACGCGCCCGACATCGGCCCGGTGCGCACCACCCTGCTCATCACCAGCCAGGGCGTGAGCGAGACGCAGACGGTGGCGTTGACGGCTTACCGCGTCGGCACGCTGCGCAGCGACGAGGTGGCGCCGACGGTGCTGGCCGTCACGCCCGCCGACGGCGGGACGATGCGCGCCGACGGACATCTTGTGGTGAACTTCAGCGAGGCGATGGACTTTGGCTCCGTTGCGGCCGCGGTCACGCTCACCACAACTGGCGGGCAGCCGGTGCCGCTGAGCGTCTCGGCGCAGGGCAACAGCTACAGCTTCCACAGCAGCGGCGGCCTGGCCACCGGGCGCTACACGGCGCGCGTCGCCACCGGCGCCGCCGACCTGTTCGGCAACCCGCTGGCCCAGGCCACCACCTGGACCTTCGACATCGTCGCCACCGGGCCGTAGGCGGCGCGGGCAGAATGGGCGCGCGGCGGCGAGTTGCGGTGCCTGTGCCCCGCCCGCCGTCGATGTTTTGCCCAGCCTTCAGCACGAAAACCGCTGAACCCTTACGCTTGCGCGCCTGCCGAAGACCATCGGCGGCCCGAGACCCGGCCCCAGCGCCGCTGCCCCTGAAGAGCCCGCATGACCCTGGCCCACCGACTGCAAGGCCTGTCGCCCGATCGATTGCTCGGCATCCGCCGTGGCATCGAGAAGGAAAGCCTGCGCGCACGCCCAGACGGCTCGCTGGCGCTGACACCACACCCGGCCGCGCTGGGTTCGCCGCTGACGCACCCTCACATCACCACCGACTACAGCGAGAGCCAGCTCGAGCTCATCACCGGCGTGCACGGCGGCGTCGAGAGCTGCCTGGACGAACTGACGCACATCCACCAGTTCGTCTACCGCACGCTGGCCCAGGCCGGCGACGAGCGTCTGTGGGTGGGCAGCATGCCCTGCGGCCTGCCCACCGACGAGACGATTCCGCTGGGCCGCTACGGCAGCAGCAACATCGGCCGCGCCAAGAGCGTCTACCGCATGGGCCTGGGCCACCGCTACGGCAGGCGCATGCAGACCATCAGCGGCATCCACTACAACTGGTCGATGCCGGGCCTGAGCAACGAAGAACACTTCGCGCTCATCCGCAACTTCCGCCGCCACGCCTTCCTGCTGCTGACGCTGTTCGGCGCCAGCCCTGCGGTGTGCCCCAGTTTCGTCGCCGGGCGCGACCACGGGCTGCAGCGCCTGAGCGAACACACGCTGTACCACCCCTACGCCACCAGCCTGCGCATGGGTCGGCTGGGCTACCAGAGCGAGGCGCAGTCGCAGCTGGCCGTCAGCTACAACAGCATGGAGCGTTATGCCGATTCGCTGCACGACGCGCTGACTCGGCCCTACCCGGCCTACGAGCAGATCGGCATCCGCAACCTGGGCGGCGAGTACAACCAGCTCGCGACCACGCTGCTGCAGATCGAGAACGAGTTCTACGGCACCATCCGCCCCAAGCGCGTGATCCGAAGCGGCGAACGCCCGCTGCACGCGCTGCGTGAACGCGGCGTCGAGTACGTCGAGGTGCGCTGCATGGACCTCGACCCCTTCGAGCCGGTGGGCATCAACGCGCGCACCGTGCGCTTCCTCGACGTCTTCCTGCTGCACTGCCTGCTGCACGACAGCCCGCCCGACACGCCAGAAGAGATCGCCGAGCTGGGCCGCAACCAGCACCACACCGCCGCCCACGGCCGCGAACCCGGGCTGAAGCTCGAACGCCGGGGCCGACGCGTGCTGCTGGCCGACTGGGCCCACGAACTGCTGGAAGGCTGCGAGCCCATCGCAGCGGCGCTCGACCACGCCCACGGCATCCACGACTACAGCGCCGCGGTGGCCGCCGCGAAGGCGGCGCTGGTCGCGCCCTCGACGCTGCCTTCGGCGCGTGCGCTGGCCACCATCGAAGCCGATTTCGACCAACGCTACACCGCCTTCATCCGCGCCCAGTCGGCGCAGACGCTGATGCACATGCTGGCGCTGCCCTGGGCGCGAGAGCAGCAGTCCAACTTCGAGGCCATGGCGCGTGTCTCGGTGCTGCGCCAGAAGGCGCTGGAAGCCGAGGACACGGTGGACTTCGAGGCCTTCCGCCAGTGGTACGTGGCGGAAGAGCACCTGCACGTCTGAGCGCCGGCGCGAGCGCCTATGCTCGCGTCTTGCATCGATACCGGGTTCGGGACAAGGCATGAGCACTCGACGACACGCACTGGCCTGGACGGCGGGCGGCCTGCTGTCCGCGTCCGGCGTCAGCGTGTGGGCACAGCCCGCCGAGGCGACCGCGGACCCGCTGACCGGCCTCGACGGCTGGCTGGACGCGCAGCGTGTGGGCTGGCGCGTGCCGGCCCTGGCGGTGGCATTGGTGAAGGACGGCGAGGTCGTCTACCTCAAGGCCTTCGGCTTCCGCGACGCCGCACAGTCCTTGCCGGTGAACACCGAGACGATCTTCCGCGCCGGCTCGGTCACCAAGGCCTTCGGCGCCGCCACCGTGGCGCTGCTGGTCGACGAGGGCCGGATGTCGTGGGACGCGCCCGTCACCACCTACATCCCCGAACTGCGCTTTGCCGGCGGCGACGCCTACAGCGCCATCACCCTGCGCGACATGCTGAGCCACCGCACGGGACTGCCTCGCCATGAACTGCTCTGGTACAACAACCAGAGCCTGACGCGCCAGGCCCTGGTGGCGCGCATGCCCCACCTGGAGATGAGTGCACCGCTGCGCACGCGCTACCAGTACAACAACCTGATGGTCGTGCTGGCCGGCCTGGCCGTCGAGCGTGTCACCGGGCAGACCTGGGAAGCCTTCACCCGCTCGCGCCTGCTGGCGCCGCTGGGCATGACGCGCGTGAATCTCTCGGCGCCGGAGATGGCGCCCGACCCCAACCACGCCGTCGGCCACACACACCATGCTGCGCGCCGGCTGGTGCCGGTGCCCTTGAGGCACGACCCGCTGCTGGGCCCGGCCGGTGCCGTCAACACCAGCATCGGCGAGCTCGCCAAGTGGGTGCAGCTGCAACTGGGCCGCGGACAGTTCGAAGGCCGCCGGCTGATCTCGCCCGCTGCCATGGCTGCGATGTGGGAACCGCTGATGGCCACCGGCCCCGCACCCGCACGGGCCGATGCCCCGCGCAGCCATGTCGGCATGGGTTGGCGCATCGACCGCTACCGCGACACCTTGCGGGTGGCGCATGGGGGCGACCTCAACGGCTTCACCTCGCGCGTGGTGCTGCTGCCGGAGAAGAACGCCGGGCTGGCCGTGCTCGTCAACCATGGCAGCCACCCGCTGCCCAATGCCGTGACGCCCGATCTGCTGGACCGCTTGCTGGGCTTGACGCCGGAGGGCAACGCGGCGAAGGTCATGGCCAGGCGCAACGCGGTCGAAAGCGCTGCGCTGCGGGCCGCTGGCGAGGCGCCGGCCACGAACGCCGCCCTCACCTGGCCGCCGCGTTTGCGCGGCGCCTATGTCGGCCGCTACAGCCACCCGGGTTATGGCGAGCTGACGGTCGGCAACGCCGGCGAGGCCCTCGCCGTGCGCTACAACGACATGCCGGCGCAGCTCAGGCACCGGCAGGGCGAGCTCTTCGAGACGCACACCGAGCGCCCGGAGCACGGCGACTTCTCCGGTCTGAAGCTGGTCTTCCAGGGCGACGACAAGGCGGGCCCCACCGGCATTGCCGCCGACATGCAGGAGGGCGTGCAGCCGATCCTGTTCCGGCGCACCGCCTAAGCACAGCCGGCGAACACCGTGAGCCTCATGACCCGACGACTGCACTCCCGTGCCAGCCCGCTGCTCGCGGCACTGCTGTGCGCGCTGATGGCCGGCTGCGCCACCGCCCCGCCGGGCCCGCCCACCACCACCGAAGGCGGCGTGCCCATCGACGCCACACGTACGGCGCGGGGCCAGGACAGCCGCGTGCTCTTCCTCGTCATCCACTACACGGTGGCGAACTTCCCGCTGTCGATGAGAATCCTCACCGAGCGCGAAGTCTCGGCGCACTACCTGCTCAGCGACGAGAGCCCGCCGCGCATCTACCGCCTGGTCGACGAAAACCGCCGCGCCTGGCACTCGGGCGGCAGCGCCTGGGGGCCGAACAAGCGGCTGAACAGCAGCAGCATCGGCATCGAGATCGTGCACCCGGGTTTCATCCAGGGGCCGAACGGCCAGCGGCTCTACCTGCCTTTCCCGAAGGCACAGATCGACGCGCTGGTCCCCCTGGTGCAGGACATCGTCAGGCGCCACCAGATCCACCCCGAGCGCATCCTGGGCCACGGCGAGGTCACGCCGTCGTACAAGGAAGACCCCGGCCCCACCTTCCCCTGGAAGCTGTTCGCCGACCTGGGCATCACCCCGCCCTGGCCCGACGCCGCGCGTGTGGCGGCGCAGCGCGCCCTCTTCGAGGTTCAGCTGCCCGATGTGGCCTGGTTCCAGATGGCGCTGGCCAAACACGGTTACGCCGTCGAGCCCACCGGTGTCTTCGACCGCCAGACCGAGCGCGTGCTGATGAACTTCCAGATGCGCTATCGGCCCGGCGACTACGCCGGCCAGCCCGATGCCGAAAGCGCCGCGCTGCTGTGGGTGCTGACGCAGCCGGGCGCTGCCGGCACGCCACCGGACGCCGCGCTGGCGCCTCCCGACCGCCCCGACCCGCCGCCCCCGCCCCCGGCGATGCGCTGATGGCAGACCCCGCCGGCTACTCGGGCACGCCGCTGGCGAAGAAGCTGGGCATCGTGGCCGGCAGCCGCGTGGCCCTGCTGCAGCCCCCGGCCGGGCTGCCGGCGTGGCTGGCGCCGCTGCCCGAAGGCGTGGTCTTCCAAACCCAGGTCTCGGCGCAGACCGACCTGGCACAGCTCTTTGTCACCGAGCAGGCCGTGCTGGTGCGCGAGCTGGCCGTGCTGCGCGCACAACTGCGTCCCGACGCCGCGCTGTGGGTGTCGTGGCCGAAGAAGAGCAGCCGAAAGCCAACCGACATCACCGAAGACCGCATCCGCGAAGCCGCGCTGCCGCTGGACTTCGTCGACGTGAAGGTGTGCGCTGTGAACGAGGTCTGGTCGGGTCTGAAGCTGGTGCTGCGCAAGGCGCTGCGCGGCGCATCGCGGTGACTGCGGTCGCACGGCCGCTGCCGCGAGCCGGGCTAGCATCGTCGCCATGAAGCCAAGCACCCTCTTTGCCGCGCCGGCGCTGGCCGTCGGCCTGCTGCTGTCGGCCTGCAGCACCCAGAGCGGCTACGTGACGATGATGGAGATGCGCAAGCAGGAATGCCGCAAGCTGCCCGACCTGGCCGAACGTGCACGCTGCGAGAAGGACGCCGACCGCTCCTACGACAGCTACAAGGGCGAGGCCGAGACGGCCAGGCGCAAGCCGTGAGGGCAACGCCTTGAAGCGCCGCAGCCTGGGCGCTGCGGCCCTGGCCACAGTTGCCGGCTGCGCCGGCATGGCGCCGCCGGTGATGCAGTCCGAAACGCCGCCGTCGCCTGCCGCCCCGCCAAACGCTGCGGTCGAGGGGCCGCCGCCTGCACCGCGCGAGTTCCGCGCCGCCTGGGTGGCCACGGTGGCCAACATCGACTGGCCCAGCCGACCCGGCTTGAGCGCAGCCGCGCTGCGCGCCGAGGCGCTGGTGCTGCTGGAAGGTGCACGCCGGCTCGGCCTGAACGCGCTCATCCTGCAGGTGCGCCCGGCCGGCGACGCCATCTTCCCCAGCACGCTGGAACCGTGGACCGAATACCTCTCGGGCGAACAGGGTCGCGCCCCTTGGGCCGCCGGCGAAGCGCCCTGGGACCCGCTGGCCTTCTGGGTCGCCGAGGCGCACCGCCGCGGCATGGAACTGCACGCCTGGTTCAACCCCTACCGCGCCCGCCACAGCACGGCGAAGAGCCCGCTGGTGGCACCGCACATCGGCCAGCGCCTGCCCGGCGTGGTGAAGGCCTACGGCGACATGTTGTGGATGGACCCCGCCGAACCCGCTGCGGCCGCGCACACCCTGGCCGTGGTGGCCGACGTGCTGCGCCGCTACGACATCGACGGCGTGCACATCGACGACTACTTCTACCCCTATCCGCTGCCGCTGCCGGGATCACCCCCGGCCCCGCCTGGCGGCCCGCCGGGGCCCGAGTTGCCCTTTCCCGACGACGAAGCCTGGGCGCGTTACCAGCGCAGCGGCGGGGTGCTCAGCCGCGACGACTGGCGGCGCGCGCAGGTCGACCAGTTCGTGCAGGCACTGCAGCGCACGGTGCGCGAAGTGAAACCCTGGGTGCGCTTCGGCATCAGCCCCTTCGGCCTGCCGCGGCCCGACCGGCGGCCTGCGGGCATCACCGGCTTCAGCCAGTTCGACAAGCTCTACGCCGACGCCGAACGCTGGCTCGAAAACGGCTGGCTCGACTACTGGGCGCCGCAGCTCTACTGGCCCATCATGCGTGAAGGCCAGCAGTTCCCCGTGCTGCTGGACTACTGGCTCGCCCAGAACCCGCTGCAGCGCCATGTCTGGCCGGGGCTGTTCACCAGCAAGGTGGGCGCACCCAGCACACCCTGGCCGGCGCGTGAAGTGGCGGACCAGGTGGACATGCTGCGCAGCCGCGCCGGGCCGGGCGCCTACGGGCCGCTGGGTGCCACTGGCCACATCCACTTCAGCCTGATCGCGCTGCATCAGGACCGCGAAGGCCTGGCCACGACGCTGGCCCGCGGCGCCTACGCGCAGCCGGCGCTGGTGCCCGCGACGCCCTGGCTGAACGCGCCGGCCGTCGGCGTGGCGGGGCTGCGGCGGCAGAACGGGCGTGTGCGCATCGAACCCGCGGTGGCCGGTGCCGCGCCGGTGCGCTGGGCCGTGTGGCGGCGCCAAGCGGGCACGCCACCCCGCTGGCTCTTCACCGCGCTGCCGCCCGGGGCTCAGGACATCGATCCCGCGGGCGCCGACCTGCTGTGGGTGCAGGGCGTCGACCGTGTCGGCCAGCTCGGCCCGCGCGCGCTCATCCATCTGGACACGACACTGAGTCCGCCATGACCTCATCCCTGCCTTCGAAGCCACCGCTGAAGACCGAGCAGCCGCACCCCGAGCACGCGGCGCTCGACCGCTACACCACCGCCGCGCTCGTCGATGCGCTGGCCGCCGACCAGGCCGGCGCCGCTGCCGCCGTGCGCGCCGCGGGCGCTGCGCTGGCGATGGCGGTGGACGCCGCTGCGCCCCGCCTGGCCGCGGGCGGGCGGCTGGTCTACGTCGGCGCCGGCACCAGCGGTCGGCTGGGGCTGCTCGACAGTGTCGAGCTCAACCCCACCTTCTCGTGGCCATCCGAACGTGCACTCGCACTGCTGGCCGGCGGCGAGCGTGCGCTCTACCGCGCCGTCGAAGGCGCCGAGGACAGCCGCGACCAGGGCGCGGGCGACATCGCCGCGGCCGGCGTGGGGGACAAGGACGTGGTGCTGGTGCTCGCCGCTTCCGGCAGCACGCCATACGCCGTCGCCGCCGCCGAGGCCGCGCGTGCCGCGGGTGCGCTGACGGTGGGTTTCGCCAACAACCCCGGCGCGCCGCTGCTGGCGGCCTGCGAGGTGGCCGTGCTGCTCGACACCGGGCCCGAAGTCATCGGCGGCAGCACACGCCTGAAGGCCGGCACGGCGCAGAAGATCGCGCTCAACACCTTCAGTAGCGCCGTGATGGTGAAGCTGCACAAGGTCTACGGCAACCTGATGGTCGACGTGCGCGCCAGCAATGCCAAGCTCGTGCAGCGTGCGCTGCGCCTGACCATGCAGGCCAGCGGCGCCAGCGAGGCCGACGCACGGGTGGCGCTGGCAGCCTGCGGTTCGAGCGTGAAGACAGCCATCGTGATGCTGAGAGCGGGTATCGACGCCGCCGAGGCCGACGCGCGGCTGGCCGCCGCGATGGGCAGCGTGCACGGCGCGCTGTTGGGCTGAAGCCGACGCACCGAGGCCCGCCGCCGCGCAGCGGCCCACGACGCCGCCCACCTCGCCGCCTAGGCGGCGCTGGCGCACAGGCTGGACCGGCGGCGGCTTTGCATTCCCTGGTGTAGACGAGCGCGGCGCGCCGCTTCAGTTGGGCCGCATGACGACCACTTCGCCGTTGCTGGCGCGTTTGGTGTAGATGAGCTCACCGTCGACACGGACCTCGGAGCAGGCGGCCGGGAAGACCTGCCAGTCGATGCAGGCCGCAGAGCCTTCGACACGCCACTTGCCCGAGTCGCTGCGGTTGCCGATGTTGATGTAGGCGTAGGTGTCGCGGTACTGCAGCCGCATCTCGGAACCCGCGGCCTGCGAAATCAGGAAGGTGCGGCCCGTCAGCAGCTTCTTCAGCGCTTCGGACTCCAGCGGCTTGGCCGTCTTCGGGAACTCGGTCTGCAGCGTGGGCTGGGCGAGCGCCAGGGTGGGCACCAGCAGGCAGAGCAGCAGGGCATGTTTCATGGCTGTCCTCCGTTCACGGGTGGCGCGACGCGCGCCTATCCTAGCAACCGAAGTCAGTGGCGGAAAGGGGCGCCAGGCGCAGCGTCATGAAGACACTGTTCGGGTCTTCGCGGTAGTCGCCGAAAGGCCCGCAGTACTCGAAGCCGAAGCTCAGGTAGAGCCGCTGGGCAGGCTGGAAGGCTGCCATCGCGCCGGTCTCCAGGCTCAGGCGTTCGTAGCCGCGTGCCTTCGCGGTCTCGACGATGTGGGCCAGCAGGGCGCGGCCAGCGCCGCGGCGGCGCAGTGCGGTGGGCGTGCGCATGGACTTCACCTCGCCATGGCGCGGGCGCAGTTCCTTCAGCGCGCCGCAGCCGAGCAGGACATTGCCGTCCCAGGCCGACCAGAAGGTGACATCGGGCCGGCGCAGGCCGTCGAGCGGCAGCGCGTGCACGCTCTCGGGCGGCGATAGCGCCGACATGCTGTGCAGATGCTCGTCGAGCAGGGCATGGATCTCGGGGCGCGAGAGATCGTCGAGTTCGATGTGCATGGGGAAAACGGCAAGGGGTGCGTGAGACCTCAGGGAAGCAGGGCCTTGGCGTAGACCCGGTTCTCGTGTGACTCGCCTTCGAAGGTAAACCAGGTGCGGCCCAGGTCCTCGTAGCCGCGACGCGCGTAGAAGGCCAGCGCGCGGTGGTTGTGTACCCAGGGTGTCAGCCACAGCACCTGCGAACCTGCCGCGGCGGCCAGGCGCTCTGCCTCGGCCAGCAGCCGTGTGCCGACCTGCTTGCCGGTGAAGGGCTCCTGCACGTACAGCCGCAGCAGTTCCGATGGCGCGTCCCCAGGAACCCGTTCCTGCGTCGCACCGACCGTCACCTGCGCAAAGCCGATCAAGTGCCCGTCCAGTTCGGCCACGCACAGCCGTGTTCTGTCGTCGGCGATGGCGCGGGCGAACGCCGGCTCGGCATACGCCGACGAGACCTCGCGTGCGATGGCCGGGCGGATGCCTCGGGTGGCGTAGGTGTCGAGAAAGACCTGCGTGGCCAGCACGGACAGGCAGAGCGCGTCGGGCACAGATGCGGGCCTGAGCACGAGGCCGGGCGGCGGTGATCGCGAAGGTTCGGGCATGGTGCGTTCCAGGGGGTGGCGCGTCAGACCTCCTCCGGCGGGCTGCGCAGGACACGGTGAAGTTCAACCGCAGGTTCGGACATGCGGATGTCCTCATTTTTCCGCGTCCGGAGCAGCGACGCGCTAGCGTACTTCAGGCCCGTCGGTGCGGTGGCCCGCCCCGCATAATGCCCGCCCCACCCCCACGAGCCACCATGTTCAAGAACGCCCTCGTCTACCGCATCGAACACTGGGCCCAGCCCCCGCTCTCACAGATTGAAGCCCGCCTGCAGGGGGCACGCTTCGTCGAATGCGGCGCCAGCCAGCCCGAATCGATAGGCTGGGTGGAGCCCAGGGGCGAAGCCCATGGCGCGATGGTCGAAAGCGTCGGCGGCCAGCTCATCCTGAAGCTGGCCACCGAGACCAAGGCCGTGCCCGGCAGCGTCGTGAAGACCGAGGTGCAGGCCAAGCTCGACACCATCGAGAAGGACACCGGCCGCCGCCCCAGGGGCAAGATCGTCAAGGAACTGAAGGAAGAGGTCATCCACGCGTTGCTGCCGCGCGCCTTTCCCAAACGCAGCGACACGCTGGTCTGGGTCGACCCGAAGGCGCAGTGGCTGGTGGTGGGCGCCGGCAGCGTGAAGAAGGCCGACGCACTGGTGACGAGGCTGCTCGAACTGCTGGGCGGCGGCTGCAAGCTGTCGCTGGTGCAGACGGCCTTGTCACCGGCCACCGCGATGTCGACCTGGCTGGCCGAGAAGGACGCGCCCGCGGGTTTTGCCATCGACCGCGAGTGTGAACTCAAGCAGCCCGACACCGAGAAGGCCAGCGTGCGCTACGCGCGCCACACGCTCGACATCGACGAGGTCGGCGAACACATCAAGCAGGGCAAGCTGCCCACGCAGCTGGCACTGACTTGGGGCGACCGCGTGAGCTTCGTGCTCACCGAGGCGCTGACGCTGAAGAAGATCAAGCTGCTCGACGTGGTGCTGGAAGGCGTGTCTTCGTCGACGAAGGACGAAGGCGGCTTCGACGCCGACGTGGCGCTCTTCACCGGCGAGCTGCGGCTGCTGATCCCCGACCTGGTGGCGGCGCTGGGCGGCGTGCAGGAGCGTGCGGCCGCCACCCTGACGCCGTCGCTGGCGACGCCCGCGCCGGGCGCAGCGGCAGACGAAGCCGCACCCTGGGACACCATGCCGGCATGAGCTTGCCCTGACGGGCCGCCAAGCCGCGGCCGCAATGCTGGACTACGCGCCCAGCGACGCCGCCGCGTCGTGCAGCACCTGCGCCGAGCGCGCCAGCGACGCGACCTCGGCCTCGTCCATGTGCGGCACCAGCACCTGCGTGCCGCCGCCGTCGCCGACGATGGTGGGCAGCGACAGCGCCACGCCTTCCAGCCCGCAGGCGCCCTGCTGCATGCGCGACACGGTGAGCACACGCCGCTCGCCGCGCAGCATGCAACGCAGCAGTGCGGCCGTCACCAGGCCGATGGCGTGGTTGGTGGCGCCCTTGCGCTGGATGACCTCGTAGGCCGCGTGCCGCACCTCGGTGGCCAGCCGCGTCTCGGTTTCGCTGGTCCAGCCGGGCCACTGCCGCACAGGCACGCCGCCGACCTGCGCGCCCGACCACAGCACCACTTCAGAGTCGCCGTGTTCACCCACCACCTGGGCGTGGATGGACTGCGCCGCCACGCCCAGCTCGCGGCCCAGCACCTGGCGCAGCCGCGCGGTGTCGAGCATGGTGCCGGTGCCCAGCACACGTTCGGGCGGCAGGCCGCTGGCGTGCTGCATCACGCCCGTCAGCACGTCCACCGGGTTGGTCACCATCACGATGGTGCCGCCGACGCCGGCCAGCTGATGGCCGATGGCGGTGATGATGCGTGCGTTGTCGCGCAGCAGGTCCAGCCGCGTTTCGTCAGGCCGTCCGCCGCGGCCGGCGGCCACCACCACCACGTGGGCCTGGCGCATCTCGGCGATGCTGGCGGTGCGCACCTGGCAGTCGGGGTAGAAGGCGGCGCCGTGGGTCAGGTCCATGGCCTCGCCCTCGGCCACGGCGCCGTTCAGGTCGTGCAGCCACAGCTCGTCGGCTGCGCCGGAGTGCAGTGTCGAGATGGCCACGCTGGTGCCGACCCAGCCGGTGCCGATGATGCCGACGGTCCTGTTCATGTGCTGTCCTTGCATGCGCGCCCGGGGCGCCCCGATACCCGACGATAGCCGCCGCGCCGGCCCCCAACGGCGCGTGGGTTAGATTCGCCGGCCGCCAGTGCAGCCCATGAACACCACCGAACGTTTCCTCATCGCGATGCTCGTCGTCTTCACGCTGCCCTGGCTGGCGTGGCGGCTGGGGCGCACCGAGCACTGGGCGCCGCTGGTCGTGGTGCAGATCGTCGCCGGCATCCTGCTCGGCCCCGGCGTTCTGGGCGTGGCGCTGCCCGAGGTCTACGGCTTCGTCTTCACGCCCGCGGTCATCCAGGCGCTGACCGGCATCGCCTCGTGGGCGGTGATGCTCTTCGTCTTCATCGCCGGCATCGAACTCGACCTCGCCGCGGCCTGGCGGCACCGGCGCGAAAGTGGCATCACCGCCGGCCTGGCGCTGGGCATGCCGCTGGTCTTCGGCTGCGGCGCGGCGCTGGCGATGCTGGCGGTCTCTTCGGGCTGGATGGGCCCGGATGCACGGCCCTGGCAGTTCGTGCTGGGCGTGGGCATGGCCTGCGCGGTGACGGCGTTGCCCATCCTCATCCTCTTCCTGGAGAAGCTCGACATCCTGCGTCGGCCGCTGGGCCAGCGCATCCTTCGCTACGCCAGCCTGGACGACATCGCCATCTGGGGCGTGCTGGCGCTCATCCTGATGGACTGGGAACGTGTCGGCCGGCAGGCGGGTTTCCTCGTCGTGTTCGCGCTCGTCGCCTGGGCCTTCCGCCAGCTGATGCGGCGTGTGCCCGAAGCCGACCGCTGGTACCTGGCGCTGGTGTGGCTGGCGGCGTGCGCGCTGGCGGCCGACTGGGCCGGGCTGCACTACATGGTGGGCGCCTTCCTGGCCGGCGCGGTGCTCGACGGCCACTGGTTCGATCAGGCGCGCATGGACCTGCTGCGCCACCACGTGCTGCTGGTGCTGATGCCGGTGTTCTTCCTCAGCACGGGGCTGCGTACCGAATGGGCGCTGGGCGGGGCGCTGGTCTTCGTCGCCGCGGCGGCGCTGCTGGCGGCCAGCGTGGCCGGCAAGCTGATCGGCGTGCACCTGGCCGGCCGCATCCTGCGCTGGCCCGCGGGCGAGGCCAGTCTCATCGGCTGGCTGCTGCAGACCAAGGCGCTGATCATGATCATCTTCGCCAACGTGCTGCTGGACAAGCAGGTGATCACTGCCGACACCTTCACCGCGCTGCTGCTGATGGCGGTGGCCAGCACGATGCTGACGGTGCCGGTGGTCACGCCGATGCTGGCGCGGCTGCCGGGCGCGCTGGGTCGCAGCAGCTGAAAACCCGCGCAGCCGGCTCCACCATGGACCGCGCGCCGAGCACCGACTTTGCCTGGGCCATCATCGGCCCCGGCCGCATCGCCCACCGCTTCGCTGAGGCGCTGGCGGCGCTGCCGGCCACGCACCTGCGCTGCGTCCACGGGCGCGACGTCGAACGTGCGGCCGCGTTTGCGCAGCGCTGGCAACGCGAAGCGGCCGCGCCGGTGCGTGTCGACACCGACCTGGACACGCTGCTGGCCGACCCGCGCGTCGACGCCGTCTACGTCGCCACACCGCATGCCAGCCACGCCGCGTGTGTGCGCCGCTGCCTGGAGGCCGGCAAGCCGGTGCTGTGTGAAAAGCCGCTGGCGCCCACGCTGGCCCAGGCGCGTGAACTGGTGGCGCTGTCGCGCGAACGCCGCGTCTTCCTGATGGAGGCGCTGTGGACGCGCCTGCTGCCCCTGTACACCGGCGTGCGGCGCTGGCTCGACGAGGGTGCCATCGGCACCGTTCAGGCGCTGCAATCGAGCTTCTGCTTTGCCGTGCCCTACGCACCCGAAAGCCGCCTCTTCGACCCCGCGCTGGCCGGCGGCACGCTGCTGGACATCGGCATCTACAACCTGGCCATGACGCGCTGGGTGCTGGAGGCCAGCCCCGGCACCTGCCCCGAACCGACCGCCATGCACTGCGCCGGCGTGCTGGTGGCCAGCGGCGTCGATCAGCGTGTGGCCGCCCTGCTCGAATTCCCCGGCGGCGTCAGCTCGCAGTTCGTGTGCGCCTTCGATGGCCACGCCGACAACACGCTGCGCATCCATGGCAGCGTGGGCACGATCACGGTGGCGGCGCCCTTCTGGGGTGCGACCACCGCCGTGCTGGCGCGGCCCGGCCAGCCCGACCAGACGCTGCACGCCGCACACCGCATCAACGGCTTCGAGGAAGAGATCGAGGAGCTGATGCACTGCGTGCGCGCTGGCCGCATCGAAAGCCCGCGCCTGCCGCATGCCGAGACCCTGGGACTGGTGGCGTGGATCGACACGCTGCGCGCCCGCCTCGGTGTGTCTTACCCCTTCGAGTGAAGGCGCCGGCAGCAGCCGGCAGCAGCCGGCCTCAGCTGCGCAGCTGCGTGATCAGTGCGTCCTTCTCGTGCCACTGCGTGTCGACCCAGGTCGACAGGCGCTCGCGGTAGGCCTTGTCGCCCAGCGGGTCGCCGCCCAGCACATCGCTGGGGATGGGCCGCGCCTGCACGCGCACCAGCACGCGGCCGATGCGCCCCGTCAGCAGGTGGGTGAAGGTGGGCGTGCCGTCGGGGTAGACGATGGTCACGTCGAGCAGCGCGGTGAACATCTCGCCCATCGTCGCCAGCGCGATGCCCAGGCCGCCGATCTTGGGCTTCAGCAGGTGCGTGTAGGGGCTGCGCTGCGTGGCGTGTTTGGCCGGCGTGAAACGTGTGCCCTCGACGAAGTTGATGACCGAAGTCGGGATGCGCTTGAACTTCTGGCACGCCGCGCGTGTCGTGGCCAGGTCGCTGTGGCGTGCACCCGCGCCCTTGCCGCGTTTCATGAACGGGAAGTCCAGCGCCCACCAGGCCAGGCCGATTACCGGCACCCACATCAGCTCCTTCTTCAGGAAGAACTTCAGGAAGGGGATGCGGCCGTGGAAGATGCGCTGCAGCACCAGGATGTCGACCCAGCTCTGGTGGTTGCTGCTGACGAGGTACCAGCCGCGCCGGTCCAGCCCTTGCAGGCCCTGCACGTCCCAGTCTGGCGTGCCGGCGTCGCGCACGGCGACGATCCAGCCGTTGTTGATGGCCACCCAGGCCGCGGCCAGCGCGATGAGCGCGCGGTCGCAGACGCGGCGCACGGCCTCGAAGGGCAGCAGCAGCTTGAGCAGCGCGGGCAGGAACATGGCCAGCGTGAGCACCGTGGTGCTGAGCGCCAGCAAGGTGCCGGCGACGATGCCGCGCAGGGCGGGGGGCAGGGGCGAGAGCATGGGCTGCGGTGGCGGGCTTAGGCTGTGGTGCGGCGAGCGACTCCGGCGCCGTGGCGCGCCGGTGGCCGCAATTCTGCGGCCTACACTGCACACATGGTCCCCACGCCCTCCCGACGTTTGACCCGCCGCAAGCTGTTCGCCGGACTTGGCGTCGCGGCGCTCACCCTCACGGCCTGCTCGATGAACCCCACACAGACGCCCCGCCCTGCGCCCGAACTCGTCGCCGCCTTTGCCCCCAGCGGCAAGCTGCGTGCGTCCATCAACCTGGGCAACCCCATCCTGGCGCGCCGCAACGCCAGCTCGGGCCAAGCCGAAGGCGTGTCGGTCGACCTGGCGTGGGCCCTGGCCGCCGAGCTGGGCGTGGGCATCGAGCTCAAGGTCTTCGACGCCGCCGCCAAGTCGGTGGTGGCGGTCACCTCGGGCGATGCCGACATCGGCTTCTTCGCCATCGACCCCAAGCGCGGTGAAGGCGTGCGCTTCAGCGCCGCCTACGTGCAGATCGAGGGCGCCTACCTCGTGCGCAACGCCTCGCCGCTGACGGACAACCAGCAGGTCGACCGCGCCGGCACCACGGTGATGGTCGGCAAGGGCAGTGCCTACGATCTTTTCCTGTCGCGGGAACTGAAGGGCGCCACCATCCTGCGCGCGCCGACCTCGCCGGCCGTGGTCGATACCTTCCTGGCCGAGAAGGCCGACGTCGCCGCAGGTGTCAAGCAGCAGTTGCAAGCCGATGCCGCGCGCCTGGGCGGCCTGCGCCTGCTGCCCGGCCGCTTCATGGTCATCGAGCAGGCCATGGGCGTGCAGGCCAACCGCGGCGAAGCGGCACAGCAGTACCTGCGCGCCTTCGTCGAACGCATGAAGGCCAGCGGCTTCGTTGCGCAGGCGCTGGAACGGCACCAGATCAAGGGCGCCATCGTCGCGCCCGCGGCGTGACCGGCACGGGCTTCGGGCCCGGCGAGTGAGTCGGCGCCGGACCTTCGTCAGGCGTCCGGCTCCTTGCGGAGCCTCATGTCCAGACTCAGCGCCGCCAGACCGTGACCCGCCAGTTGTCGATGCCGTGCGGCACCGT
Organism: Rubrivivax sp.; assembly: GCA_030653505.1. Classification (GTDB taxonomy): domain Bacteria; phylum Pseudomonadota; class Gammaproteobacteria; order Burkholderiales; family Burkholderiaceae_C; genus Rubrivivax. The sequence continues at coordinate 23,727 of JAURZK010000199.1, forward strand.
CTGCCCTGGCGCGGCGTAGGACTGCCGCGCAAACCCGAAGCGCAGCGGCAGCGCGGCGGCCGCGAAGTCCGGGCAGGCTTCGCCCGCCACGCAGGCCGGACCGGCGACGAAGGTGAAGTCGCGCTCCACCAGCCGACCCAGAGAGGCCACCGGGCGCCAGCCGGCGAGCACGCAGATCGGGATGCTGCCCCTGGCGTTGGCCACGTAGTGCCGGCCCGCCTGCTCCAGCGCCAGCCACGACTCGGTGTAGGCGGTGTCGCTGGCCAGCACGGCGTTGCAGTCTTCGGCGTAGTCGATGGCGGCGATGGCGCCTTGCTGGCGCGGGTCGTAGACGGCGGCCGTCGACAGGAAGCTCAGGCGCGTCGAGCCGGCGCCCGCAGGTACCTGCACCTGCATGCGCCACCACGCGTCCGGGTTGCCACCGGTGGCCACGCGTTCGGCGCTGGACGCCGCCGGCGCCGGTGCCGGCCCGAGCACGGGTGAGAACGTCCAGTCGGCTGGCAGGAACTCACCGTCGGTGAAGACGATGCCCGGTGTCGCCGAGACATACAGTTGGCCAGAGGCCTGCGCGTACAGCACCCCGCCGGACGACACCTGCACCTGCAGGCGCGCGCCGTGGTCGCCCAGGTTGACGGCGGTCAGCGTGAGGCGGTTGCCGGTGGCGCCGGGCAGCTCGGTGTAGGTGGTGCCGCCGTCGTTCGAGCGCCGCCACCTGTAGCTGGGCGCATCGATGTTCTGAACTTCGGCAACGAAGGTCGCCGACGCGCCGACCTGCGCGGTGACGTCCGCCGGCATCAGGCGCACGACCGCCGGCGGCGGTAGCGGCCCGCCACCACACAGTGGTGGCCCGCAGGGCGGAAAACCCACCGCGCCGCCGCCGCTGCCGACGATGGCGGCCAGGCCCACCACGGTGATGATGCCCAGCCAGGCGAGACGGCGCCAGGTCAGGTGGCGAGGGACGGGGGTGTCAGCACGCATGGGGTGTCTCCCGAAGCTGATGGACGCAATAGAGCAGGCCGGCGGCGGCCAGCGCGCCGGCGGTGATGGCGAGCACGTCCATCGGGTCGAAGCGGCCCTGCTGGGCATAGCGCGCCACCCAGTTCGCCGGGGCGAGGGTGTCGAGGCCCGAGGGCAGCGCCCGGGCCAGCGCGGCGCGCCACGGCGGGTGCTGCGCGGCTTCGAAGGCCAGGTCGACGGCCCACCAGAAGACACAGGCGCCGTAGGCCGGCCGAAGGGCGCGCGGCCACGCCGCGGCGGTGAACAGGCTGAAAGCGAAGGCGTGCACGAAGCTGGGCAGCCAGTCGGCCGCCGCGCCGAAGAGCGGCCCGGTGGCCAGCACCGCGAACGCGGGCAACGCCATGACGTGCGCCGGGTCACGGTCGGCCAGGTAGACCAGCGCGCCGACGGCCAGCGCCAGCAGGCCGGCGGCAACGGCCACGCCCTCTGGCGACAGGCGCACAAGGACCTGCGCTGCGGCCCTGCCGTCCGGGCGCCGGGCGCGGGGGTTACGGTTCGGTGTGCCGGGTGCCATCAGGAGGCTGGCCGTGTCGGCGAGAGCGCCACGGCATCTGCTTCCCCGCATCAGGCGCCGCGCGGACGTGCAGCGCGTTGCGGACGCTCAACCAGCCTCCAGTTGCTGTGCCAGAGCCTGCCGCACGGCCGCGGTGTGCACTGGCAGCACCACCACGTCGCCGGGCCGGGCCCATGCCAGCAACGCACGCGCTGCGCCGGCTTCGTCGCCGTCGTGCCGGATGCGCTCTGGTGCCACGCCGGCGGCGCGCAGGGTCGCTTCCAGCAACGCCGGCACCTCCCCGGGGGCGCGGCCGCGCAGCATCGCCGGCAGTTCCTTGAGCACGACGTAGTCGGGTGCGGCGGCGGCCGCGGTGCGTGCGAGCGCGGCGATGGCCCCGTTGTCGCGGTTGCCGGCCTGGCCCAGCAACAGCCCCAGCCGGCCCTGGCGCTGCGTCTGCAATGCACGCGCCACGCCCAGCAGCTGGGCCAGGCCGTCGGGGTTGTGCGCGTAGTCCACCAGCACCGTGGCGCCGTGGTGTGACCAGCGTTCCAGGCGGCCGGGGTTGTCCTGCGGCTGCGCGCCGAAATTCATCAGCGTGTGCCGCACGGCGTCCGTCGAGAGCCCGGCCGCTGCGGCCGCCAGCACCGCGGCGGCGATGTTCAGGGCGTTGTAGCCGGCCGCGCCGCCCAGGGTCAGCGGCATGTGGGCCACGGGACCGAAGTCATGCTGCACGCCGCCGTGTGTCCACAGCAGCCGCCCGCCATGCACGCCGCAGGTGCTGCCGCCCGTGGCCTGCAAGGCCTGCAGCGCCGGGTGGTCGTGTGCGGGCGCGAAGAGCGCCAGGTGGCCGGCATCGCGCAGCGCGCACACGTGGGGCGTGCGCGCAGCCACGTCCATCAGCACGGCGTCGCCGCCGTCGAGCACCAGCGTGCCGGTGGGGCCGTCACGGCGGCCCGCCAACACCAGTGCGCGCGCCACCACCAGCTTGGCGCGGGCGATGTCCTCGACGTCGTGCACACCGTACTCGCCCAGGTGGTCGGCGCTGACGTTGGTGACCACGGCCGCATCGACGCGGCGCACCGCCAGGCCGCGCCGCAGGATGCCGCCGCGCGCCGTTTCCAGCACCGCGAGTTGCACGGCAGGGTGGCGCAGCACGGCGCGAGCGCCGGCGGGGCCGGCGTAGTCGCCTGCCAGTACGGTGCGCCCAGCGACCACCACGCCTTCGGTGCTGCAGCTGCCGGCCACGCGGCCGGCGGCCGCGGCCATGGCGGCGAGCAGGCGCGTCACCGTGGTCTTGCCATTGCTGCCCGTCACCAGCACGGTGGTGACGTCGTGCAGCGCCGCCCAGGGCACGTCCATCGGCAAGGGCAGCGCGGCGCGCGGCCAGCCGCGGCTGCCGGTGCCGGCGCCGAGCGAGACGCTGTCGTCGTCAACGAACACCGGCACGCCGCGGGCCGCGGCTGCGGCCTTCAGGCGCGCCAGCGGACGCGAACGTTCGTCTGCCGCGCGGCGGCCGAAGTGCGCGGCCATTGCCGGCAGGTCGTCGCTGTCGGGCTGTGTCGGCGCCACGCCTTCGTCGGCGAGTGCACCGTGCGCTGCAGCGGCGCGTTCCCAGGCCCACTCGTTGACTTCGGTCGCGGTGAAGAGCATGTCCTCTGGCGCGGCGAAGGCGAGTGTGGCGCTGGCACCGTGGCGCTGTGCCTGCGGCTGTGCTTCGGGCCAGTGGAGTGCAGCGCACAGACTGCGCACACGCTGCGCCCAGGCCGCCAGCGCCGTCTCGTCCTGCGCTGCAGTGGTCAGCGCCGTCAGTTCGACGGCGGGGCTGCCGTACCAGCGGTTGGGGCCAGGCAGACGGCGGGAATCGTCGAAGGCCTGCGGGGCCTCGGGCTCATCGTCGGCGCTCATGCGGCACACCCTGGCGGCGCGTTCAGTCCGCCGCCTCGTCGACGAAGCGCAACCCACGCTCGTCGCGCACGAAGCCGCTGGCCAGCAGCGCGCCGTCGTCGGACGGCGCGAGCGTGGGCGCAGGGTCGGCGCGTTCGCCGTGTTCGGCCAGCGTGCTGGCAGGCGCGCTGGCGGGCAAGGTGGCCGCAGGCGTGGCCGCGGCTTCGGGCCTGAACTTCGTCACCTGCTTCCAGCTGCGCGTCAGCGCGTCGGCAAACACCAGCAGCAGGTCGCCGAACCGGCCCATGCGCAGCGCGAAGTCGATCGCTTCCTGCTCGTCGGGGATGATCGTGATCTGGTCTTCGCGCACGCCCTGCTCACGCAGCACGGCGGCGATCATCAAGGGCACCTCGTCGGGTGCGCGCCCGCGCAGGCCGTCGTCGCGGCGGCAGACGTAGTGGTCGAAACGCCCGGCCACGGCCAGCGCGATGTCGCGGATGTCCTCGTCGCGCCGGTCGCCCGGCCCGGCCACCACCACGATGCGCCGGCCATGCACATCCAGTCTTCCTGCCAGGTCGGCCATCACGCCGACGGCATGTGCGTTGTGCGCGTAGTCGAAGATGACCTTGAAGGGGTGCTCGTCGTAGACGTTCATGCGCCCCGGTGCCTGGTAGAAGGTGGTGTCGAAGGTGCGCAGCCCCTGGCGGATGGCGTCGAGCTTGATGTCGAGGCTGAACGCCAGCGCGGCGGCGAACATCGCGTTGCTCACGTTGTGCATGGCGCGGCCTTCCAGCGTCGCCGGGATCAGGTGTGTCCACATCAGCGGGATGTGCCGGCCCTTGTCGTAGAGCGTGATCATCTGGCCGTTGACGCCGGCTTCCAGCGCGCAGGCGCGGCCGCCGGCGCGGATGTGCTCGCGCACCACCGTGTGCTGCGGGTTGATCGTCACGTAGCAGAGGTGCCTGGCGTCGGTGTGCGCGCTCATGCGGATGACGTTGTCGTCGTCGGCGTTGAGCACGGCGCAGTCCTTGGCGACCTCGACGACGATGCGTTTGACCTCGGCCAGCTGCTCCAGGCTGTCGATGCCTTTCATGCCCAGGTGGTCGCTCTGCACGTTGAGCACCGCGCCGACGTTGACGAAGGGCACGCCCATGCCGGCGCGCAGCAGACCGCCGCGCGCCACTTCCAGCACCGCGATGTCGATCTTCGGGTCGGCCAGCACCATGCGTGTGGCGACGGGCCCGGTCATGTCGCCTTCCACCGTGCGCTGGCCGTCGATGTAGACACCGTCGGTCGTCGTCAGCCCGGGCGTGAACCCGGCCATCTTGGTGATGTGCGCCAGCATGCGGCTGGTCGTCGTCTTGCCGTTGGTGCCGGTGATGGCCGCGATCGGCACACGGCTGGCCGTGCCGGGCGGGAAGAGCATGTCGATGACGGGGCCGGCGGCATCGCGCGGCGTGCCTTCGCTGGGTGCCACGTGCATGCGGAAGCCGGGGGCGGCGTTGATCTCGCAGATGCCGCCGCCTACGGTCTTGTAGCTCTCGGTGATGTCGGGGCAGAGGAAGTCGACGCCGCCCACGTCGAGGCCGATGGCGGTGACGGCGCGCACCGCCATTTCGCGGTTGTCGGGGTGGATGACATCGGTCACGTCCGCGGCCGTGCCGCCGGTCGACAGGTTCGCGGTGCTGCGCAGCAGCACCTGCCGGCCGGCCTCGGGAACGCCGTCGACGGCGAGGCCCTGCCGCGTGAGCATCATGTCGGCCTGTGCGTCGAGCTCGATGCGTGTCATCACCTTCTCGTGGCCGATGCCGCGCCGCGGGTCCAGGTTCACGGTGTCGACGAGCTGCTTGACGGTATGCACGCCGTCGCCCACCACGTGCCCGGGCGTGCGCTTCGTGGCGGCGATGAGCTCGCCGCCCACCACCAGCAGCCGGTAGTCGTCGCCGTGCAGGTAGGTCTCGACGATGACGCTGCTGCTGTGCTCGGCAGCGGCGTCGAAGCCGGCGCGCACCTCGTCCGCGGTCTTCAGGCCGATGGAGATGCCGCGGCCGTGGTTGCCGTTGTGGGGTTTGGTGACGACCGGGAAGCCCAAGCGCTCTGCGGCACGCAGCGCGCGGTCGGCGCTGCGCACCAGTTCCTGCTTCGGCACCGGCAGGCCGCAGTTGGCCAGGATCTTGTTGGTCTCTTCCTTGTCCTGCGCCAGTTCCACGGCGATGTAGCTGGTGCGACCGGTCACCGTGGCCTGGATGCGCTGCTGGAAGCGGCCGTGGCCGAGCTGGATCAGGCTCTGCTCGTTCAGCCGCAGCCAGGGGATGTCGCGGTCGACGGCGGCCTTCACCAGCGACGCCGTGCTGGGCCCGAGAGCGCGGCGCTGCGCGTAGCGGATGAAGGCGTCGCGCGCGTCGGCCCAGTGCCAGTCGTCCGGCACCACCTCGGGCGGGCGCAGCTCGGCCGGCAGCAGCGAACACAGCAGCTGCAGCGCCAGCTCGCCGGCCTCGATGCCCTCGTCGCGCTGCTCGTACTCGTAGACCACGGTGTAGACACCGGGCTGGCCGCCATCCGGATCCAGGCTGCGTGTCTTGCCGAAGCTGACGTCTTCGCCGGCAACGTTCTGCAGTTCGATGGCCACGTGTTCCAGCACGTGGCCGAGCCAGGTGCCCTCGGGGTCGTTGTCGTCACCGCGCATGCGGCGGATGAAGCCGCCGGGCTCGCCGTAGCTGCAACCGTGTTCTTGGAGACCCGGCAGCGCGGCGATCAGCGCGTCGACGTAGCCCGCGCCCAGCCGGCCGGTGGGCCAGGCCTCCAGCGGCCCCAGGTCGAGCACCAGCCGGATGACCGGGAAGTGTGCGTACAGCGACGGCCCGACATAGACGTTGCGTTCGACGATGCGCATCGGGCCGGCTCCTGGGGGGCGTTGGCGCCCGGACGGACGCGCGCCCGATGATGCCAGCGCGGCCGGGGCGCTTCAGGCGTCGCCCGGCGCCGGTGGCGTCTGCGACCAGTTGTCTATGGTCTTGGCGTCGCTGTCGCTGGCTTCACGCACGACGAGGTAACGCGTGGCGCCGACGGCGAGACCGGCCGCGGGCTGGCCGTCGGCGAGCGTGCGCGTCTCGACCTGCACGTCGGCCTGGCCGCCGCTGCCGCGTTCCCAGATCTCGACGACGACGCCCGCGCCCGTGGCGTCCGTGGTTTGAATGTTCAAGGTGACCATGGTGTGCTCCCGTGGAGTTCTCCCCACTGTAGCGGCACCGCAGGCCGGCCCACAATGCACTCGTGCGCCGTGCCCTGTCGCGACGCGGCACGTTCGGCACACGTCCCACCCCACCCGATGAACACCCACGAGCCCACGCCGCCCGGCGCCGACCCCGACCCGGAAGAGACCCGAGAGTGGCTGGCCGCGCTGCAGGCCGCGGTGGCCGCCGGCGGGCCCGGGCGCGGCCTCTTCCTCGTCGAGCAGCTGCACGCCGCGGCGCAGGAACTGGGCATCGTGCCCGACATGCAGCCGTTTTCGGCCTACCGCAACAGCATCGGCCTGGAACGCCAGGGCGCCTACCCCGGCGACCTGCGCATCGAGGAACGCCTGACGGCGCTGATGCGCTGGAATGCGCTGGCCATGGTGGCGCGCGCCAACGAGGCCTATGGCGAGCTCGGCGGCCACATCGCCAGCTACGCGTCCGCCGCCGAGATCTTCGAGGTCGGTTTCAACCACTTCTTCAGGGGCAGCGCAGACGGCCAGCGCAGCGACCTCGTCTTCTTCCAGCCGCACTCGGCACCCGGCGTCTATGCGCGCGCCTTTCTCGAAGGGCGGCTGAGTGAAGGGCAGCTGGCGCGCTACCGCCAGGAGATCCGGCAGGAAGTCGGCGGCGACGCCCCCGGCGGCCTGTGCAGCTACCCGCACCCGCAGCTGATGCCCGACTTCTGGCAGTTCCCCACCGGCAGCATGGGGCTGGGGCCGATCAACGCCGTCTACCAGGCGCGGTTCATGCGCTACCTCACGGCGCGCGGGCTGCTCGACTGCGGCGCCCGCCATGTCTGGGGTGTGTTCGGCGACGGCGAGATGGACGAGCCCGAGTCCATCGCCGGCCTCACGCTGGCGGCACGCGAGCGGCTCGACAACCTGACCTTCATCGTCAACTGCAACCTGCAGCGCCTGGACGGCCCGGTGCGCGGCAACGGCCAGATCATCCAGGAGCTGGAGGCCCTCTTCACCGGCGCCGGCTGGCACGTGGTGAAGGTGCTGTGGGGCAGCGAGTGGGACGCGCTCTTCGCCCGCGACACCCAGCACGTGCTGCTGCGCGCGCTCAGCCGCACCGTCGACGGCCAGTACCAGACGCTGGGCGCCAACGACGGCGCCTACAACATCGAGCACTTCTTCAGGCAGGACCCCGAGGTGCAGAAGCTGGTGGCGCACATGAGCGAGGCCGAGATCGACGGCCTGAAGCGCGGCGGCCACGACTTCCGCAAGCTCTACGCCGCCTTTGCCGAAGCGAAGTCCACCACCGGCCGGCCCACGGTGATCCTGGCCAAGACCAAGAAGGGTTACGGCATGGGCGGCGTCGGCGAGAGCCGCATGACGGCGCACCAGGCCAAGAAGCTCGACCTGCAGGCGCTGCAGGCCTTCCGCGACCGCTTTGCGCTGCCCCTGAACGACAAAGACCTGGCCGCGCTGCGTTTCGTCAAGCCCGCCGAAGACGGCGCCGAGATGCGTTACCTGCGCGCGCGCCGCGAAACACTCGGCGGCCCGCTGCCGCTGCGCAACGGCAGCGCGCCGGTGCTGCCGGTTCCGCCGCTGGCGGCCTGGGGCGCCTTCGCGCTGCAAGCCGAAGGCAAGGAGATGAGCACCACGATGGCCGCGGTGCGGATCCTCGCCAACCTGCTGAAGGACCCCACGCTGGGCCCGCGCATCGTGCCCATCGTCGCCGACGAGGCGCGCACCTTCGGCATGGCCAGCCTGTTCCGCCAGATCGGCATCTACGCGCCCGAGGGCCAGCAGTACGAACCCGAAGACCGCGAGAGCATGCTGTACTACCGCGAGACGAAGGACGGCCAGCTGCTCGAGGAAGGCATCAACGAGGCCGGCGCGCTCAGCAGCTGGATCGCCGCGGCCACCAGCTACGCGGTGCACGGCTTGCCCATGCTGCCGGTCTACATCTACTACTCGATGTTCGGCTTCCAGCGTGTGGGCGACCTGATCTGGGCCGCCGCCGACCAGCGCGCGCGCGGTTTCCTCTTCGGCGCCACTGCGGGCCGCACCACGCTGGGCGGCGAAGGCCTGCAGCACCAGGACGGCAGCAGCCTGCTGGTGGCCAGCACGGTGCCCAACTGCATTGCCTGGGACCCGGCACATGCGGGTGAACTGGCGGTGATCCTGGACCACGCGATGAACCGCATGCTGGTGCAGCAGCGCGACGAGTTCCACTACGTCGTGATGATGAACGAGAACCAGGCCATGCCCTCGCTGCCCGAGCATGTGCACGGCGACCTGCTGCAGGGCCTGTACCGGCTGCAGGCCTTCGGCTCCGGCCCGCCGCGTGTGCGGCTGCTGGGCTCGGGTGCCATCCTGCGCGAGGTGCTGAAGGCCGCGCAGCAACTGGCCGACGTGCACGGCATCCCCTGCGAGGTGTTCAGCGCCACCAGCTACAGCGAACTGGCGCGCGAGGCACGTGAACTGCAGCGGCTCGACCGCAGCCAGCCGCTGCCGAGGTCCGCCGAAGCGCCGGGCGCGGCGCGTCGCGTGAGCCACGTCGCGCGGCTGCTGGCCGGTGATGCGCCTGTCGTCGCCGCCAGCGACTACGTGCGCGCCTGGCCGCAGCTGATCGCCGAGTACGTCGACGCCAAGCTGGTGACGCTGGGCACCGACGGTTTCGGCCGCAGCGACACACGCCAGGCGCTGCGCCGCCACTTCGAGGTGGACGCGCAAGCCGTCGTCGCTGCGGCGCTGGACGTGCTGCGCGGGCGTTGAACGCAGCCGCAGCCGGCTTCAGGTCTTGGGCTGCGTCAGCGTGCCGGCGTCGGCCAGGCGTGTGTGCAGGTTGAAGGTGGCGCCCTGGGTCAGGATGTGCAGCTTCACGCCCAGCAGGCAGACGGGCCGGCCTTCGCTCACGGTGTCCATGCTGCTGAACTGCACCTCGGCGGCGTCGACGACCGTGATGCCGCCCGAACCCTCGACATGCACGGTGTTGTCCGGTGCAATGAACGCAGCCGTGTCCTCGTCCAGCCCGATGCCCACGGCGAAGGGGTTGTAGGCCAGCGCAGTGAGCAGCCTGCCCAGGCGGTCGCGCTGGCGGAAGTGCTGGTCGATGATGAAGCGGTTGGTCAGCCCCAGCCCCGCGGCCAGGCGCACGCTGCCGGCGATGGGCGTGCTGCCCTCGTCGCCGAAGGCGATCATGTGTTCGCTGATGAAGGCCGCACCGGCGCTGGTGCCGGCCACGGGGATGCCGGCGGCGTTCATCAGGCGCACCGCCTTGGCCACCGGTGTGCCGCCGATCAGCGTGGACAGGCGCAGCTGGTTGCCGCCGGTGAAGAACACGCCCGTGGCCTGCTGCAGGCGCTGCAGGCGGCCGGGTTCGTCGCAGTCGCGCCGGGTGTCGAAGTCGAGCGCCGTGACGCGGCCCGCGCCCAGCTCGCTGAAGATGCGCTCGTAGCGCGGCCCCGTGCTGCGCATCTGGCTGGCCGTGGGGATGACGACGATGTCGGCCCGGCCGCCGCCGGCCACCTGCACGAAGCGCTGCAGGATCTGTGGCGCGTTCTCTTTGTCTTCAGCACCGCCGATGGGGATGATCCATCCGCGTTGCTGGCCTTCGGCCACTTTGCTGGCGCACATCCGTCGGGCTCCTCGTGAAGCCGCGGATGATGCCAGCCCGCCGAGGCGCGGGCCGGCACGGGCGGTGTGTCAGGGCCGGCCGCGGCCGCCGCCGTCGTCCTTCCGGTCGTCCTTCCGGTCGTCCTTCCTGTCGTCCTTGTCGGCCTTCCTGGGGCCCTGTTTGCCTGCGTCGTCAGGCCTGTTGCCGCGGTTGCTGTCGCTGCGCCCGCGGTCGGGTTCACGCTGCGGCGGCGGTGCGACAGCGGGTGCACGCTGCGGTGGCGCGGCGGCCGGGGTGCGCTCCCGCGGGGCTTCGGGGCGTGCACGTTCGGGGGGACGCGGCACCGGGCGCGGCGGCGGGCTCACCTGGCGTGGCACGGGTGGCAGAAACTGCTGGCGCACCACCGGCTCGCGCGGCTGGTAGCGGTACTGGTCGCCGCGGATGCTGCGCTGCGCGTCGCCCTGCGGGTAGCGGCTTTGCGGGTACTTCTGCTGGTAGGTGGGCAGCGGTGCGGGCGCGGGGGCCTGGCGGCGGTCCCAGCGGTCCCAGTTCGGGCGGCTGCGTTCCCAGTCGCGGCCCCAGTGTTCACCCCAGCGCGGCGGTGCGTCGTCGCGCCAGCCGCGGAAGAAGCCGGGCGGCTGGCGGTAGTAGCGCACCGGCACGCGCAGCACGAAGAGCGGCACGGCCTCGCGCCCGACGCGACGCCACGGGCCGTTGTACCAGTGGCTGGCGTACCAGTCGTCGCCCTCGAAGACCCAGTAGACGCCGTCGTAGAAGAAGTAGTTGGCGCTCGCCTGCGGCGCGTAGTAGACGGGGTAGCCCGGCACGCGCTGCAGTTGCGGATACGAAGGCATGTTGATGCCGATGCTCATGCCCGGCATCTCGATGCCGATGCTGAACTGGGTCTGGGCCTGGGCCGGAATGCACAGGCCGACGAGCAGGGGCAGGGCCAGCAAGAGGTGGCGCATGGTGTTCCTTTCGAGAGCAGGAGTGCCACAGCACCCGCGGTCGAAGGGAGCACGCGGGCTGCGGCTGACCCAGACCCAAGATACGCTGCAGCGCGCGCCCCGACGGTTCGCTGCCGAACCGAAGTTCAGTCGATCTTCGCGCCCGAGGCCTTCACCACCACTGCCCACTTCCTCGTCTCGGCGTCGATGAACTTCACGAACTCGGCCGGCGCCATGCCGCCGGGGTTGGCGCCCTGGGCCAGCAGGCGGTCCTTCACGGCGGGGGTGGCCATCGCCTTGGCGGTTTCCTGCTGCAGCCGCAGCACCACGTCGGTCGGCGTGCCGGCAGGCGCCAGCAAGCCGAACCAAGAGCTGGCCTCGTAGTTGCGCAGCAGCGAGCCGCCGGCCTCGGCGATGGTCGGCAGCTCGGGCATGGCGCCCGAACGCACGCCGCTGGTGACGGCCAGCGCCTTCAGCCGCCCGCTCTTGATGTGCGGCATGGCGCTGGGCAGGTTGTCGAACATCAGGTCGACGTTGCCGGCCATCAGGTCGATCAGCGCCGGGCCCGAGCCGCGGTAGGGCAGGTGCAGCATGAAGGTGCCGGTGAGGCTCTTGAAGAGCTCGGCGGCGAGATGGATGCTGGTGCCGTTGCCGGAGCTGGCCACGTTCAGCTTGCCCGGGTTGGCCTTGGCGGCACGGATCAGGTCGACGACGGTGTTGACGCCGTACTTCTGCGCCGACGCCGGGTTCAGCACCAGCACGTTGGGTACGCCAGCCACCAGCGTGATGGGGGCGAAGTCCTTTACGTGGTCGTAGGGCATCTTCGGGTAGATCGACGGGTTGATGGCGTGTGTGCCCACCGTGCCCATCAGCAGCGTGTAGCCGTCGCCGCTGGCCTTGGCCACTTCGGCGGCGCCGTTGTTGCCGCCGGCACCGGGTTTGTTGTCGACGACGAAGGGCTGGCCGAAGGCGCGCTGCAGCTCGGGCGCCAGCGCGCGTGCCAGGATGTCGGTGGTGCCGCCGGCGGCGAAGGGCACGACGATGCGCACCGGCTTGGTCGGCCAGCCGGCCTGGGCGCGTGCGGCAAACGGGAACAGCGGCAGCGCGGCGGCGGCGAGCAGGTGGCGGCGGGTGGTCATGGGGGCGTGTCCTGTGGCGGGTAAGGCCGCACAGTGTGCCGCCGTGCCACGTCGGCGCGCACCGGGGCCTTCCCGGGGCCCGCGAAGTGCGCCGGCCGCGCGCACGGCCGCACTACAGCTTCAGTTCCAGCCGCAGCTGCAGGTTGACGTAGCTGGGGCCCCCGCCGCGCACGGTGGTGCGCTCAGTGGCGCCACCGGCCACCACGGCGTCGTTGACGGTGGTGTTGGTGTAGTCGCGCGGCACCAGGTTGTTGCCCAGCAGGCGCAGGCCCACGGTCGGGCTGAAGGCCCACAGCGCGTAGGCGTCCCACACCGCCTTGGTGCTGGTGGCCGTGGTCTGGTCGGCGTCGATGCGCGTCGTCGTGCCGGGCACCCAGTTGACGTTGCCACCCAGCGTCAGCGGCAGGCCGCGCAGGCGGTAGTCGGCGCCGAGGTTGGCGCTGGCCCTGGCCTGCTGGTCGAGCCGGTTGTCGGGGCCGGGCACGCTCTTCACCTGGCTGCGGTAAAGCGACAGGTTGCTGCGCAGCTCCACCGGGCCGGCGCCGGTGATCAGCTGGTCGAGCCGGAACTTGGCTTCGAGTTCCAGCCCCGAGGTGGTGGCGTCGCCGATGTTCTGCATGCGCCGCACGTAGCGCGGAAAGGGGCTCCAGCTCACGCTCTCGAGCTGGGTGACGCCGCGCATCAGGTTCGTGATGTTGCGGTGGAAGACGTTGGCGCTGAGCACGCCGCCGGCGTCAAGGTAACGCTCCAGCGCGATGTCGATGCCGGTGGCCAGCTCGGGCTTGAGCTGCGCGTTGCCGGCGCTGTCGGGCGCGGTCTCGATGTTGGGGCCCAGCAGCGGGTCGTAGTCGCGGTTGATGTTCGGCCGCGCGATCAGGTTGCCCAGGTCGGGGCTGCGGTAGCTGCGGGTCAGGCTGAAGCGCACCTGGTCGCGGCCCTTGGGGTCGGGCTTCCAGACCGCGTGCAGCAGTGGCGTCCAGACGCTGCTGCGGTTGCTGGGGCGCGCGTCCCCGGCCACGGCGGCGTCGCCGCGCGTGCTGATGCCTTCCCAGCGCAGGCCGGCATGCGCCGACCAGTTCGGGTTCAGCTGCCATTCGTCCTGCGCATAGGCCGCCAGGCGCACCGAACTGGCCTGCAGGTTGTCGCCGAAGTCGGCCAGCAGCGGTGCGCCGTTCTGCAGCGACGTGCGCGATTCGGTGCGGCGCTGCGCGTCGACCTCGGCGCCGGCCACCAGGCTGTGTTCGCCGCCGGCTTCGCTGCCGCCGGCCAGGCCCGAGAGCTTGAGCTTGAGGTCGAGCGAGTTCTGGCGCGAGCGGCTGCTGTCTTGCAGCGTGCGCAGTGGCTGCGCGCTGGCACTGCTGAATTCGGTGCGCACCGAGTGATTGCGTGAACGCCAGGCACCGCCGCCGCCGTTGAGCTCGGCGCGCACGCCGCCCAGGCGCTGGCGCCACTGGCCCGTCAGGCGCGCGTTGGTGAAGGCGCTCTCGCCGCTGCCGTTGCCAAAGTCGTACAGGCCCGGTGTGCCGGGCCGGCGCAGCGCCTGGTCGAGGCGGAAGCTGCTGCGGCTGCTGGCTTCGGTGTGGAAGATCGAAGGTGTCAGCGCCAGCATGTCGCCGCCGCCCCCGGTCCCGCCTTCGCCGCCCAGGCGCCACTGCAGGCGTCCGGTGAGGTTGGCGCCGAGGCGCTTGTCCTTGCTGGTGCTGCTGGCGGTGCGGTCCTCCAGCAACGCGCCGCTGGCGGCGTCGGTGACGGTGGTGCGCGTCTGGTTGCTGCTTTCGCGCCGCGGGTTGAAGAGCGAGCCCGAGACGTTGTAGGTCAGCGGGCCGGCGCTGTCGTTGTGGGTCCAGTTCAGGCCCTTGGTGACCTGGCCGTTTTCGACGCCGAAGCCGATGCGCAGGTCGTTCAGCCGCCGCCTGAAACCTTCCCGCGTGATGATGTTGATGGTGCCGGCGATGGCGCGCGCGCCGGTCTCGGCGGTGGGCGCGCGCAGGATCTCGATGCGTTCCACCTGCTCGGGCGTCAGGCTTTCCAGGCTGAAGCCGCGCGGGATGGGCTGGCCGTCGATGAGCAGCTGCGTGAAGCCGCCGCCCAGCCCGCGCAGTCGCGGCGGGCCGCCGCGGCCGGGCGCGCCGGGGGTGGTGACGCCGGGCAGGCGGCGCAGCACCTCGCCGACGGTGGCGTCGCCGAACTTGTCGATCTCTTCGCGACCGATGACGATCTTCGCCGCCGTGGCGTTGCGGCGCTGCGCGGTGTCGTTCTCGCGGCCGCCGGTGATCTCGATGCGCTGCGGCGTCGCGCCGGGGGCCGCCGCCGAGGCCGGGCGCGCGGGTGTGGCCACGGCAGCGGGCACAAGGGGGGACGCGGAGGCAGACGCAGCTGCGGCAGGCGCCACGGCGGCCGGCGCGGCAGGAAGGCTGGGCTGGGCTGCGGCAGCTGCGGCGACAAGGGTCAGGCAGGGCGCCAGGCGGTGGCGCAGGGTGGTGTTGGAAGGCATGGGGCGCGATTGTCGCGGCCCGGGCCGGGGCCTGCTGCCGGCCGACCGGGATTTGCCTTACTTCACGCGCACGGCGCAGCGGCCGGGCTTCCGGCGGGCTGCAGCAGGTCTGCAGCCCCGGGCGCTGCCACGGAGGCCGGCGGCCCGGCGAGGTGCTCGAGCACGACGCGGCCGTCGCGCCGCGCCTGGTCGAATTCGTGCTCCAGCGCATGCAGGCCAGCCGCGTCGGCGGCCAGTGCGTGACGGATGCCCACGGCGCAGTTGCGGCCCTGGTTCTTGGCCGTGTACAGCGCCATGTCGGCCAGGTTGATGGCACGTTCCAGCGTCAGCGGCAGACGCGCCGGCGGCAACGGGAAGCAGCCGTAGCCCACCGACGCGGTGACGCGCAGCGCCAGCGGCGCCGGGCCGGGCAGGGTGACGGGTTCGCCGCCCACGGCCTTCAGCACGCGCTGGGCCAGTGCCAGCGCGTGACCGCTGTCGACGCCCGGCAGGCAGACCAGGAATTCTTCGCCGCCCCAGCGCACCAGCACGTCGCCGGCGCGCACCACATCGGCCAGGCGGCGCGCCACCTCGACCAGCACGACGTCGCCCGCGGCATGGCCGTGGCCGTCGTTGACGTGCTTGAAGTGGTCGATGTCGACCAGCAGCAGCGCGCCCTCGAAGCGCAGGTCGAGCCCGCGCGCGGCGGCGGCCTCGTGCAGGCCGCGACGGTTGCCCAGGCCGGTGAGCGGGTCGCGGTGGCTCTGCGCGCGCAGGAAGGCCTGGCTGTGCTCGAGCCGCCGGTTCAGGTCGCGCACACGCCGCACCATCAGCCCCAGCAGCGTCACGGCCAGCAGCAGCGCCGCGGCGCCGGCGGCCCACACCAGCTGCATCGCGGCGCGGTTCTCGAGTTGCGCGCTCATCAGCCGGCTCTCGCCGGCCAGCTGTTCCAGGCGGCGCTGCTGCGCCTCGCGGTCGTGGCGCTGGCGCAGTTCGGCCAGCGCGGCGTCGCGGTTGGCGGCCATGATGCGCGCGGCCAGTTCACGCTCGCGGTGAAAGAGCGCCAGCGCTGCGGGCAGGTTGCCGGAGTCGGCGAAGGCCTCGGCGAACTCGCGCAGCGCCACCACTTCGTCGGCGCTGGCGCCGCTGGCACGGTAGGCGGCCAGCAGGTCTTCCAGCACCTGCTGCGCCTGCGGCATCTGGCCCAGGCCGATGCGGGCCAGCGCGGCGTTGTGCGTCAGTGCGCGTTCGGTGCGCCCGTCGCCGAGCTTCCGAGCCAGCGGCAGCCCCTGTTCGGCAGCCTGCAGCGCGGCGTGGGGCTGCCCATCGGCGACCAGCGCGTCGGACAGGTTCACCAGGTGCAGGGCGACCATGCGTTGCTCGCCCGACTGGCGGGCCAGCGCCAGCCCGGCTTCGGCGCTGCGGCGCGCACCGCCCTGGTCACCGCGGCGGCGCAGGATCTTGGTTTCGTACAGGTTGACGCGGCCGCGCAGTTCGGCGTCGCCGTCCAGCCGCGCCATGCGCAAGGCCTGCGCCAGCAGGCGCTGTTCCTCGCCGCTGTCGCCCTGCAGGCCGCTGAGGTCGGCGCTGACGGCCAGCGCCAGCGCCTGGCGCGCGGTGTCGGCCGCCGTGCGTGCCAGTTCGGCGGCCGCCTGCGCGTTTTCGAATGCCGCGCTGTTCAGGCCGCGCCGCAGGTCGTGACGCGCCAGCAGCAGCCGCGCTTCCCAGGTGTTGCGCCAGTCGCAGTCGCTGCGCCCCGTGCAGAGTTCGAGGTAACCGTCAAGCGCGGTGCGTGCGGCGCCGAGCACCGCCGTGGTGTCGCCCTCGAGGTCGGCCTTGCGGGCGTGCGCCAGCGCGGCGTCGGCGGCGACCAGCGCCCCGACGTTCGGCGTGGTGTCCGTTGCTCCCCGCGCCGCAGTTGGCGGCGCCAAGGCCGGAGCGCCCTGCGCCAGTGCCGCGCCAGCGCAGGCACCGGCGGCAAAGGCCCAGGCGGCGAGGCTCAAGGTGCAACGCCGTCGCGCGCGGCACGACACCTTCGCGGCGCTCATGCGGTGGACGCCGCGGGCTGTGGGCCGCTGAGCTGGGCCAGCTCGGCATGACCTTCGCGCCAGGCGTGCTCCAGGCCGTGCGCCGGGGGTGACGCGGCGCCCGCTGCGCCCTCTGCGGTGGCCTCGGCGCGCAGTGCGCGCACGCCGTAGGCGCGATTGCGGCCATGCGCCTTGGCCAGGTAGAGCGCGGTGTCGACGACGTCGACCGCCCGCTCCCAAGGAATGGGTTCTCGCGCCGGCAGCAGCGGGAAGGTGGCAAAGCCTATCGACGCCGTCACGGGCACCACGCTGAGCCCCTGCCCCACCGGCTGGCTGCCGATGGTGGCGAGCAGGCGTTCGGCCAGCGCCTCCACCTGTTCGGGCGGCAGGCTGCGCACGACGATGAGGAACTCCTCGCCGCCCCAGCGCACGGTGAGGTCTTCCTCGCGCAGCGCGGCGCGCAGGCGCTGCGCCATCGCCACCAGCACGGCGTCGCCGGCGGCGTGACCGTGTCGGTCGTTGATCTGCTTGAAGTGGTCGAGGTCGATGAGCAGCAGCGAACCCTCGAAGGACACGGCCGCCGTCTGCTGCATCACGGCCTGGAAGTGGCGGCGGTTGGCCAGGCCGGTGAGCGGGTCGCGTTCGCCCGCGGCCTGCAGCTCGGCGTTGCTGCTGCGCAGGCGGGCATTGCTCTGGCGCATGCGGCGCAGCAGCAGTGCCACCACGGCCAGCAGCAGCACACCGGCCAGCAGGCCCAGCACCCACAGCCGCTGCTGCAGTTCACGTCCCAGCAGCTGCGCTTCCTTGAGGCCATTCTCGGTCTCCAGCGCCGTCAGTTCACGCTGGCGACGTTCGGCGTCCTGGCCCTCCTGCAGTTCGAGCACGGCTTCCTGGTGCTGGCGCTGGAAGACCTCGTCGGACAGTCGGCGGTGCTCGACATAGGCGGCCCAGGCCTCGGGCAGGCGGCCGGCGCTTTCCAGCGCGTGACCGAGCTCGCCTTGTGTGCCTGCCATGGTCGGCAGGTCGCCCGCGCGTTCGGCCATCAGCAGTGCCTGGCGCACCCGGGCCGAGCCCTCGTCGACGCGGCCGAGGCCGATCTGGGCCAGGCCGGCGTTGGTCAGCGCCAGCGCCTCACTGGAGGGGTCGTCCAACTCGCGTGCCAGCGGCAGCGCCTGCTGGGCGAGCCGCAGTGCGGTGGTGAATTCGCGCCGCTTGAGATAGAAGTCGGCCAGGTTGGCGGTGGTCACCACCACCAGGCGCTTCGAGCCCGAGCGGCGCGCCAGCGCGATGGCGTGTTGCGAGGCGCGCAACTCGTCGACTGCGCGGCCCTGGGCGGCGGCGAAGATGGCGTCGGCGTTGGCGGCATTGACCTGGGCGTAGAGGTCGTCGGCCTGCACTGCAAGGCGTGTCGCCTCGGCGTTGAGCGCGATCGCACGTTCCTGCTGCCTGGCCATGAAGAACACGTAGGCCAGCGCCGAGCGCAACTCCGCGCGCCGCCATGGCGGGCCGGCACGGTCGGCCAGGTTGACGGCCTGCTGGTAGAGCGCCACCGCCTCGTCGAGCTTGCCCTGCGTCTGCCGCACCGAGGCCTGCGCGGCGATGAAACGCAGGCGCATGCCGTCGGGCGCGTCGGCCGGCAGCGCGGCCAGGGCGCCGGTGAGCGCGCGGTCGGCGCGACCCAGCGGCGTGTGGCGCGCCCAGATGCCGGCGCGCACCAGGCCGGCGGCGGCCGTGGCCAGCGGCGCGACGGGCGCGAGCGCTTCGAGTTCCCGCGCCGTGGCCTCGGCGGCGTCTTCGTCGGGCACACGCACTTGCAGGCTGCCGCGCAGGATCAGTGCCGGCAGGTGGTCGACACCTCGGGTCTCGGCCAGCACCGGTTCCAGCGCCCGCAACGCCGCCTGCGGCTGGCCGCGCAGCGTGCGTTCGATCACTTCCAGCCGCGACTCGGCCGCACCCGCGGCAGGCGCCAACACGAGCCACACCAGGGTGGCGAGCCTGAGCAGGCCCGAAGGGTGAACGCCAGCCATCACCACGCATTGTCGGCCGCCGCGGCCCGAACTTGACCCTGTTTCTGGCCGACAGCGCCGTTGACGCGTCGCGGCCACAATGCCAGCCGCACCGCTTGCAGGAGAAACCCCATGAAGACCCGCGCAGCCGTGGCCTGGAAGGCCGGCGCCCCGCTCACCATCGAGACCGTCGACCTCGAAGGCCCGCGTGCCGGCGAGGTGCTGGTGGAGATCAAGGCCACCGGCATCTGCCACACCGACCAGTACACGCTGAGCGGTGCCGACCCCGAAGGCCTGTTCCCCGCCATCCTGGGCCACGAAGGCGCCGGCGTGGTGCTGGAAGTGGGCGCGGGTGTGACGTCGCTCAAGCCCGGCGACCACGTCATTCCGCTCTACACGCCCGAGTGCCGGCAATGCAAGTTCTGCCTGTCGCGCAAGACGAACCTGTGCCAGGCCATCCGCCCGACGCAGGGCCGCGGGCTGATGCCCGACGGCTCGTCGCGCTTCAGCCTGAACGGCCAGCCCATCCTGCACTACATGGGCACCAGCACGTTCGCCAACCACATCGTGGCGCCCGAGATCGCGCTGGCCAAGATCCGCAAGGACGCGCCTTTCGACAAGGTCTGCTACATCGGCTGCGGCGTCACCACGGGGGTCGGCGCGGTGCTGTTCACCGCGCGCGTGGAGGCCGGCGCCAACGTGGTCGTGTTCGGGCTGGGCGGCATCGGGCTCAACGTGATCCAGGGCGCGAAGATGGTGGGGGCCGACAAGATCATCGGCGTCGACATCAACCCGGCGCGCCAGGCCATGGCGCGGCAGTTCGGCATGACGCACTTCATCAACCCCAAGGACGTGGAGAACGTGGTCGATGCCATCGTGCAGCTGACCGACGGCGGCGCCGACTACAGCTTCGAGTGCATCGGCAACACGAAGACCATGC
>JAURZK010000006.1 GCA_030653505.1 Rubrivivax sp.
GCAGGACCCGGTGCTGCGCGCCAAGTTCGCCGGCAAGCCCGAGCATGTCGTCAACTTCTTCTTCTTCATCGCCGAGGAAGCGCGCCAGATCATGGCGCAGCTGGGCATCCGCAAGTTCGACGAGCTGATCGGCCGCGCCGACCTGCTCGACACCAAGAAGGGCGTGGAGCACTGGAAAGCCAAGGGTCTGGACTTCACGCGCGTGTTCCACCAGCCGCAGATCGCCGCCGAGGTGCCGCGCTTCCAGTGCGAGGAGCAGGACCACGGCCTGGACAAGGCGCTGGACATGAAGCTCATCGAACGCTGCCAGCCCGCCATACAGCGGGGCGAGAAGGTGCACTTCATGGAGGACGTGCGCAACCTCAACCGCAGCGTGGGCGCCATGCTGTCCGGTGAACTGGTGCGCCACCGTCCGGAGGGCCTGCCCGACCACACCATCTTCGTGCAGATGGAAGGTGTGGGCGGCCAGAGTTTCGGCGCCTTCCTGGCCCAGGGCATCACGCTCTATCTGATCGGCGACGCCAACGACTACACCGGCAAGGGCCTGTCTGGCGGCCGCGTGGTGGTGCGACCGAGCATCGAGTTCCGCGGTGACGCCACGAAGAACATCATCATCGGCAACACGGCGCTGTACGGCGCCACCAGCGGTGAGGCCTTCTTCCGTGGCGTCGCAGGCGAACGCTTCGCGGTGCGCTTGAGCGGCGCGTCGGCCGTCGTCGAAGGCACGGGCGACCACGGCTGCGAGTACATGACCGGCGGCACCGCCGTCGTGCTCGGCAAGACCGGTCGCAACTTCGCCGCCGGCATGAGCGGCGGTGTGGCCTACGTCTACGACGAGGACGAGCAGTTCCACCGCCGCTGCAACACCAGCATGGTGGCGCTGGAGAAGGTGCTGCCCGCCAGTCAGCAGGCGGGTGCGGCCGTCGGCATGCACGCGCAGCAGGCCGACGAGACACTGCTGAAGAAGCTGATCGAGGACCACCACCGCTGGACGGGCAGCCTGCGTGCGCGCGAACTGCTCGACCACTGGGCCGAGGCGCGCAGCCGCTTCGTCAAGGTCTTCCCGCACGAGTACAAGCGCGCCCTGGCCGGCCGCGCGGCTGCGGCCGCGGCCAGCGCGCCCGCCACCGTGCCGGCCAAGTAGGCGCACGAGACAAACACCGCCAGCAGGAACACAAACATCATGGGCAAGGTCACCGGCTTCCTGGAGTACGAACGGCTCGAGGAAGGCTACGAGCCGCCGCAGCAGCGGTTGAAGACGTGGAAGGAATTTGTCATCACGCTCAACCATGCGCAGGCGAAGGTGCAAGGGGCGCGCTGCATGGACTGCGGCACGCCGTTCTGCAACAGCGGCTGCCCGGTCAACAACATCATTCCGGACTTCAACGACCTGGTCTACCAGGGTGACTGGCGCAGCGCGATCGAGGTGCTGCACTCGACTAACAACTTCCCCGAGTTCACCGGCCGCGTCTGCCCGGCCCCTTGCGAGGCGGCGTGCACGCTGAACGTCAATGACGACCCGGTGGGCATCAAGAGCATCGAGCACGCCATCATCGACCGCGCCTGGTCCGAGAACTGGGTGACGCCGCAGCCGCCGGCCATCAAGACCGGCAGGACCGTGGCCGTGGTGGGCAGCGGCCCCGCCGGCCTGGCCGCCGCGCAGCAGCTGGCCCGCGCCGGCCACGACGTGACAGTGTTCGAGAAGAACAGCCGCATCGGCGGCCTGCTGCGCTACGGCATCCCCGACTTCAAGATGGAGAAGTCGCACATCGACCGCCGCGTCGCGCAAATGCAGGCCGAGGGCGTGACTTTCCGCACCGGTGTGCTGGTGGGCGCTTGGCCGGCCGACAGCAAGGTCACCAACGACGCCAAGGAAGCCGTCAGCGCCGAACAGCTGAAGGCCGAGTTCGATGCCGTGCTGCTGGCCGGCGGCAGCGAGACCAGCCGCGACCTGCCCGTGCCCGGGCGGGAGCTGGATGGCGTGCACTTCGCGATGGAGTTCCTGCCGCAGCAGAACAAGGTCAATGCGGGCGACAAGCTCAAGGGCCAGATCAAGGCCACCGGCAAACACGTCATCGTCATCGGCGGTGGCGACACCGGCAGCGACTGCGTGGGCACCAGCAACCGCCATGGCGCGGCCAGCGTGACGCAGTTCGAACTGCTGCCGCAACCGCCTGAACAAGAGGACAAACCGCTGACCTGGCCCTACTGGCCGACCAAGCTGCGCACCAGTTCCAGCCACGAGGAGGGCTGCGAGCGTGAGTTCGCCATCGCCACCAAGGAACTCGTCGCCGGCACCGGCAAGGACAAGGGCCGCGTCATGGCACTGAAGACCGTGCGCGTGCAGTTGCAGGCTGGCAAGCTCGTCGAGGTGCCGGGCAGCGAGCAGGAGTACAAGGCCGACCTGGTGCTGCTGGCGATGGGCTTCCTGGCGCCGGTGAGCAGCGTGCTCGAGGCCTTCGGCGTCGAAAAAGACAACCGCGGCAACGCCCGCGCCGGCACCGAAGACATCAACGGTTACAAAACAAACGTCGACAAGGTCTTCGCCGCCGGCGACATGCGCCGCGGCCAGAGCCTGGTGGTGTGGGCCATCCGCGAGGGCCGCCAGGCCGCGCGCGCCGTCGACGCCTTCCTGATGGGGCGCAGCGACCTGCCGCGCTGAACTTCGACCCGGCGCATGGCCGGGGCCGCTGCCCGCGCGCAAGGCCGCAACGCTTTGTTGCGCGTCAGCGGATTTGTCGCACAGGAGCCCTCAGTTCCGGCGATCAGCCGCCGATAAGGTTCTGCAGACTCGGGTTTTTCCGGGTCATTGGGACTGTTCGTGGGTCTGAACGCATCACTTCAACGTCCGCGCGGGCTCGGCACTGCGCTCGTGCGCGGCGGCCAGGCCGGCTTCACGCTGATCGAGCTGATGATCACGGTGGCCATCGTCGCCATCATTGCCTCGGTGGCCTACCCGCAGTACACCGACTACGTGCGGCGCAGCCGCCTCGTCGAGGCCACGGGCCTGCTCAGCACCACGCGTGTGCGGCTAGAGCAGTACTACCAGGACAACCGCAACTACGGCTCCACCGCGGCGGCCTGTGGCGTGGCCGTGCCCTCGGGCGACTATTTCACCTTCGCCTGCACCTGGGGTGGCGGCGGCACCAGCCAGTCCTTCCTGCTCACGGCCACCGGCAAGGCCAGCGCCGGCATGAGCGGCTACACCTACACCGTCGACCACAACAACCTGCAGCAGACCACTGCCTTCGACGGCGCCGCCGGCCTGCCGGCGAACTGCTGGCTGCGGCGCAAGGGCGACACATGTTGACCGCTGTCCAATGGGGCAAGGCGGCGCCGCGGCGCGCCGGTCGCGGCTTCTCGCTCATCGAGCTGATGGTCACCGTGGCCGTGCTCGCCGTCGGCCTGTCCGTGGCCGCGCCTTCGCTGTCGACGCAGATAGCCAACTACCGCCTGCGCAGTGCCGCCGAGGCCGTGCTCAACGGCCTGAACTACGCACGTGCCGAGGCCGTGCGCCGCAACAGCAACGTCAGTTTCACGCTCGATGCCAGCGGTGCGGGCTGGACGGTGGCGCAGGTCAGCCCGGCCACCACGCTGCAGATGCGCGCCAACGGCGAAGCACCGGGCGTCACCGCCGCGTCCACCACGACCAGCTTGTCGGTGAGCTTCACGCCCACCGGCCTCGTCGACACGAGCGGCGTGCGCCTCAGCCAGGTCAACCTCGCGACGGCCGTCGCCGGCGCCGAGACACGCCGCGTCGACATCTTCGGTGGCGGTCTGATCCGTGTCTGCACCCCGTCCATCACCGCCGTCGGCGACCCGCGGAGATGCTGATGCGCACGCACCGCCCCCGTCACCCCGCGCGCGTCGGCCAGGCGCTGCGCATGGCCGGCTTCACGATGATCGAGGTGCTGGTCGCGCTGTTGGTGTTTTCGCTGGGCGTGCTGGCGCTGGTGCAGATCCAGGGCACGGCGGTGCGCATGTCAGGCGACGCCCGCGACCGTGCCATCGCCACTTTCCTGGCCGACCAGTTGCTGGCACGCATGCTCATCTCCGACCCCGCCACCGCAGCCAGCTTTGCTCACAATCCCGGCGGCAGCACGGCCTGCGCGCCGACCGGTGCGGCGAGCACCAATGCCGTCGTCACCGAGTGGCTGGCCGAGGTGACGGACCACCTGCCCGGTGCAGCCGGCGCACTGCAGCAGATCGTCGTCAATGCCGCCACCGGCGAAGTGACGGTGCGTCTGTGCTGGCAGAACGGCAGCGACCCGGCGCGCAACCTGGCGGTCACCAACCAGGTGCAATGGCAACCATGAAACGCACTCTGAAGCCTGTACTGGTGCGCAAGGCGGGTGGTTTCACGCTCGTCGAGCTGATGGTGGCCATGACCATCGGCCTCGTGTTGGCGCTCGGGGTCAGCCTGACGATGCTGTCGATGGGGCACCAGTTCCGCGTCGTCGGCGCGACGACGGCGGCGCAGGTCAACGCGCAGCTGGCGCTGTCGCTCATCAACGAGGCCGGCCGCTCTGCCGGCGTCGGCCTGTACAACAACGGCCAGCCGCTGTGCCAGTCGTTCAACGCCTGGCGCGGCGGCACTCTGGTCTCCAACGGCGCGCCACTGCTGCCGGCGCGCATCATCGACGGGGGCTCAAGCACGGCGTCCGACCGCCTCGTCTTCACCGCGTCGGGCGCGATCGGGCCGCTCTCGGGTTCGCCGGTGCTCGACGCGATGGTCACTACCGCATCCGAGATCACCCTCACCCAGGGTGCCATGCTGGCTGCCAATGACCTGGCCATCGTCGGCGTGCCTGGCGCGCCTGCCGTACCCTGCCTGCTGTTCCAGGTGACCGCGCCACCGGCCATCAGCGTGGCCTGCGGCGGCAACGCCAGCCAGTGCAAGACGGTGGCCCATGCCGCCGGCGGCACTTACAACCCGCCGGCCGGCACCTTCACCACCGAACCACGCTACGGTTTTGGGGCCACCACGCCAGGCGTTTCCGGCCCCGCCGTCGTGCAGCGCTTCGGCGCCAGCTTCCGGCAGGAGGCTTATGCCCTGCTCTGCGATACGCTGGTGCAGTACAACAACTTCACTGATGCGCCGACCTGCAGCTCCGGCCCGCTGAGCTTCGGCGGTGGCGCCAACGCGCTGGTTACCGACGTCGTGCTGATGCACGCGCAGTACGGCATCACCAACGACGCCAACGATTCGGTCGAGGCCTGGGTCGACGCCAGCGGCGGCACCTGGGGCAACCCCAGCGCCGCCGACGTCAACCGCATCAAGGCGCTGCGCGTGGTGCTGGTGTCGCGCTCGAAGGAGCCGGCGCCCGACCTCGTCACGGCCGCCAGTTGCACCAATGCCGCCGGCGTCGTCAATACCGGGCCCTGCTCCTTCGGCGACGCGCAAGCACCGGTCATCGACCTCAGCAGCACCACGGTCGTCGCCGGGCAGAGCTGGCGCAACTACCGCTACCGCGTGCACCAGGCCGTGATCCCGCTGCGCAACGTGATCTGGAGCAACTGACGCGATGAACCGCCCACCCCTCCACCGCCGCCGCCTGCCGCGGGCACTGCAACGTGCACAGCGCGGCATGGTGCTGATCGTCGTGCTGGTGGTGCTGGTGCTGCTGCTGCTGGCCGGCGCCGGGGCGATGCGCGCCGTCGATTCCGGCAACGTCATCTCGGGCAACTTCTCGTTCCAGCAGGCGGCGATGCAGTCTGCCGACCGCGCCCTCACCGACGCGCTGAACACCGCGGCCGCGGCCGTGGCCGGGGGCGCCGGCAACACCGCGGTGGCCAACCGCTACTTCAGCATGCGCCAGACACCCGTCGATGCACGCGGCGTCCCCACAGCGATCAACTGGAACAACGTGGCCTGCGTCGACCCTGCCGGCGCGGCCATCGCCAGCTGCGGCACCGACACCGGCGAATACCGCATCCAGTACGTGATCGAGCGCATGTGCAGCGCCAGCCCGAACATGGCCGACATCAACGACATCCGCGCCAAGTGCGAATACGACGCCAGCGTCGGTGCCGTGTCGGCGACCAGCATCGCCGTCAACTACCGCGTCATCACACGTGTGCGCGGCCCGCGCGGCACCGAGAGCTGGTTCGAGGCCATGGTGTCCGGGCCGGCGTCGCACTGATCTTGTGCAGCGGGCGCGGACAGCCCACGGCACCGGCCCCTCGGGCAATTCAGGTTTACAGGAGTTCCACGATGACCATCTCGACTCGCAGCATCCACCGCCTGGGGCTCGCCTGCAAGGCGCTGCTGGCTACGCTGGCCCTGCTGGCCGCCGGGCCGGCATTCACGCAGACCATCAACGACGTGCCGATGGCGGTGAAGAACAACGTGGCGCCGAACTTCATGTTCATGATCGACAACTCGGGGTCGATGAGCAACATCGTGCCGACCACGCCGTACAACCCCGCCGTCGACTACTCGCCGTCGGGTTGCTCGGGCGCAAACGTGCTCGGCAACGGATCTCAGATCGACATCCGGGTGTCCGGCAACAAGCCCTACTTCCGCGTCGGTTCGAGCGGCACGGACTACTCGCACTGGACGGCGACGACGAGCAACAGGCGCTGCTTCGCAAAGACCACCACCTACGATGCGCGGCTGCTGGGCGACAACAGCGGCATCCCCGGCAACTACCTGCCATCGGAATACACCGGCAATTACCTCAACTGGTACTTCGGCGATGGCGGCGACGCCACGAAGTTTCCGCTCTCGGGCTGGGGCGACCGCAAGAAGACGGTGCCCGCCGGGTCGGTGCAGACCCGCCTCGAGATCGCCAAGGCATCGGCCACTTCCGTCATCGGCGGCCTGCCCGTGAGCAGCACGCAGCCGCTGGTGCGCCTGGGCCTGAGCACCTACAACAACGGCGACGGTGGCACGCTGCTGCGCGGCATGGCCGACTTCGACACGACGCAGCGCACAAACATGCTGTCCAGCATCAACGGCCTGTCGCCGAGCGGCAACACGCCGCTGGCGGAGACCTTGGCCGACATCGGCCGCTACATGGCCACGGGCTGGCACGGCAACATCACGGCGGGCACCGTCACCGGCGTCTCGATAGGCAACTTCCTGAAGCAGGACGGCCGCGTCTCGTGCCTGAACGGTGCCAACTGCGCCACCAGCACTTCCGACGCGATCCCGGCCAGCCCCAGCATCGGCACCATCTCGCGCCCCATCCAGTACTGGTGCCAGCGCTCCTACGCCTTCATGATGACCGACGGTCGTTCGCAGGGTGACCAGGCCTTCACCAACAACACCTACCTGCGCGACTACGACCGCGACTGCAGCGGCCCGTTGGCCGGCAATTGCTCGGGCGGCTACGACCGCAAGAGCGCGCGCGAGTACGAAACCCAGGGCTCGGACTACCTCGACGACGTCGCCAAGGCCCTGTTCGACGTCGACCTGCGGCCCAACCTGCCGTCCCCCGACCCGATCTTGCGGCCGAAGCAGAACAACCTGCTCACCTACACCATCGGCTTCGCCGACGCGCAGGTGCAGAACGACCCGCTGCTCATCAACACCGCGAAACAGGGCGGCGGCCTCTTCCTGAGCGCACAGGACGGTGCGTCGCTCACCACGGCCTTCAACAAGGTCATCGCCGATGCCTTCTCGAAGGACGCGGCCGCGGCCGCGGTGGCCGTGGCCAACGCGCAGATCACGCTCAACAACATCGGCTATGCGTCGAGCTACAAGTCGGGCGCCTGGTACGGCGACCTGGTGGCCTACTCGCTGAACACCACCTCGGCGCTGCAGACCGGCGGCGACCTGTGGTCGCTGCGCGAGAAGCTCGACCTGCAGGGCACCAACCGCAAGATCGCCACTTACAACGGCAGCGCCGGCGTGCCCTTCGTCGACACGCTGAGCTACGCCGGCATGCCGGCCTCGTTGACTGCGGGTGTCATCAACTACCTGCGCGGCGACCGCAGCGCCGAAGGCAGCACCTACCGGTCGCGGCAGTCGGTGCTGGGCGACATCATCAACGCCGAGCCGGTGGTGGTGAACTACGGCGGCAACGTGCCCATCATCTTCCAGGGCGCCAACGACGGCATGCTGCACGTGGTGGATGGGCGAACCGACGCGGCCGTGGCCACGCGCGGCCAGGAACTGTGGGCCTACGTGCCCAAGATGCTGCATGCCGGCCTGGGCGGGATGGTCGCCCCGGACTATGGCCTGGTCAGCCCGAACTACACCCACCGCTACTACATCGACGGCACGCCGGCCACGGCCGAAGTCAGCGGCCTGTCGTTCACGCGGCTGCTCGTCGGCGGCCTGGGCAAGGGCGGGCGGGGCTACTACGCGCTGGACATCAGCAGCTACGAGGCGATCAACGGAGCGGCCGTCGCCAGCAAGGTGCTGTGGGAGTTCAGCCCCGTTGGCATGGGCTACTCCTTCGGCACGCCGCTGATCGTGAAGACCGCGGCCGGCTGGCGCGTCGTCGTCTCCTCGGGATACGCCGCGGGGGTGAGCGGTCGGGTCTGGGTGCTCGACCCGTCCAGCGGCGCCGTGCTGGCGGAAATCGACACGGGCGTGGGCAATGCCGGCCTGGCCCACCTCAGCCGCCTGGCGAACACCGCACCCGACGCCCTCGTTCGTTACGTCTGGGGCGGCGACCTGCAGGGCAACGTCTGGCGTTTCGACCTCGACAACGGCACGGCCATGAAGATCGCCGCGCTCACCGACACCGGGGGCACGCTGGTCTCGCCGATCACCGCGCCGCCCGAAGTCGGTGCCGTGGCCGGCAGCAGCACCAAGTTCATGGTCCACGTCGGCACCGGGCAATACCTGGCCGACGCTGACGTGCCCGGCCCGGGCCAGAATACCCATGCCACGCAGCGCCAGTCGATCTACGGCCTGATCGACGACACCACCATCGTCGTGCCAGTCAACGCGCTGATCGGCAATGTACGCGGCAGCAACGGCGGCAACTGCCCGGCGGGCGGCGGCGACGGCAGCCTGGTCTGCCAGACCCTGACCTACGTGGGCGCCACCAACACCTACAGCGCCACCGCACACCCGGTGGACACGGCCACGCGCCGCGGTTGGTACATCGACCTGCCCGTCGACGCGCAGATGAACAACGGGCGCGTCGTCAGCAAGCCCGCGCTGACGACGGGTGGCACGCTGACGCTCACGGTCAACATCCCCACCAACGTGCAGTGCGACCCGGGCGGCCGCAGCTGGTTCCTGGCGCTGAACGGCGCCACCGGCGGTGCCGTGCCGATCAACGTCGGTGGCAACACCTACCACGAATCGGTGGGCTTCTTCCTGGGCTACGCGCTGGCCAGCCGGCCGGTGATCGTGACCTCGGCCGACGGCAAGCGGGCGCTGATCCGCATGTCCGACAAGACGGTGAACGCGCCGCCGGTGCCGGAAGCGGCGTCGACGGCCGCACAATGGCGCCGCATCTACTGGCGTCAGGTGAACTGACGGGATGCGCCACTGCACGCGCGGCGCGCCCGACGCGCCGCCGGTGGCGCTCACCCTTCTTAACTCCGTGCTAACCCTCGGATTTCCCGGCGCCGTGAGAGAATCCGCCCCTTCTCAGCAAGGCGGCAGATGGCCCGGATGCCCTCGCCCCACCAGCGCTTGGCCTCCGACACCTTCATCGAGATCGACCACGTCAGCTTTGGCTACGACAGCACCCGCGTCATCCTCAATGACGTCTCGCTGAAGTTCCCGCGCGGCAAGGTCACGGCCCTACTGGGTGGTTCGGGATGCGGCAAGACGACCTTGTTGCGCCTCATCGGCGGTGTGCACGCGGCCGACAAGGGCCGTGTGGTCTTCGACGGCGAGGTCATCAACACCCGCGACCGCGAACAGCTCTACCGGCTGCGCCGCCGCGTGGGCATGCTGTTCCAGTTCGGCGCGCTGTTCACCGACCTGAACGTCTTCGACAACGTGGCCTTTCCGCTGCGCGAGCACACCGCGCTGCCCGAGGCCATGATCCGCGACATCGTGCTGATGAAGCTCAACGCGGTGGGCCTGCGCGGCGCCGCGTCACTGCGCATCTCTGAGGTCTCGGGCGGCATGGCACGGCGCATCGCGCTGGCACGCGCCATCGCGCTCGACCCCGAGCTCATCATGTACGACGAGCCCTTCGCGGGGCTGGACCTCATCAGCATGGGCGTGGCGGCCAAGCTCATCCGCACGCTCAACGACGTCACTGGCGCCACTTCGTTGGTGATCAGCCACGACGTGCCCGAGTGCATGGCCATCAGCGACTACGTCGTGCTGATGGCCACCGGCGGCCGCATCGTGGCCCAGGGCACGCCCAAGGAACTGATGGACAGCATGGACCCGGAGACACGCCAGTTCGTGCGCGGCGAACCCGACGGGCCGGTGAAGTTCCACTACCCGGCGCCCGAGATCGCCGTCGACTTCGGCGTCGCATCGCAATGACGGCCTTCCTGCAGCGCCTGGGCGCACAGGCGCTCGAGCAATTCCGCGGCTGGGGCCACGCGGCCTTCTTCTTCCTCGACGTGCTGCGGGCGGTGCCGGCCTCGCTGCGCCGCTTCGACCTCGTCGTGGCGCAGATCTACGCCATCGGCAACCGCTCGCTCATCATCATCCTGGCCTCGGGCCTGGCGGTGGGTTTCGTGCTCGCGCTGCAGATGTACTACGCGCTCGTCACGTATGGGGCCGCCGAGAGCCTGGGCCTGATCGTCAACCTGGCACTGGTGCGCGAACTGGGGCCGGTGGTCACCGGGCTGCTCTTCGCCGGCCGCGCCGGCACCTCGTTGACGGCCGAGATCGGCCTCATGAAGGCCGGCGAGCAGATCGACGCCATGGAACTGATGGCCGTCGACCCCAAGTCGCGCGTGCTGGCGCCGCGCTTCATCGGCGGCATCGTCTCGATGCCCATCCTGGCCATCCTCTTCTCGGCCATCGGCATCCTCGGCGCCTACGTCGTGGCGGTGCTGCTGATCGGCGTCGACGCGGGCAACTTCTGGTCGATCATGCAGACCAAGGTCGACATCTGGCGCGACGTCGGCAACGGCCTCGTCAAGGCCTGCGTTTTCGGCGTCATCTGCACCGTCGTCGCCCTGTACCAGGGCTTCGAGACGGAAGCCACGCCCGAAGGCGTGGCCTACGCCACCACGCGCACCGTGGTGATCTCTTCGCTGTGGGTGCTGGGCATGGACTTCGTACTGACCGCACTGATGTTCTCGACGCCCTGATGCGGCGGCGGACTTGGGAGTAAAGATTCGATGAACAAGAAGGGCATAGAAATCCTGGTCGGCGGCTTCGTGCTGCTGGGCATGGTCGGCCTCGTCTTCCTGGCGCTGAAGGCGGCCAACCTGGGCAGCGTGGGCGGCGGCGACACCTACACGCTGAAAGCCAACTTCGACAACGTCGGTGGCCTGAAGGTGCGCGCGCCCGTGCGCACTGCCGGCGTCACTGTGGGCCGGGTGACGGACATCGACCTCGACGGCAAGACCTACCTGGGCGTGGTGACGATGGAAGTGGCGCGCAGCTACCAGTTCCCGAAGGACTCGGCCGCCAAGATCCTCACCGCCGGACTGCTGGGTGACCAGTACATCGGGCTGGAACCCGGTGGTGACGACGCCAACCTGTCGCCGGGCGACACGGTGCCGCAGACGCAGTCGGCGGTGGTGCTGGAAAACCTCATCGGCCAGTTCCTCAGCAGCAAGGCCGAGGAACCCGCCGCGGCGGGTGCCCCTGCCGCCGCCTCCGGGGCCGTGAAGTGAGTGCAGCCCACAACGGTCGGCGCAGCGTCGCGGCGCTGATGCTGGCTGCGGGGCTGGCGCTGGGCGGCTGCGCCACGGTGCCCGCAGGCAGTGCAGCGCCCTCGCCGGCCGACCCCTGGGAGAACTGGAACCGCAAGGTCTTCGCCTTCAACGAGGCCGTCGACAACGCCGTGCTCAAGCCGGTGGCCGAGACCTACCGCGACGTCGTGCCCCGGCTCGTGCGTACCGGCGTCAACAACGTGTTGGGCAACCTCTACGACGTGTGGTCCACCGCGAACCACTTCCTGCAGGGCAAGGGGCAGGACGGCCTGGAAATGGGCATGCGCGTGCTCACCAACACCGTCTTCGGCCTGGGCGGCCTGCTCGACCCGGCCACCGAGTTCGGGCTGACCAGGCGCTCGGAAGACTTCGGCCAGACGCTGGGCAAGTGGGGGCTGCCGCAAGGCCCCTATTTCGTGCTGCCCTTGCTGGGGCCTTCGACGGTGCGCGACACCTTCGGCACGGTGGTCGACCGCCAGGCTTCGCCCTCGCAGTTGCCCAGCGCCGATGCCGACCGTTACGCCGTCACCGCGGTCGAACTGATCAACACGCGCACCAACCTGCTGTCGGCTGGGTCCTTGATCGACTCGGTGGCGCTCGACAAGTACAGTTTCATCCGCGACGGCTACCTGTCGCGGCGCCGCGATGCCCTGTACGACGGCGCGCCGCCGATGGACACTTTCGAGGACGAACCCGAAAGTGCCCCTGCCGCGACCTCCCCCACCTCCACCACCCCCGCCGCCCCGGGGCCGAAGCCCGGTGCTTCGGCCCCCAGGTGAACCGCCAGGTCCCCTGGCGCGTTATGTTCTAGCGGCCCCGAAACCCGGGGCCGAAATGAAAGGATCCCCGTGCTCGACCGACTGCTCGCCCCCCGTGCCCTGAGCGCCTCCGCGCTGGCCCTCACCCTGCTGGCCGCCCCGGCATGGGCCAGCACCAC
This sequence comes from Rubrivivax sp., assembly GCA_030653505.1. Classification (GTDB taxonomy): domain Bacteria; phylum Pseudomonadota; class Gammaproteobacteria; order Burkholderiales; family Burkholderiaceae_C; genus Rubrivivax. The sequence continues at coordinate 12,701 of JAURZK010000006.1, forward strand.
GCCCGATGCGCTGGTGCGCCAGATCTCGGTGGACGTGATCAACGCCGTGAAGGCCGACAAGACCATCCAGGCCGGCGACCTGGGCCGCATCTCGGCCCTGGTAGATGCCAAGGTCATGCCCAGCGTGAACTTCGAGGTGGCCACACGCTCGGCCGTCGGCCCGCAGTGGCGCACCGCCACGCCCGATCAGCGCAGCAAGCTGCAGGTCGAGTTCAAGACGCTGCTGCTGCGCCTGTACGCCGGCGCGCTGACGCAGCTGAAGGACCAGACCGTCGAAGTCACCAAGATGCTGCCGGTGCAGGGCAGCAGCCAGGTCGTGGTGCAGACCGAGGTGCGCGGCCAGGGCGACCCCATCAAGCTCGACTACCGGCTCGACAAGAACAGCGACGCCTGGAAGATCATCGACGTCAACGTCGGCGGCATCTGGCTGGTGCAGAACTACCGTTCGCAGTTCGCCACCGAGATCACCAAGGGCGGCATCGATGGCCTGATCGGCACGCTGGTCGAACGCAACAAGGCCGCATCGAAGTGAACGCGGCGCTGCAACTGCCCGCTGACGCCACGCTGGAACTGGCGGCCGGCCTGGCCGCCACGCTGCCGGACGCGCTGGCGCAGGGCGACGGCGTGTTCAGCGTCGACGCCTCGGCATTGCAGGCCTACGACACGTCCACCATCGCGCTGCTGATGCAGGCGCGCCGCGCGGCGCAGGCGGCCGGGCGCGGTTTTACGGTCACCGGCGCGCCGGCCCAGCTGACGCAGTTGGCGGCGCTTTACGGCGTCGAAGAACTGCTGTCGCTTTCGGCGCCGTCCTGAGCCGGCCCGTCCGGATGGCGCTCGGGCGCGACGTAGCGCTTCAGGCGCAGGTTCTTCTTGATTTCCTGCAGCAGCGGGCGCAGCGGCGCCGAACCCAGGCGCAACGCCACGCCCGTGGTCAGGATGTCGACGATCAGCAGGTGCAGCAGCCGCGACACCATGGGGCTGTAGCGGTCGGCGTCTTCGGGGTGGTCGGCCGCCAGCAGGATGTGCTGCGTGCCGTGGTGCACCTCGCGCGCCAGCGGTGAGCCGCTGGCCGTGATGGCGATCACCGTGGCGCCCTTGCGCCGCGCGATCTCGGCCACGTCGAGCAGGTCGCGGCTGCGCCCCGAGTTGCTGATGACCACGGCGCAATCGCCCGGCTTCAGCATGGTCGCGCTCATCACCTGCATGTGGCCGTCACTGACCGCGGCCGAGGTCACGCCCAGGCGGAAGAACTTGTGCTGCGCGTCCTGCGCCACGATGCCCGAGTTGCCGACACCGTAGAACTCGATGCGTCGGCCTTCGTTCGAGCGGCGGCCGCTCTCGGCCAGCGCCGCGATGGCGCGCTCGATGCTCTGGCTGGCCGCGGCGTTGCGGTAGCGCAGCATGGCCGCCACCGCGTTGTCGATGACCTTGACGACGATGTCGCCGGCCTTGTCGTCGTCGTCCACCGCGCGGTGCACGAAGGGCACACCTTCATTGACGCTGCCGGCCAGCTTGCGCTTGAAGTCGGCCAGCCCGTCGTAGCCGATGCTGCGGCAGAAGCGCACCACCGTCGGCTTGCTGACGTGCGCGCGGTCGGCCAGTTCGGCCACCGGCAGCGTGGCGAAGCTGCGCGGGTCGGCCAACAGCAGCCTGGCGACGCGTTGCTCTGCCGGCGGCAGCGCTGGGATGGAGGCGCGGATGCGGTCGAGCACGTTCAGTCCTGGTAGGCGCCGGGCGACCAGCGGGTGCGCGGTGCCAGCGGCCGTGTACCGGCGGGCGGCGTGAATTCGGCCTGCGGCGCCAGCGGAACGCCACGCGCCATGCCGGGGTCGACACCGCGGCCGCGCAACCAGGCGCTGCGGCCCAGCGTGTAGTGGCCCGCGGCCACGTCCTGCAGCACAGCGGTGGTGGCGGTGAAGTTCCCCTGTGTGATGTCGGCCAGACCAAGCTCACCGACGCCGAATCCCAGGCTCAGGTTGTTCACATAGCGCGTGGCCACCTCGCGCTGCAGCCGTGCCGCGTGCAGGTGGACGAAGAGGCCGGGACGCACGCCCTCGTTGATCAGCGTGTTGTGGGCCATGACGAGCGCCTGTTCGCGGTCGTCGACGGCGCCTTCGGCACCGAAGGACAGCAGCGCCGGGTTGGTGGTGTCGGCGGTCTGCCCGATGACGTTGCCGACGACGTAGGCCACGCCGCCGTTCGGGAATTCGAGCTCGTAGGCGGCGCGGCCGCCGGGGCCGTCGACGAGTTGGTTGTAGCGCACGTGGTTTTCACGCGCGCGTGACTTCACGAGGTGGGCCGAGTGCCCGCCGTGCAGCCGGCTGCCGCTGAGCGTGAAGTGCGCGATGCGGCCGACGTAAAGCAGGTGCGGCAGCCGCGGCCCGATCACCGCAGGGCCGAACTCGCTGTCCTCCACCGTCAGCTCGGCGTCGCCGAAGTTGGCCGTGAGGATGCCGTTCTCGTTGTCGACGAAGGCGCAGCGCCGCACCAGCAGCCGGCCCTTCTCGAAGCGGATGCCGGCGCCGTTGCCATCGGGCACACGTGCACCGCGAAACTCGATGTTCTCGATGGTGATGTCGCCGTCGCGCACCACCAGGATGGCCTTGCCTTCGGCATGGCGGCCGTCGGCGTGCAGCACCGGCCGTGCGCCGACGCCGCGCAGCACCAGGCGCTTCTGCAGGATGACCGCCACCTCGCCGCGGTAGTCGCCGGGCAGCAGTTCGATGGTGTCGCCGTCGGCGGCCGTCTGCAGCACCTGCGCCAGGCCCTGCCCGGGCTCGACGACGAGCGTTGCGGCGCCCGCGGCAACCGGAAGGCAAAACGTGAAGCCGACGAGCATGCACGCCAGCGTCGCGCGCAGGGCTTGTCTCACTGCTCCTCGGCCCAGGCGCAGCCGTCGCGCGCCACCAGCGCGCTGGCCGCAGCCGGGCCCCAACCGCCAGCGGCATAGGGGCGCGGGGCGCTGGGTTCGGCGGCCCACGCGTGCAGGATGGGCTCGACCCAGCGCCAGGCCTGTTCCTGCTCGTCGCTGCGCACGAAGAGGTTCAGCCGGCCGGCGATGGCGTCCATCAGCAGCCGTTCGTAGCCGCCCACGCGTTCGCTGAGGAAGGCCTTGTCGAAGTCGAGGTCCAGCGACACCGGCGACAGCATCTCTTGTCCGTTCGCTGACGCGCCACTGCCCTTGGCGGCCAGCAGGTGCAGTTCGAGGCCGTCTTCGGGCTGCAGCTTGATGACCAGCTTGTTGGCCTGATGTGTGCCAGGGAAGATGGGGTGCGGCACCTCGCGGAAGTTGACGACGATGTGCGCGTCGCGCGCCGCCAGCCGCTTGCCGGTGCGCAGGTAGAAGGGCACGCCGGCCCAGCGCCAGTTCTGCACCTCGGTGCGCAGGGCGACGAAGGTCTCGCAGACGCTGCCGGGCGGCACCTTCTGCTCTTCCAGGTAACCCGGCACGGCCTTGCCGTCGACCGTGCCGGCGCGGTACTGGCCGCGCACGACGTCGCGCGCCACGCTCTCGGGCGTGAAAGGCTTCAGCGAACGCAGCACCTTGAGCTTCTCGTCGCGGATGGCATCGGCGTCGCTGGTGGAAGGCGGCTCCATCGCGATCATCGTCAGCAGCTGCAGCGCGTGGTTCTGAACCATGTCGCGCAAGGCACCCGTGGTGTCGTAGAAGTCGCCGCGTGTGCCCACGCCTATGCTTTCGGCGATGGTGATCTGGATGTTGGCGATGCTCTCGCGCCGCCACAGCGGCTCGAAGAGCGCGTTGCCGAAACGCAGCGCCATCAGGTTCTGCACCGCGGGCTTGCCCAGGTAGTGGTCGATGCGCAGCGCCTGCTCTTCGCGGAAGGACGCCTTCACGGCGCGGTTGATCTCCTGCGCGCTGGCCAGGTCGTGGCCGAGCGGCTTTTCCAGCACCAGGCGCACGTTGGCACCGTTGATGCCGGCCGCGCCCAGCTGCTGCACCACGGGCACGAAGAGGTGCGGGCTGGTGGCCAGGAAGAGCACCACGGTGTCGGCGCCGCGCTCCTCCAGCCAATGCTTCAGCCCGCCGTAGTGCTCGGGCTGCGCGAGGTCCATGCGGCGGTAATGCAGCAGTTCGGCGAAACGCGCAAATTCCTCGTCGCTGGGCTGCTTGGACTCGTCGACGCCGGCGAACTTCTCGCGGATGTAGTTGCGGTACTCGGCGTCGCTGCGCTCGTCGCGCGCCACCGCCAGGATGCGCCCGCCGGCCGGCAGCTTGCCGTGGCGCCAGGCCTGGAACAGCGCGGGCATCAGCTTGCGCCAGGCGAGGTCGCCGGTACCACCGAAGAGCACGAGGTCGAAGGACATGGCGCAAAGCCGGCCGTGGGCCGGTGATGTAATTTAGTTACACGATCGATGATGCCGGAGTTTCAGACACCGGTCAACGCGCTGCGTGCCTGCGCCATGCCAGGCGCGTGCCCGATGCTTCAGGCGTGGGCCGCGGCCAGCGCCTGCTCCATGTCGGCGATGAGGTCGTCGACATGTTCGATGCCCAGCGACAGGCGCAGCAGGTCTGGCGGCGCCGGCGTGCCCGCGCCTTCGACGCTGGCGCGGTGTTCGATCAGGCTCTCGGTGCCACCCAGCGAGGTGGCGCGCTTCCACAGCTTGGTGCTTGCGGCAACCGCAATCGCCGCCGCTTCGCCGCCCTGCGCGTTGGCCTTCACGCGGATCGACAGCATGCCGCCAAAACCGCCTTGCATCTGCCGCTTGGCGATCTCGTGGCCATGGCACTGCGGCAGGCCCGGGTAGAGCACCCCGGCCACCAGCGCATGGCCGTCGAAGTGTTCGGCAAAACGCTGCGCCGACGCGCACGCGGCACGCACACGCAGGTGCAGCGTGCGCATGCCGCGCAGCAGCAGCCAGGCCTCGAAGCTGCCCAGAGTGCCGCCGATCTGCGCGCGCACCTTGCGCACACGCTGCCAGTGTTCGTTGTCGGCGCGTGTGCTCAGCACGCCGGCGATGAGGTCGCTGTGGCCGTTGAGGTACTTGGTGGCCGCGTGCATCACGATGTCGGCACCCAGCGCCAGCGGCTGCGTCAGTACCGGCGTGGGCACGGTGGAGTCGACGGCCAGCAGCGCGCCCGCGTCGTGCGCGAGCCGTGCGGTGGCGGCGAGGTCGGGCACCGTCCACAGCGGGTTGGCGGGGGTCTCGACCCACACCAGCTTCGTCTTGCCCGGGCGCAGTGCGGCCTGCACGGCGGCGGGGCTGGTCATGTCGATGAGTTCGACATCCAGCCCCCAGGGCACGGCGAAAGTCAGCAGCCAGTTGCGCAGGCTCCAGTACATGACCTTGGGCGCCAGCACGTGGTCGCCTGGGGCCAGCGCCTGGAACACGGCCGTGGCCGCGGCCATGCCGCTGGCGAAGAGCAGCGTCTGGTGGCCGCCTTCCAGCGCGTTGATCACTGCCTCGGCCTGGTCGAAGGCCGGGTTCTGGTCGCGCGCGTAGACACGCCCTGTGCGGTACTGGTTGTCGGCGTCGCGCAGGTAGGTGCTGCTGACGTGGATGGGCGGCGTGATCGCCCGCGTCGTCTCGTCTATCCAGCCCAGGGCCTGGGCGGTGATGCTTTCGGGGGACCAGTCCTTCATGTCGACCTTCTGCGCTGAGCAATGGGCCATGCTATCCCGCAGCCGGGCCGCCGCCGGCTCAGCGTTGGAAGGCCCCCGGTGTCCACACCGCGGCGCCGGGCGCCAGCTTGCGTGTGCCCACCGGCCACTCGAACTCGGCTGTGGGCCGCAGGTCCTGGCCCCCCACCTGTGACGGGTCGACACCCGCACCGCGCCAGGTCGAGCCCGGCGGCAGTTCGAAGCCGTAGGTCCAGATGTCGGCCAGCATGCCGCGCGTGGCATACCGGTTGCCCGCAAACTCGCCGCCCGTGCCGGGCGCGAACAGGCCCGGGCCGACGAGCAGGTTGTTCACCGCGTAGACCTTCACGTCGGTGCCGATGCGGTCGTCCAGCACCCGCATGAACCACGCCGGCAGCCAGCCGTAGTGGATGAAGGTGTTGTGGGCCACGCGCAGTTCGTTCCTGTCCCAGACGCGGCCTTCGGTGCCGTAGGCCAGCAGAACCGGGTTCTGGTTGTCGAATCCCTGGCCGATGACGTTGCCGATCACCGTGGCCAGGCCCCCGGCGGCCAACTCGATCTCGTAGGACGCACCGCCACGCACGCTGTCGTGGATGAAGTTGTAGCTGATGACCGCCTCGCGCGCGCGGCTGCGGATGAGGTGGCCCTCGAAACCCTGCTGGAAGCGGCTGCCGGTGATGCTGAGCTTGCCGATGCGGCCCACGTTCAGCAGATGGTGCAGACCGCCCACCACCTTCGGCGCCTGGCCGAAAACACAGTTCTCGATGACCAGTTCGGCCTGCTCGTCGTTGGCCGCCAGCAGGCCATGTTCGTTGTCGAAGAACTGCGACTTGCGCAGGCTCAGCCTGCCACCTTCGTGACGCACGCCGGCGCCGCTGCCGTCGCTGGCGCGGGCGCCGCGGAATTCCATGCCCTCGATGACCACGTCGCCGCCGCGCACCGTCCACAGTGCCTTGTCCTCGCCGGGCTTGCCGTCGCCCAGCACCACCACCTTGCCCTCGGCGCGCAGTGTCAGGCGGCGGTTGACCAGCACCAGGGGGCCGCGGTACTCACCCGGCAGCAGTTCGACGGTGTCGCCGTCGGCAGCGCGCGCCACGGCGTCGGCCAGGGTCAAGGGCGCGCCACCCGGCCCCGCGACCCATGATGCCGCCTGCGCCTGTACAGCCAGGTACAGCAGCAGGGCGACGGCCCAGCCCTTCATGGCCCGCCCCCTGGCCCTGCTTTCATCCCGCTGTCGCATGCCATTGCATCAACTTGTTACTTCGGCTGGGAGTATGGCGCCAAGTGCAGGGCCATCAGCGGCCGCGAGTGCCCCCGGGCCGCGGGGACGGGTGTGATCAAAGTGGCACTTCGAGCCGCAAGTCGCGCCAGCGCAGCCACACGGCCTTGGGGCCGATGCGCTCGACCACCACGCCGGGGGCCGCGGTCTCGCCCTCGCGCACGACCTGGCCGTTGACGATGACGAAACGGCTGAGCGCGCTGTCGGACCAGATCGAGCCGCCCATCACCAGCGGCGGCAGTTCGCGGCGCAGCGCGGGGCTGAGTGCCGACAGCAGCGTGGCCGCGGGTGGCGCAGCGGCCGACGCCGGGCCCACTGGGGCCACCGCGGCGGGTGCGACAGCGGGCGCCGCCGCCACCGGGGCTGCGCCCGGCCTCGGTGGTGATGCCACGGCCGGTGGCGGCACCGGCGCCGAGACCACGATGGGCAGCGTCGCGGTGTTCGGCGCCGTGGGCGTCTCCGGCGCGGCCTCGGTCCCGGGCCGTGACACGGCCTCGGGCACAGGCATCACGGCAACCGTCGGCACGGTCGGCGCGGTCGGCGACGCGCCGCGCAGCCACCACAGCAGCCCCAGCGCGGCCGCGCCCAGCACCAGGGCCGCCAATGCGAGCCAGCGCCATGGCGGCCCGGAGGCGGCTTCGGGCAAGGCCGCCACGGCGGCGGGCCGGGCATCGAGGCCGGGCACCTGGCCACGTTCACGCTCGGCTTGCGAGCGGCGCAGGGCGTCGAGGATGTAGGACATGCGTTCAGTTCCCCAGCCGGGGTTCGTCGACACCGGCCAGGCGGTTCAGGCGCATCACCGTCAACGGCCCGGCGCGGCCGTCGGGCGGCAGGCCCTGGGCGAGCTGGAAGGCCCAGACCCGCTCGGCCAGCGGCCTTTCGGGGCCGAAACCGGCGTCGGCCAGTCCGCGGTCGAGCCAGGCCCGCGCCGCGGGATTGCTGCCAGCCACGCCACTGTCGGTCCAGCCCGGCGGCAGGCGCCAGAAGGTGGCGAACTCGCCTCGCCACAGGCCGGCCAGCATCGCCAGCGGCAGTGCGTAGCGCGCGGCGCCGACCTGCAACGTGGCCTGTCGTTCGTCGAGCGCCACCAGCAGCGCGTGGGCGACGCGGCCGTCGGCGCCGCGCAGCATCAGCAGCACCGGGCGCTCCAGTTGCCGCACGACGCCCAGGCCGCCGCTCGCGCTGCGGAAGCAGGCCAGGCGTGCCTGCAGGGTCGCGGCGCAGGCGTCGCCTTCGCCGATGGCGACGTTCCAGCGCAGGCCCAGTTCACGCCAGGCGGTGGCGATGTCGGGATGGGCCGCGGCCAGCAAGGCCGCTGGGTCGGCGGCCGCCGCCGGGACGGGTGGGACGGGTGGGACGACTGGCGCCGCCGTGCTTGCAGAGGCCGGCGCCGCCGCCGAGGCGACCCCGACAGCCGCCGAGGCGACCCCCGCCACGCCGGCAGCCGCATCGCCCCCCGCCGGCGCCACGGGCCGCAGCAGCGCCCACAGCAGCCCCGCGCCGACGAGCACCAGCAGCGCCAGCAAACCCGGCACGAGCGCCGCGCGCAACGCGGGCGGCAGCGCCGCGGGCTGGCGGCCGAAGACCTCGCGCGCCGACTGCTCCACCGTGCGCTTGTCGGCGCGGCGCTGGCCCTGCGCATAGGCGCCCAGCAGCGCGCGGTCGGCCAGCAGGTTGACGCGGCGCGGCACGCCGCCGCTCAGCGCATGGATGCGCCCCAGCGCGCCCGCGGTGAAAGGCAGCGGCGCCGACGGGCCGGCCACCGACAGCCGGTGCTGGATGTACTGCTGTGTCTCGTCGAAGCTCAAAGCGCCGAGGTGGTAACGCGCGGTGATGCGCTGCGCCAGCTGTTCGAGCTCCTGGCGCGCCACCATGTCGCGCAGCTCGGGCTGGCCGATGAGCACGATCTGCAGCAGCTTGCGTTCGGCCGTTTCCAGGTTGGTCAGCAGGCGCAGCTGCTCCAGCACGTCGGGGCTGAGCGCCTGCGCTTCGTCGATCACCAGCACCGCCTGGCGGCCTTCGGCATGGCCTGCCAGCAGGAAGGCGTTCAGTGCGTCGACATGCGCCTTCACGCTGTCGGCGTGCGCGGGCAGCGGGAGGTGGAACTCGGCGCACACCGTCTGCAGCAGTTCGGCCACCGTGAGCTTGGGGTTGAAGATGTAGGCCACGCGGCAGGTCACTGGCACCTGTTCCAGGAAACAGCGGCACACCGTCGTCTTGCCAGCGCCTACCTCGCCGGTCAGCAACACGAAGCCGCCACCACCACCCAGGCCGTAGAGCAGGTGCGCCAATGCCTCGCGGTGCTGTTCGCTCATGAACAGGAAGTGCGGGTCGGGGGCGATGGAGAAGGGCTCCTTGCTCAGCCCGAAGAACGGCGCGTACATGGTCGCGAGGATAGCCGTCGCCGGCGCGGCCGCTGCCGGGCCACCCGACGATGGGCTGTCAGGTGCGCCAGATGCGCGGGGGTTGGGCCGCCAGGCCCCAGGCTTCCTGGCGCCATGCGGCACGCACCTGCGCCAGCAACTGCATGGCGGGCTCCAGGCGCGGCGCCAGCAGCCGCAGCACCACCACCGACGGCTGTGGCGCGGTGACACCGGCCGTGGCCGCCAGTTCGTGCGCCGCCACGGCGGCACGCGCCGTGTCCAGCAGCGCCTGCCGCCGCGCTGGCGCGAGCGTGCTGCCCGCGGCGAACCAGGCCGTCGCGGCCACGCGGTGCCCGGCCCAGCCCAGCGGGCCGGACAGCAGTGCCACGTCGTCGGCGGCAACGCGGCCGCGCTCCAGCCACACGCCGGACAGTTCGATGTGCTGTTCGTAGCAGCCCGCCGTGTAGGGCTGGCCGGCCGCGGCCAGCCCCAGCGTCAGGGCGTCCCAGCCCATCCACTCGGCGCCAGGCGCCAGTTCGGCCCGCAGGCGGCTCTGCGCCAGGCAGCCGGTGTAGGCGATGGTCTCCAGCGGCAGCCACTCCAGGCGCGCGCCTTCGGCCAGCTGCAGCCGCGTGTGCTGCCGTGCCGCGGCACCTTCGCTGCGGTAGAAACGTGTCGCGCCGGGGGTCGTCAGCAGCACGTGGCTGCCCGCGCCCAGCCGGGCGTGGATGTGCAGTTCGTCACCGCCCACCAGCCCGCCCGGCGGGTGCACCAGCACATGGTGGCAGATGCCCTCGCCTTCCGGGTACAGCGGCTGCAGCACACGCAGCGGGCCGCTGTGCGCATCGTGCGCGACGGTGCGCGCGCCGCGGCGGTGGTAGCCCAGCGTCAGCTCGGCGCGCCAGCCGGCGGTGGCCGCCGAAGCGGCGCCGGGTGCCGCGGCCAGGCTCATGGGCCCTGCGTGCCGCGGTGCGCCCAGCCGGTGGTGCACCTCTCGACCCGGCTGAAGCGTGCGTTCGTCGCCATCACCATCGCGCCCCTGGTCACCAGGCATGCTGGAAGTCGACGAAGGCAGTCATGGGGGTGGCAGCGATTGCAGAAGGTCGGTGAAGGCGCGGCGGTAGGCTTCAGGCGCGTCGCTGTGCAGGCGGCTGTGCGAGCCGCCGGGCACTTCCACCCAGCGCACGCCGGGCGGCGCGGCGTCGCGCAGGCGGCGGCCCAGTTCGACGGGCACCGTCCTGTCGGCGCCGCCGTGCAGCAGCAGCAGCGGCGCGTCGATGCGGCCGATGCGCGAGAGCGAGTCGAATTCCAGCGTCGTCAGGCCGCCGGCGACGCGGCCCCAGAAGCCGGCCGCAGTGGCCACGTCGGGCAAGCGCGTGAAGGTCGATTCCAGCACCAGCGCGCCGTAAACGAGCCCGCCGCGCAGACCGCTGGCCAGTCTCACGGCCACCGCGCCGCCCATCGAGTGGCCGAAGATGACGCGGCGCTGCGGCAGCGGCTGGCGCCGCACCAGTTCGGCCCAGGCCACGGCCGCGTCGGCGGTGATGCTGGCTTCCGAAGGCACGATGGCCGCGCTGTCGCCCCAGCCGCGGTAGTCCACCGCCAGCACGGCAAAACCGAGCTCGCGCAGCGCGTCGATCTTCGGCAGGTTCTGGTAGAGATTGCGAAAGGTGCCGTGCAGGTAGAGCAGCGTCGGCGCTGCCGGGTCGGGCTGCGGCAGCCACCACAGCGCCAGGGCCTCGGTGCGCGTGGCCATGGCCGTCGACTCGCCCGCCCGCGCCACGGGCACCTGCACCGTCCATCGTTCGTCGCCGGGCCGGAAGCGCGCCTGTTCGGTCGCCGTGCCGGGCTCGAAGCCCGCCGGCCGGCCCGGGCTCGGGCGCAGTGCGGCCTGGCGCTGCTGCACGTCGAGCCAGGCGCAGCCGCCCAGGCTCAGCGCCGCGCACAACCCCAGCACACGCAGGCAGGCCGGGCGACAGCGCAGCGGGTTCAGCACAATCCAGGGCATGCGCACATCTACTCCACGGCGGCAAGGGGCCCGCATTGTCCTGCCACTCGTCCTGGTGGCCCTGGTGGGCGGCGCATGCGCCGAAGGCGCCCCCACGCTAGCAGCCAGCAGCAGCGACGAGCCCAACCACTGGCGCCTGGCGGTTTCACCCTACACGCACCACTGGCGCTACAACGATCAACACCGGCCGGTGTGGGCGATCGCCATCGAGCGCGCCCGCCCCGACGGCTGGTTGATCGGTGCGTCGTTCTTCAAGAACTCCTTCGGCCAGCCCAGCAGCTATGTCTACATCGGCCGCAAACACGAAGGCATGCCCGGTGTGGCCCCCCTGTTCTTCGAATGGACCGGCGGCCTGATGTACGGCTACAAGGGCGAGTACCAGACCAAGGTGCCGCTGAACTTCGGCGGTTTTTCACCCGGTTTCCTGCTCTCGGCCGGTTGGCAGTTCAACCGCCGCATGTCGACCCAGTTGAACCTGTTGGGCGACGCTGCCGTGATGTGGCAGTTCAACTACGCGTGGCGCTGAGCGCCGTGCGCCGTGCGCTGAGCGCCGGGCGCCGGGCGCCTTCGGCCGCCATGGTGACGCGCGGTCAGGCGCGCAGGAGGTCGAGGAGGGTGCGCGCCACCACTTTGGTGGCACCCCGCAAGTCGCTCAGCAGCAGGTGTTCGTCGGCGCGCTTGGCATTGCTCTCCAGCACGGTGCGAGGGCCGGCGCCATAGATCACCGCCGGCACGCCGTGGGCGGCGTAGAGGCGCACGTCGGTGTACAGCGGCGTGCCCGAGGTGGGAATGGCCACGCCGAACACCGCCAGTCCGTGCTTCTGGATGGCGGCCACCAATGGCGCGTTGCCCGGCAGCGGCTGCAGCGGTCCGGCCAGCAGCAGGCGCCTGATCTCCAGCCGCACACCCGCGCTCTGTGCCACCGTCGCCTCGATGAGCGCACGCACCTCGGCCTCCACCGCCGCCGCGTCTTCCTCGGGGATCATGCGTCTGTCGAGCTTGATCACCACCTTGCCCGGCACCACGTTCGTATGGCTGCCGCCCTCGATGCGACCGACGTTCAGGTAGGGGTGGCTGATGCCGGCCACCGCCGAGCGGCGTGTGCGCAGCATGTCGTTGTGGGCATACAGCGCCGTGAGCAGGCGGTTCGCGGCCTGTAGCGCGTCGACACCGGTCTCGGGATAGGCGGCGTGCGAGGCCAGGCCGTGCAGCGTCACTTCCAGTTGCAGGCAGCCGTTGTGCGCGGTGACGACCTGGTAGCTGAAGCCGGCCGCGATCAGCAGGTCGGGCTTCGTCAGGCCGTGCTTCAGCAGCCAGCCCGGGCCGAGTTCACCGCCGAACTCCTCGTCGTAGGTGAAGTGCAACTCCACCGCGCCGCGCAGTTGAGCGACCGATGCGCTCTTGCCCTTCAGGGGCTGGCACAGCGCCTCCAGCGCCCGCAACGCAAACGTGTAGCTCGCGAAGTCGCTCTTGCTCACCGCCGAAGCGCGCCCGTAGAGCTTGCCGTCCACCACCTCGGCGCTGTAGGGCCCGTGCTTCCAGCCCTCGCCGGGCGGCACGACATCGCCGTGGGCATTCAACGCCACGACCGGGCCGCCCTCGGCAAACCGCCGGCGCACGATGAGGTTGGTGACCGACTGCATGCCATACGCCGCCACCTCGTCGGCAGGCACGGCGTGTTTCTCGGCCTTCAGCCCCATGCCGGCCAGAAGTTCGGTGGTGCGCTCGGCGTGCGGCGCGTTGTCGCCGGGCGGCGTGTCGGTGGCCACCTGCACCAGGGCCTGCAGGAAACGCGTCTCTTCGTCGAAGTGCGCGTCGACCCAGGCGTCGAGCTGTTCGTAGGCGTTCATTCCCGGGCCAGCCCTTCGAGCAGGTGCATGAAGGCCGCGACGCAGAGCTCGGCGTCGTCGGCGGTGATGGTCTCCAGCGGGTTGTGACTGATGCCTGCATTGCCGCCGCGCACGAAGAGCATGGCCTGCGGCATCACCTCGTGCAGCTTCATCGCGTCGTGGCCTGCGCCGCTGGGCAGGCGAAAGACGGGTAGGCCCAGCGCGGCCACCGCGGCTTCCCAGCGCGCCTGCCCGGCTGGCGCGCTGGGTGCGGCGTTGGCAGCCAGGGTCTGCTCGAGCGTGTAACTCAGGCCGCGTTTGCCGCAGATGCGCCGCAGTTCGGCAAGCACGTCGGCACCCAGTGCATCGCGTGCGGCGTCGGTGGTGGCGCGCAGGTCGAGGCTGAAGTCGCAAAGCCCCGGCACGACGTTGATCGAGCCGCCGGGCACCTGCAGCATGCCCACCGTGCCGACGACATCAGGCACCGCCGCGGCGCGCTTCTCGACGAAGAGCATCAGTTCGGCCACGGCGCAGGCGGCGTCGCGCCGGCGGTCCATCGGCGTGGTGCCGGCGTGGCTGGCCTGGCCGATCACGCGGCCGAGGTAGCGCAGGCTGCCGTTGATCGAGGTCACGACACCCAGCGGCAGGTCGAGTTCGTTCAGCACCGGCCCCTGCTCGATGTGCACCTCGACGAAACCGCGGTAGCGGGCCGGGTCGCGGCGTTCGGCGTTGATGGCGTCCAGCGTCGCCGGCAGGCCCGCAGCCAACATCGCGGCATGCACGCTCACGCCGTCGACGTCGGTCTGTTCGAGCCAGGCCGGGTCGAAGTCGCCGGTGAGTGCACCGCTGCCCAGGAAGGTGGCCTTGTAGCGCTGACCCTCCTCTTCGGCGAAAGCCACGACCTCGACGGCGAAAGGCAGGCGGCGGCCGGCGGCGTGCAGTTCGCGCACTGCGGCGATCGGCACCAGGATGCCCAGCCGGCCGTCGTACTTGCCGCCATTGCGCACGGTGTCGTAGTGGCTGCCGGTGAGCAGGCGCTTGGCCTGCGGATCCTTGCCGTGGTAAACACCGACGACGTTGCCGACGGCGTCGATTCGCACTTCGTCGAAGCCGGCCTGATGCATCCACGCCAGCAGTTGTTGCGCCACCGCGCGGTGCGCATCGGTAAGGTAGGTCACCGTCAACTGGCCCGCTTCCTTGAAGCCGGGGTCACTGTGCCCGGCGAGCTGCTCGGCCCAGTCCCAGACCTGCTGGCCGCGCGCGGGTGTCGTGCCGAACTTGTCGTTGAGCCGGATCTCGGCGATGCGGTGGATCTGGCGCAGCGCCTCGTTGAACTCGAAGTGTGGGTGGCCGGCGAGGCGGCGCTCGAAGGTGGCGATGATTTCGGCGCGGCTCAACCCCAAGCCGCGCGGACCGCGCACGGCCAGGATGAAGGGCCACCCGAACCTGGCGTTGTAGTCGGCGTTGAGCTGCTGGATGCGCGCGAACTCCCCGGGCGTGCAATAGGCCAGGCCGGCCCTGCCCTGCTCGTTCGTGCTCTCGGCCGTGAGCTGCTTGGCCACCGCGGCCTTGCCCGCCAGCTCGGGGTGGGCGCGGATCAGGGCCAACTGCCTTTCACGCCCAGCGCTTCGCACACTTCCGGCCAGCGCGTGTTTCAGCGCTGCCAACGAGGCGAATGGGCGGCTGGCCGCCGCGCCCTCGGCTACCCAGGGTGAGTGTTCGTAGGTGCCGTCCAGAAGGTCGACGAAGTCGGTCGGGTTGACGGCGTTGAGTTGCTCCAGGGTCAGCATGGTGCAATCTTTCTGCATTCGATCCAGCTTCCCGCCACGGAACCGGCTTTGCCGGGCCGTAGGCGGACGGACCTATTGGGGGGTAGCGAGCGCGAGCGAGCTTGGGGGCTCACATTCACCGCCAGACGAAGGCCGTTGCGGGGTCGAAGGGATGGGTGGCGCGCCAGTGCCGTGCGATGTCGATGCGGCGGCAGATCCACACGTCGGCATGCGCCTGCACGTGGTCGAGGAAACGCTGCAGCGAGCCGATTCGCCCAGGCTTGCCCAGCAGGCGACAGTGCATGCCGACGCTCATCATCTTCGGCCGGTCGACGCCGGCCGGGTCACCTTCGACGTAAAGCGCGTCGAAGGCGTCGCGCAGGTAGGCGTAGAAGTGGTCGCCGGTGTTGAAGCCCTGGGGCTGAACGAAGCGCATGTCGTTGGTGTCCAGCGCATAGGGCACCACGAGGTGCGGCACAAGAACCGGTCCGGCACCTTCGGCTCCTCTGGTGCCGTCACCCGTCTGCACCTGCAGCCAGAAGGGCAGGTCGTCGCCGTAGTAATCGCTGTCGTAGTCGTAGCCGCCTTGCTCCGCCACCAGGCGGCGGGTGTTGGGGCTGTCGCGGCCGGTGTACCAGCCCAGCGGCCACTGCCCGCCGGTCAGCTGCCGCAGCAAGTGCGTGGCCACGCCCATGTCATTGCGCTCGGTGGTCTCGGGCATGTGCTGGTGGTGGATCCAGCGCAGACCGTGGTTGGCGATCTCGTCGCCGCGCGCAAGGAAGGTCTGCACCAGTTCCGGATAGCGCTCCAGCGCCGTGGCGACGGCAAAGACGGTCAGCGGCAGTCCGCGGCTGTCGAATTCGCGCAGCAGACGCCAGACGCCAGCGCGCGAGCCGTACTCGTACATCGACTCCATCGTCATGTGCCGGTTTTGATAGGCCTGCGCCGTGACCAGTTCGGACAGGAAGGTCTCGGACGTGGCGTCGCCGTGCAGCGGGTTGTTCTCGCCGCCTTCCTCGTAGTTCAGCACGAACTGCACGGCGATGCGCGCGCCGCCGGGCCAGCGGGCATGCGGCACGTCGCGGCCGTAGCCACGAAGGTCTCGGGGATAGGCGGAAGCTTGCATCGGCGGGTGGCGGCGTTCTTGCGTGGGGTCGGAGAATAGCCCGGTGGGCGCAGCGCCCGAACTCCCTCGCCACCACCAGACAGCAAACCATGGGCCACCTCAGCACCCACGTTCTCGACACCGCCCACGGCTGCCCGGCCGCCGGCATGGCAGTGACCTTGCAGCGCATCGACGCCGACGGGCCCTTCGTGCTCAAGCATCTCGTGCTGAACACCGACGGCCGCGCCGACGGCCCCTTGCTCGACGCCGCCACCATGGCCACCGGCCGCTACCGCCTGAGCTTCCAGGTCGCGCCCTACTTCCGTGCCCGCGGGCTGGCCCTGCCAGAACCGCCGTTCATCGACGTGGTGCACATCGACTTCGGCATCGCCGACGCCACCGGGCACTACCACGTGCCGTTGCTCGTCAGCCCCTGGGCCTACAGCACCTACCGCGGATCATGAGCACAGGGGGCAGGCCGTTGAGGGTCAAGGCTGCATGCGGCCCTTTGCGGCCGTTCGGCGTCCGCCCTCGCGCTCCACGGGCAGTGGCGGCAAAGGGCTGTCCGGGCGGGGCGCGGCGTGCGACTGAGGCGGCCTGCGCTGCGCTCCGGCTCCCCTGCGGTGCTCGGGT
>JAURZK010000008.1 GCA_030653505.1 Rubrivivax sp.
ACCCGAGCACCGCAGGGGAGCCGGAGCGCAGCGCAGGCCGCCTCAGTCGCACGCCGCGCCCCGCCCGGACAGCCCTTTGCCGCCACTGCCCGTGGAGCGCGAGGGCGGACGCCGAACGGCCGCAAAGGGCCGCATGCAGCCACTGCTAGGCCGAGCCTCACTGCTCACCACACGTGTCTCAGCGCAGCCAGAACGGATACAGGCCGCAAACCCGTCCGGCATGCGGCCTGCGTGGTGGCGCCCGAGCGCCCGCGCCTAGAACCCCAGGCTGGCCAGTAGGTCGTCGACCTCGCCCTGGTTGGTGACGATGTCGGTGCGGCCTTCGGCGTTGACCACCGGGCCATGCAGCACGCTGGGGTCGACCTTCTCGCGCTGCTCGGGCGGCACCACGCTCACCAGCAGCTTGACCAGGCTGTCCTCGAGCTCGTTGGCCAGTGTCACGACCTTGGCCACCACCTGGCCGGTGAGGTCGTGGAAGTCCTGCGCCATCATGATGTCGGTGAGATGGCCGTCGACACGCGCGGTGCGCTGCGCGACGTCCTGCACGAAGTTGAACACCGCGCCGCTGGCCACGGCCTTCACCGGGTTGGCGACGATGGCCTCGGCCATCGCCCGCGTGGCGGCGTTCAGCGCGGCGTGGTCGGCCTTGGCCGCGTCCACCGAGTTGAGCACCTTGTTGGCGGCGTCGGCGGTCTTCTGAGCGATGTAGGTCAGGCGGCTGCGTGCGTCGGGCAGGCCGTCGGTGGCCTGCTGCAGCTTGGGCATCACGCCCAGCTGGTGCATGGTGTCGTGCAGCAGCCGTGTGATCGAGCCCAGCTGCTGGAAAACCTCGGGCGAGACAACGAAGTTCGACTCGGGCTGCAGGGTGACGATGTCATCCATCTTCATGTTGTTCTCCCTGCGCTGCGTCAGGCGGTGGCTGCGATCTTCTGCAGGATCTTCTGCACCTTCTCTTCCAGCGTCGCCTTGGTGAAGGGCTTGACGATGTAGCCGGCGGCGCCGCTCTGCGCCGCCATCACGATGTCCTCCTTGCGCGCCTCGGCTGTGACCATCAGCACCGGGATGTGGCGCAGGCCGTCGTCGGCCTTGATGGCCTTGAGCAGCTCGAAGCCGTTCATGTTCGGCATATTGATGTCGCTGACGACAAAGTCGTACTTGTGCGCCTTCATCATGCTCAGCGCAACGACACCGTCCTCGGCCTCGTCGGCGTTGTTGCAGCCCATTTCCTTGAGCAGGCCGCGCACGATGCGGCGCATGGTGGAGAAGTCGTCGACGATGAGGAACTTCAGGTCGGTGGGCGTGGTCATGGAAACAGAACCTCGGTTGGACGATTGAACGGGTTATCGGTGGGCCGTTGCGGGGCTTGATCCCGGCGGCAGGTCGGCCTGCGGCACGACCGCGGCGGGCGGCGCGGTCGCGTCCAGTTCCTCCTCGGTCAGGGCAGGCGTGGTGCGGAACAGCGCTTCCTCGGCCTCGCGTGTCATCACGACGATGCTGATGCGCCGGTTGGTGGCGGCGGCGGGGTCGCGGCGGTCGAAGGGGTTGCTGGCGGCCAGGCCCTGCACACGCAGTACCTGTTCCTCGGGCAAGCCGCCGGTGATCAGTTCGCGGCGCGAAGCGTTGGCGCGGTCGGCACTGAGTTCCCAGTTGCTGTAGCCGCGTTCGCCGCTGCCGAAGGGCAAGGCGTCGGTGTGGCCTTCCAGCGTCAGGCGGTTGGGTACCTCGCCCAGCACGTTGCCCAGCTCACGCAGCACCTCGCGCATGGCCGGCTGCACCACCGCGCTGCCGCTGGTGAACATTGGCCGGCCCTCGGCGTCGACGATCTGGATGCGCAGGCCGTCGCGTGTCATCTCGAGCAGGATCTGCGACGAGAGTCCGGCGATTTTCGGGTTGGCCGCGATCTTGTCTTCGAGCTTCTTCTTGATGTCCTTCAGCCGCGCCACTTCGGCGCGTGTCTGTTCGGCCTTGAGCTGGTGCACGTTGACGGTGGACTTGGCGGCATCGATGTCGCCGCGCTTGACCTGGCCGGTGCTGCGCGTGAGGTCCTGACCGCCGCCCTTGACGACGTGCGACGAATCGCCCGAGCCGCTGCCGCCATTGAGCAGCGCCAGCTTCAGCGGCGCGCCGAAGTAGTCGGCTATGCCCTTCTTGTCGCCTTC
>JAURZK010000021.1 GCA_030653505.1 Rubrivivax sp.
GGGCGACCCGGTGGCGCGTGCCCGCGTGCGGCTGTTCCTCTTCAACTTCGAGAAGGAACTGTTCAGCAACGTCAACCTGCTCGAAGGCCGCGGCGTGAAGGCCACGGAAAAGCAGCTGGAAAAGGCCCGCGACCAGATCCGCGACCGCCTGACGCAGCTGGCGCCCATCTTCCTGAAGAACAAGTACATGCTGGGCGACGACTTCAGCATGCTCGACGTGGCCATCGCACCGCTGCTGTGGCGCCTGGACTACTACGGCATCGACCTCAGCAAGAACGCCGTGCCGCTGCTGAAGTACGCCGAGCGCATCTTCTCGCGCCCGGCCTACATCGAGGCGCTGACGCCTTCCGAGAAGGTGATGAGGAAGTAGGCGCGCCGCCCATGGCCGACATCCCTGACAACCAGGGCACCTCGACCCGCCCCTACCTGCTGCGGGCGCTGCACGACTGGTGCACCGACAACGGCTTCACGCCCTATGTCGCGGTCTATGTCGGCCCCGGCGTGCAGGTGCCGATGGAGTACGTGAAGAACAACGAGATCGTGCTCAACGTCGGGTTCGAGGCCACCTCGGGGCTGCAGCTGGGCAACGAGTTCATCGAGTTCAAGGCGCGCTTCGGGGGCGTGGCGCGGGAGATCCGCGTGCCGGTGGACCACGTCGTGGCCATCTACGCGCGGGAGAACGGCCAGGGCATGGCTTTCCCCGTGCCCACCGAAGCCGGCGCGAGCAGCGAAACGCCGGCCGAGCCGACACCCATCCGCGGCCTGCGTCTGGCCAGCAGCGAGCCCCCCGCCGCACCGCCGTCCACGCCGCCAGTGCCGCCAGTGCCGCCCAAGGACACCCCGCCGGAGCCCGCTGGGCCTGCCGGCGGGCGGCCGGCACTGAAGCGCGTCAAGTAGCGCAGCAGCGTCAACGCGGCCACCTACAATCGGCCCCGCCGCCGGCTTAGCTCAGTTGGTAGAGCACCCGCCTTGTAAGCGGAAGGTCATCCGTTCGACTCGGATAGCCGGCACCACGAATCGCGCGGCCGCCAGCCGCGACCCGCGACCCGCGTCAGGCCCGCGGCAGCACCTTGATCTTGATCGGCGGCCCCGGCCAGCCGCGTTCGCGCAGCGCCGCCTCCAGTGCCGGCAGCATCTGGCGCAGCTTGGCGGCTGCGGCGGCGTTGGGAACGAGCAGCACCCAGGCGCTGTCGTCCAGCGGGCCGGCGCGGACGCCGTCGGCCAGGCCAGCGGGGAAGAGGGGAACGAGGGTCTCGAGCCTGGCCTTGGACTCACGCATGCGCTGCAGCAGGCTGGTCAGCGGCTCGCTGCGGCCCAGGGCTGCGGCGACGGTCTGGTCCTTGAGGCCGGGATTGCTCATGTGCAGGGGAGTCTAAGTGTCCAGACCCCAGGAACCGCCCCGACTCCGGCGCCCCGCAGGGCATCGGGCCGCCCGGCGGGGCAAGGGCCCGGTGGTAAACTCGAATGCTTTGTTTTCGACGCTGCAACGTCAAGCTGCGAGTCGCCACCGGCGCGCGCTGGCCGGTGTTGCAGGCCGGCGCAGCGCCCCCACATGGCCCAGCACATGCCTGTCGGACCCGATGACGGGCCTGCCGGGCGCTGCCGATGCGCGTGGTTCCTGCACCCCGCACCGCCCCTGAACCCCCGAGAGCCCGACGCCGCATGTTTCCCAAGATCCTGACCCAGATTTTCGGCAGCCGCAACGAACGCCTGCTGAAGACCTACCGGCGCACCGTGGACCAGGTCAACGCGCTGGAAACCCAGTTCGAGAAACTGACCGACGATCAGTTGCGCGCCAAGACCGACGAGTTCCGCCAGCGCGTGGCCGCCGGCACCGAGCTCGACAGCCTGCTGCCCGAGGCCTTTGCCGTCGTGCGCGAAGGCAGCAAACGCTCGCTGAAGATGCGCCACTTCGACGTCCAGATCATCGGCGGCATCGCGCTGCACCAGGGCAAGATCGCCGAGATGCGCACGGGCGAAGGCAAGACGCTGATGGCGACCTTGCCCGTCTACCTGAACGCCATTGCCGGCAAGGGTGTGCACGTCGTCACCGTCAACGACTACCTGGCACGCCGCGACGCCGAGTGGATGGGGCGCCTGTACACCTTCCTGGGCCTGAGCGTGGGTGTCAACGTGCCCGGCATGGACCGCGAAGAGAAGCAGGCCGCCTACGCCGCCGACGTCACCTACGGCACCAACAACGAGTTCGGCTTCGACTACCTGCGCGACAACATGGTGCTGGAGACGCGCGACCGTGTCGCGCGCGGCCTGAACTACGCCATCGTTGACGAGGTCGACTCCATCCTCATCGACGAGGCGCGCACGCCGCTGATCATCAGCGGCCAGGCCGAAGACCACACCGAGATGTATGTGCGCATCAACGCCATCGTCCCGCAGCTGAAGAAGCAGATCGGCGAGGAGGACCTGCGCACCGGTGAGGGTGTCATCGAGGCCGGCGACTTCACCGTCGACGAGAAGTCGCACCAGGTCTTCCTCACCGAGGCCGGCCACGAGAAGGCCGAGAAGCTGCTGGGTGAAGCCGGCCTGCTGCCCGAGGGCGCGAGCCTGTACGACCCGGCCAACATCGCGCTGATGCACCACGTCTACGCGGCACTGCGGGCCAACCAGCTCTACAACCGCGACCAGCACTACGTGGTGCAGAACGGCGAAGTCATCATCGTCGACGAGTTCACCGGCCGCCTCATGACGGGCCGGCGCTGGAGCGACGGCCTGCACCAGGCCGTCGAGGCCAAGGAAGGCGTGCAGATCCAGAGCGAGAACCAGACACTGGCCTCGGTCACCTTCCAGAACTTCTTCCGCATGTACGGCAAGCTGGCCGGCATGACCGGCACGGCCGACACCGAGGCCTACGAATTCCAGGAGATCTACGGCCTGGAGACGGTGGTCATCCCGCCGAACAAGCCGACGATCCGCAAGGACGACAACGACCTCATCTACAAGACGACCCAGGAGAAGTTCGACGCCGTCACGCTCGACATCCGCGACTGCCATGAGCGGGGCCAGCCGGTGCTGGTGGGCACGACGTCGATCGAGAACAGCGAGCTCATCAGCGAGTTGCTGACCAAGGCCAAGCTGCCGCACCAGGTGCTCAACGCCAAGCAGCACGCCAAGGAAGCCGAGATCGTGGCCCAGGCCGGCCGGCCGGGTGTCATCACCATCGCCACCAACATGGCCGGCCGCGGCACCGACATCGTGCTCGGCGGCAACGTCGAAAAGCAGATCCAGTTCCTGGAAGCCGACCCGGCGCTGTCCGACGAAGAGCGCCAGGCGCGCGCGCAAAGGCTCAAGGACGAGTGGCTGGCGCTGCACGAGCAGGTCAAGGCCGCCGGCGGCCTGCGCATCGTGGCCACCGAGCGCCACGAGAGTCGGCGCATCGACAACCAGCTGCGCGGGCGCTCGGGCCGCCAGGGCGACCCGGGTGCCAGCCGCTTCTATTTGTCGCTCGACGACCCGCTGATGCGCATCTTTGCCGGCGACCGCGTGCGCGCCATCATGGACCGGCTGAAGATGCCCGAGGGCGAGGCCATCGAGGCAGGCATCGTCAACCGCAGCATCGAGAGCGCGCAGCGCAAGGTCGAGGCGCGCAACTTCGACGTGCGCAAGCAGCTGCTGGAATACGACGACGTCAGCAACGACCAACGCAAGGTCATCTACCAGCAGCGCAATGAGATCCTGGAAGCCGCGAACCTCGACGAGCAGATCGGCAACCTGCGCAAGAGCGCGCTGGCGGAAGTGGTACGCACCTACGTGCCCGCGGGCACGCTGGAAGAGCAGTGGGACCTGGACGGGCTGGAGCGTGTGCTGCGCGACGAGTGGCAGCTCGAGGTGACGCTGAAGGCCGTGGTGGAAGGCAGCGAGTCGATCACCGACGACGACATCGTCGACAAGGTGGTGGCCGCCGCCGACCAGCATTTCAAGGACAAGGTCGAACTCGTCGGCGCCGAGCAATTCACCCCCTTCATGCGCATGGTGCTGCTGCAGAGCATCGACAGCCACTGGCGTGAACACCTGGCCGCGCTGGACTACCTGCGCCAGGGCATCCACCTGCGCGGCTACGCCCAGAAGAACCCGAAGCAGGAATACAAGCGCGAGGCCTTCGAGCTCTTCAGCCAGCTGCTCGACGTCGTGAAGCTGGAAGTCACGCGCGTTCTGATGACGGTGCGCATCCAGAGCCAGGACCAGGTGGCCGAGGCCGCGCAGGCGCTGGAGGCACAGGCCAGTCAGCTGTCGAACGTCACCTACACCCATCCCAACGAGGACGGCAGCGTGTCGCAGGTGGCCGACCCGGCCGCCGCGGTGCAGGCAGTGCCCAAGGTGGGCCGCAACGACCCCTGCCCGTGCGGCAGCGGCAAGAAATACAAGGCCTGCCACGGCCGTCTGGCCTAGGCCCTGACGCGCCCGTCCCTGCAGCGACGCCCGCCACGGTGAAAACCCTGGGCGCACACCCCCGCAGCTGCGGGTTGTAGCAGGCCCGGGCCCTGCTTATCGTCAATCTCTACCTTTCCTTCTTCCGAGGTGTGAATTGACGATCAAGCAACTCATGTCCGGGTTGGCGCTGGTGGCCGCGGCAAGCGGCGCACACGCCAACACGCTGTTGTCCGAGGGCTTCGACAACGTCGCCACGCTGGGGGCCAGCGGCTGGGTGCAGGTGAACAACAGCACCGCGCCGCTGGGCAGCTCCTGGTTCCAGGGCAACAGCGGCATCTTCGCTGCGGCCTCGGGTGCGCCGAATTCCTACATCGCGGCCAACTTCCTCAGCACCGGCAGCGCCACCGGCGCCGTCAGCAACTGGTTGATGACGCCCGAGCTTTCGCTGGACAGCACGGGCGAGCTGTCCTTCCTGGTGCGCACGGCCGGTGACGGTTTCCTCGACATGATCGAGGTGCGCCTGAGCACGAGCGGGGCCAGCGCCAACGTGGCCGACTTCTCCACCCTGCTGGGCAGTTTCCAGGCCTCCAGCGACACCGGCTGGGTCGGCCTGAGCTACACGCTCTACGGCGTGGACACGCCCACCACCGGCCGTCTGGCCTTCCGCTATCTTGTCGACAACGTTTCCACCGCCGGGAACTACCTCGGCATCGACGACGTCGTGGTCACCTCGGCCATCCCCGAGCCGACCACCTACCTGCTGATGGGTTTGGGTGTGGCCGGCCTGATGCTGCGCCGCCGTTTCACCGCTTGAAGGACCGAGACACATGAAGATCACTTTGCGAAACACGGCCATCGCCCTGGCAGGAATCACCCTGGGCCTGGCCGCACAGGCCCAGCATGCCCGCGTCGAGTCGAATGGCGCCGAGCAGGCCCGTGCCAACTTGGAAGCGTCGATGCGAGCCGCCGCGCGCGGCCAGAAGGTCGGCATGATCAGCGGCCGCCTCAACCCCCAGCCCGAGCGGCTGGCCAACGGCGCCGTGGTGCAGGAACTCGACGCCGGCACGATGATGTACTCGGTGGCCCGCATGAACGCCGACGGCAAGGTCGAGATGGTGTGCGTGAACGGCAGCGAGGCTGCCGAGAAGGCCCTGAAGGCCCCGGTCTTCGCCAAGCGCACCAGCCAGGTTTCCAAGGAGCAGACCCATGTCAAGTAATCGCCTCGCCCTGAAGGCGGTGCTCGGCGCAGCCGCGCTCGCCGGTGCCCTGGCCGTGGCCGGCCAGGCGCATGCCGCCGCCACGATCATCATCAACAACATCAACGCTGCCGGCGTCGGCTTCAACGACCCCACGCCAGCCACCCCGGTGGCCGGCAATTCCGGCACCACGCTCGGTGAGCAGCGCCTGATCGCCTTCACCTACGCGGCGAACATCTGGGGCGCGACGCTGACCTCGGACGTGCCCATCATCATCAACGCGCAGTTCACGCCGTTGACCTGCACCGCCACCAGCGGCGTTCTGGGCAGTGCGGGCGCGACGCAGATCTTCCGCGACTTCCCGAACGCGCCCCAGCCTGCCACCTGGTACAGCTACGCGCTGGCCAACCGCATCGCGGGCAGCTATCTGGGCACCGCCAACGCGCCGCAGATCAACTCGAACTTCAATTCCAACCTCGGCACCCCGGGCTGCCTCGAAACTTCGGGCTGGTACTACGGCCTGGACAGCAACCAGGGCACGAAGATCGACTTCGTCGCCGTGCTGCAGCACGAGATGGCGCATGGCCTGGGCTTCCAGACCTTCACCAACGGCAGCACGGGTGCTCAGAACGGCGGCTTCCCGGCGATCTGGGACCACTTCCTGTTCGGCACCAGCGCTGGCAAGCTGTGGAAGGACATGACCAACGCCGAACGCGCGGCCTCGGCCATCAGCGTCAACGGCCTGGTCTGGACAGGCCCGGCCGTCACCGCCGCCGTTCCGAGTGTGCTGCGCCTGGGTGCGGCAGCGGTGGACATCAGCGGGGCGGGTGCCGGCGCAGCAGCCGGTGTCTACATCGCTGGCGACTCGACCCTCGGCCCGCCGGTGCTGGCACCGTCGGTCAGTGGCCAGATCATGCCTATCGTCGAACAGGGCACGGGCACGGGCGGCGGCTGCCTGCCTTTCGACACGCGCAACGGCAAGGCGGCCTTCGGCAACATCGTGCTCATCGACCGGGGTGTCTGTGCCTTCGCCATCAAGGCCAAGAATGCGCAGGACGCCGGGGCCATCGGCGTGGTGATCGCGAACAACGCTGCCGGGGCGTTGGCTCCCGGCGGTGCCGACCCCAACGTCACCATCCCGGTGCTGGGCATCACCCAGGCGGCTGGCAACACCATCAAGGCGGCGCTGGCGCTTCGCTCGCGTTCGAAGTCGGGCGTGATCGCCAGCTTCACGCTGACGGGTAACCAGTACACCGGCGCCGACCCCCTGGGCCGCGCGCTGATGAACGCGCCGAACCCCTTCCAGAGCGGCTCGTCGGTGTCGCACTACGATCCAAGCATGTTCCGCAATCAGCTGATGGAGCCGGCCATCAACGCCGACCTGACGCAAGCGGTCATGCCCCCGATCGACCTGACCTACCCCCTGTTCCAGGACATCGGCTGGGAAGTCGGGCCGACCCCGACAGCGCTGAAAGGCAGCCGCTGAGCGGCCTGCCCTGACCCACTGACCCCCACCCCGCTTCGGCGGGGTTTTTCATTGGTGCGCCGGCTTCGCCGGCAAGTTGCGGCTCACTACAATCGCCGGCCTTCCCGCCCGCCGCACGAGTTCTATCCATGCCCGTCAATCTCCAGGCTCCTGACTCTGCAACCCTGCTCGCCGTGCCCGGCGTGCGCATCGGCGTCACGATGGCCGGTGTGCGCAAGGCGAACCGCCGAGATCTCGTTGTCTTCGCGCTGGACGCCGGCACCGCCGTGGCCGGCGTCTTCACGCAGAACCGCTTCTGCGCCGCGCCGGTGCAGGTGTGCAGAGAACACCTGGCGGGCGGCTCGGCCATCCGCGCGCTGGTCATCAACACCGGCAATGCCAACGCCGGCACCGGTGCCGACGGCCTGCAGCGTGCTCGGCGCAGCTGCGCCGCGCTGGCCGCGCTGATCGGCGTGCAGGCGACGCAGGTGCTGCCGTTTTCCACGGGCGTGATCATGGAGACGCTGCCGGTCGAGCGCATCGAGGCCGGCCTGCCGGCCGCGCTGGTGGCGCTGCAGGGTGCCGGCTGGGGCGACGCTGCCGCCGGCATCATGACCACCGACACGCTGCCGAAAGCGGCGTCGCGCCAGGTGACCATCGGCGGCCACACGGTGACCGTCACCGGCATCAGCAAGGGCGCCGGAATGATCCGCCCGAACATGGCCACGATGCTGGGTTTCCTGGCCACCGACGCCGTCATTGAACCCGCGCTGCTGCAGGTGCTGGCGAAGGATGCCGCCGATGCCAGTTTCAACCGCATCACCATCGACGGCGACACCTCGACCAACGATTCCTTCGTCGTCATGGCCACGCAGCAGGCCGGCCATGCGGCCATCACTTCGCTGGCCTCGCCAGAAGGGCAGGCCCTGCGCGACGCCGTCTTCGCGGTGGCGCAGCACCTGGCGCAGGCCATCGTGCGCGACGGCGAAGGGGCCACCAAGTTCATTACCGTGCAGGTGCAGGGCGGTCGAACGGAAGACGAGTGCAAGCTCGCTGCGTATGCCATCGCGCATTCGCCGCTGGTGAAGACGGCCTTCTTTGCCAGCGACCCCAATCTCGGCCGCATCCTGGCCGCGGTGGGTTATGCCGGCATCACCGACCTCGACCAGGGGCTGATCGACCTCTTCCTCGACGACGTGCACGTGGTGCACGAGGGTGGCCGCCACCCCGGCTACCGAGAGGAAGACGGCCAGCGCGTGATGAAGCGCAGCGAGATCACCGTGCGCGTGCACCTGCACCGCGGCGCGGCCGAGACCACGGTCTGGACTTGCGACCTCTCGCACGACTACGTCAGCATCAACGCCGACTACCGGTCCTGAGCTGCCCCTGGCCGAGCCTGCCCTGTTCCAGCGCCTGATCTCGCGCCTGCCGACGTTGCCCGCGGGCGACCTGCTGCGCGACGCCGCCTACCGGCGGCTGTGGGCATCCATCCTCACCAGTTCCTTCGGCAACCAGGTGATGATGCTGGCGCTGCCGCTGACCGCGGCCGTGCTGCTGCAGGCCACGCCGACGCAGATGGGACTGCTGACGGCCATCGAACTGCTGCCCTTCCTGCTGCTCTCGCTGCCCTCGGGCGTCTGGCTGGACCGCGTGCGCAAGCTGCCGGTGTACGTGGTCGGTGAATCGCTCATCGGCGTGGCCGCGGCCAGCGTGCCGCTGGCCTGGTGGCTGGGCTGGCTGTCGATGGGCTGGCTCTACGTCGTGGGCTTCATGCTGGGCGCCGTGCACACGGTGGCGGGCACCGCGGCGCAGATCGTGCTGACGCAGGTGGTGGCGCGTGAGAGGCTGGTCGAGGCACACGCCAAGAACGCACTCGCCACTTCGGGCGCCGAGGTCGTCGGGCCGGGTCTGGCCGGCGCGCTCATCAAGATCTTCGGTGCGCCGCTGGCGCTGTTGGTGAATGCGGTGCTGCTGCTGGGTTCGGCGCTGATCCTGCGCGGCATACCCATCGCGGAACGCCGCGAACCGCGGCCCGCGGGCCACTTCTGGCGCGACCTGGGCGTCGGCCTGCGCTTCGTCACCGGCAACCGCCTGCTGCTGACGCTGGGCGTGCTGATGGCCGTCTGGCAGATGTGCCACTACGCCGCGGTGACGGTCCAGATCCTCTTCGCCACGCGCACGCTGGGCCTGAGCGAAAACGCCGTGGGCCTGTGCTACATGGGCATGGGCGTGGGCACCATCGTCGGCAGCGTGCTGGGGCGGCGTGTCAGCCAACGCATCGGCCCCGGGCCCTGCCTGGTGGTGGGCTACGCCATCTGCGGCGCGGGCTGGCTGCTGCTGGCCGTGGCGCCGGCCAACGCCTGGGGCGTGGCGGCGTTCGCGCTGATGCTGATGGCCTTCACCACCGGCGCAGTCTTCATCTTCATCAACTTCCTGGCGCTGCGCCAGGCCGTGACACCGGCGCCGCTGCTCGGCCGCATGACGGCCACCATGCGCTGGTTGACATTGCTGGCCGCAGCGCCGGGTGCGCTGCTGGGCGGCTGGCTGGGCGACCACCTCGGCCTGCGCGCGGCGCTGGCCTTTGCCGGCGGCGTGTCGGTGCTGCTGGTGGTGGTGGCGTGGCGGCTGCCGCTGATCCGCAGCCTGACGCAGTTGCCCGAGCAGGAGCGCGAGTCGGAGTGGCTGGGGATCGAAGCCGAGGTGCGAACGCCGCAGCCCTGAGGGCCCGGCGCTGGCGCAACGTCAGTCGGAAACGGCGCGGTCGTCGGGCGCGAAGCGGTCCACGGCATCGGTGATCAGGCCGTCGATGCCCAGAGCCAGCAGGCGGCGTGCCTCATCGCCGTCGTTGACGGTGTAGCACAGCGCGCGCAGGCCTGCGCCATGCAACTGTGCGACGACGGCGGCGTCCATCAGTTGGTGCTGCGTGACCACAGCCACGCAGCCCAGCTGCTGCGCCAGCGCCAGCCATCCGGGCGAAAGCGCGTCCAGCAGCAGCGCACGCGGCAATGACGGCGCACCTTCGCGTGCGCCGCGCAGCGCATCGGGTTCGAAGGAACTGAGCAACAGTGCCGGCGCCGCGCCCGGCCACAGGCGTGCGCAGGCAGTGCCCGCGGCCACACCGGTGGCATGTTCGCGGCCGGGCGTGGGCTTGATTTCGACGTTCAGGGCAAAGCCGTTGCGCTGGACATAGGCCGCGATGGCGTCCAGGCTGGGCAGCGGCTCGCCGGCGTAGGCGGGGGAGTGCCAGCCGCCCGCGTCCAGGCGCGACAGCGCCGACCAGGGGCGGTCACCGGCCACGCCGCTGGCCGGCGTGGTGCGGTCCAGGGTGCTGTCGTGCAGCAGGAAGGGCAGGCCGTCGGCGCTGAGCTTGACGTCGCACTCGAAGGCACGGTAGCCATGCGCGGCGCCGACACGGAAGGCGGCCAGCGTGTTCTCGGGCGCCAACTTGCCGGCGCCACGGTGGGCGATCCAGAAGGGCAGCGGCCAGGGCGTGCTCACCGGACTGCCCTCCGCGCTGCGCGTTCCGGGATGAGCGCCTGGGAACGACCCAGCGCGCTCATGCCACGCGTTGCCCGCTTTCGCGGTCGAACCAGTGCAGGTGCTCGCGCGCCACGTGCAGCCGTACCGTGTCGCCCGGTCGGGGCGGCACGAGCGTGGCGTCCAGGCGCAGCGTGAAGGTGGTGCCGCCGAGGTGGCCGTACACCAGGCGCTCGGCGCCCAGCATCTCCAGCACCTCCACCTTCAGCGGCCAGGCGCCGTCGTCGCGCAACTCGGCGTGTTCGGGACGCACGCCCAGCGTCAGCGCCCCGGTGCGCGGCGCGGCAGCCGGCAGCGACAGGGCGTCGGTGGCGCCGTCGACGGCGAAGCGCGGGCCTTCGGCCTGGCCGTGCAGCAGGTTCATCGGCGGGCTGCCGATGAAACCCGCGACGAAGGTGCTGGCCGGTTCGCCGTAGACCTGCTCGGGCGTGCCGATCTGCTCGATGCGCCCGGCGTTCATGACGATCATGCGCTGCGCCAGCGTCATCGCCTCGACCTGGTCATGGGTGACGAAAAGCGAGGTGACGCCGAGCTCGGCGTGCAGCTTGCGGATCTCCAGCCGCGTGGCCGCGCGCAGCTTGGCGTCGAGGTTCGACAGCGGCTCGTCGAAGAGGAAGACCTGCGGCTGGCGCACGATGGCACGCCCCATCGCCACACGCTGGCGCTGGCCGCCCGAGAGCTGGCGCGGCTTGCGCTGCAGCAGTTCACCCAGTTCCAGGATCTTCGCCGCCTTCTGCACCCGTGTCTCGATCTCGGCCTTGGGCAGCTTGGCGATCTTCAGCCCGTAGGCCATGTTGTCGTAGACGCTCATGTGCGGGTAGAGCGCATAGTTCTGGAACACCATCGCGATGTCGCGCTCGGCCGGCTCCAGCGTGTTGACGACACGCCCACCGATGTCGATCTCGCCGCCGGTGATCTCTTCCAGCCCCGCCACCATGCGCAGCAGCGTGCTCTTGCCGCAGCCACTCGGCCCCACGATGACGATGAACTCGCCGTCGGGGATCTCGGCGGACACGCCGTGGATCACCTTCACGGCCTTGGGCCCGTGGCCGTAGGTCTTCTCGACGTTGCGTAATGCGATGGCGCCCATCTTTTCTTCTTACGTTTCTCGTTCTTACTTTTCGGTGTCGACCAGGCCCTTGACGAACCACTTCTGCATCAGGATGACGACCAGCGCCGGCGGGATCATCGCCAGGATGGCGGTGGCCATCACGATGTTCCAGTCGTTGGCCGCGTCACCGCCGCTGATCATGCGTTTGATGCCGATGACCACCGGGTACATGTCCTCGCTGGTGGTCACCAGCAGCGGCCACAGGTACTGGTTCCAGCCATAGATGAACTGGATGACGAAGAGCGCCGCGATGCTGGTGGTGGACAGCGGCAGCAGCACGTCCTTGAAGAAGCGCAGCGGACCGGCGCCGTCGACACGCGCGGCCTCCACCAGTTCGTCGGGCACGGTCAGGAAAAACTGGCGGAACAGGAAGGTGGCGGTGGCGCTGGCGATCAGCGGCACCGTCAGCCCGGCGTAGCTGTTGAGCATGCCCAGGTCGGACACCACCTGGTAGGTGGGCCCGATGCGCACCTCCACCGGCAGCATCAGCGTCACGAAGATGGCCCAGAAGAAGAACATGCGGCCCGGGAAGCGGAAGTAGACGATGGCAAACGCCGACAGCAGCGAAATCGCGATCTTGCCGATGGCGATGACGAGTGCCGTGATCAGGCTGACGACCATCATGCGGCCGACCGGGGCGGTGGACGCCGCGCTGTCGCTGGTGCCCTGGATGGCGGCCATGTAGTTTTCGATGAGGTGCGGGCCGGGCAGCAGCGGCATCGGCACCTGCACGATGTCCTGTGCGGTGTGGGTCGACGCGACGAAGGTGATGTAGAGCGGGAAGGCGACGATGATCACGCCCAGCACCAGCACGACGTGCGAGATGGCCGTGGCCAGTGGACGGTTCTCAACCATGCGTCGGGGACATGCGGGGGTTCATCAGTAGTTGACCTTGCGCTCGACGTAGCGGAACTGCACCACCGTCAGCGCGATGACGATGAACATCAGCACCACGCTCTGCGCCGCCGAGCCACCCAGGTCCAGCGCTTTGAAGCCGTCGTAGTAGACCTTGTAGACGAGGATGGCGGTGTCCTTGCCCGGCCCGCCCTCGGTGGCCGCGTCGACGATGGCGAAGGTGTCGAAGAAGGCGTAGACGACGTTGATGACGAGCAGGAAGAAGGTGGTGGGCGACAGCAGCGGGAAGACGATGGTCCAGAAACGCCGCCAGGGCCCCGCGCCGTCGATGGCGGCGGCCTCGATCAGGCTCTTGGGGATGCTCTGCAGCCCGGCCAGGAAAAAGAGGAAGTTGTACGAGATCTGCTTCCACACGGCGGCCATGACGATCAGCGTCATGGCCTGCTTGCCGTCGAGCAGGTGGTTCCATTCGATGCCGACGCTGCGCAGCGCAAAGCTGACGATGCCGATCGAGGGCGCGAACATGAAGAGCCACAGCACGCCGGCCACCGCTGGCGCCACGGCGTAGGGCCAGATGAGCAGCGTCTTGTAGACGTTGGCGCCACGCAGCACACGGTCGGCAAAAACCGCCAGCGCCAGCGACACCGACAGGCCGATGCCGGCCACCAGCACCGAGAACACCGCCGTGGTCTTGAACGAAGCGAGGTAGCTGTCGTCCGCCCACAGGCGGCGGAAGTTTTCCAGCCCCACCCACTCGACCGAACTGCCGAAGGCGTCCTGCTGCTGCAGCGACTGCACCAGCGCCTGGCCTGCAGGCCAGAAGAAGAAGACGACGATGACGGCCACCTGGGGTGCCAGAAGCACCCAGGGCAGCCACCAACTCTTGAAGCGGACGCGCTTTTCGACGGCCAAGCTCGGCTCTTGTGGTCAATCTGACGGGACCCCTCCCCGCTTGGCGGGGAGGGGGCTGGGGTGGGTTGCCTCAAGTTCAGCCGACTGTCGCATGCGTGGGGCGCGTGCGACCGGCGAACGGGTCCTCAGGACTTGTTCGCCTTTTCGAAGCGCTCGAGCTGCTCGTTGCCGCGCTTGACGGCTTCGTCCAGGGCTTGCTTGGCCGTCTTCTTGCCGCCCCATACCTGCTCGAGTTCCTCGTCGACGATGGCGCGAATCTGCAACATGTTGCCCAGCCGGATGCCACGCGACTTGTCGGTGGTCTTGCGGATCATCTGGTTGACGGCCGTGTCGGTGCCCGGGTTCTGCTTGTAGAAGCCCGACTTCTCGGTCATCGCGAACGACGCCAGGGTGATCGGCAGGTAACCCGTCTCCTGGTGGCTCTTGGCCTGGATCTCGGGGTTGGTCAGGTAGTTGAAGAAGTTGGCCACCCCCTTGTACTCGGCGGCCCTCTTGCCGCTCATCACCCACAGGCTGGCGCCGCCGATGACGGTGTTCTGTGGCGTGCCCGCCACGTCGGGGTAGTAGGGCAGGGGGGCGATGCCGAAGTCGAACTTGGCATTCTTCTTGATGCTGGCGTAGGTGGACGAGCTGGCCGTGGCCATAGCGCACTCACCCGAAAAGAAGGCGGCGTCGGGCTTGTTGCCACGGCCGCGGTAGTGGAACAGGCCCTGCTTGGCCATGTTGGCCAGGTTCTCGATGTGGCGCACGTGCAGCGGGCTGTTGAAGACCAGGCGCGCACCGGTGCCGCCGAAGCCGTTGTTCTCGGACGCGAACAAGGTGTTGTGCCAGGTCGAGAAGCTCTCCAGCTGGGTCCAGCTCTGCCAGCTGGTGGTGAAGGGGCAGGCATGGCCCGAGGCCTTGAGCTTGGCCGCCGCGAGCGCCACCTCGGGCCAGGTCTGCGGTGGCTTGTTCGCGTCGAGGCCGGCCTTCTTGAAGGCGTCCTTGTTGTAGTTCAGCACCGTGGTCGAGCTGTTGAGCGGAAAGCTCAGCATCTGGCCACTGGGCGCCGTGTAGTAGCCCACCACGGCGGGGATGTAGGCCTTGGCGTCGAACTTGTACCCGGCGTCCGCCAGCACCTTGCCCACCGGCACGATGGCACCCTTGCTGGCCATCATCGTGGCGGTGCCGACCTCGAACACCTGCAGGATGTGCGGCGCATTGCCGGCGCGGAAGGCGGCGATCGAGGCCGCCATCGATTCGTCGTAGCTGCCCTTGTAGGTGGGCACGATCTTGTAGTCCTTCTGGCTGGCATTGAAGCCGTTGGCCAGGCCGGTGACCCAGTCGTTCAGGCCACCGGTCATGGAGTGCCACCACTGGATCTCGGTCTGGGCGTGGGCGGGCAAGGCGGCGAGGCTCGCCACGGCCAGCAGGGTGCGAAGAAAGGTGCGCGTTTTCATGGGGTCTCCGTGAGTCGATTTGATGCCGAGCATGAGAGTGTGCCGGGCATTTGTGACAATCAGGGTTCTGTCATGGATGCTGCTGCCGGGGCAACGGGGATAACCCGCCGCGGCCTTCGCCCTACCCGGGGCGCTGCCGGTCTGCTCCGCTAGCATCCGCAAATACCCTATGAATGCTCCGCTGCCCCTGACCGCGCCCCTGGCGTCCCTGCACCCTGGCGCCGACGAAGGTGACACACCTGAGGGCCTCGCCGCCCCCGTGCGCCTGCGCGAGATCCCCTACAACTACACCTCCTTCTCCGACCGCGAGATCGTGCTGCGCCTGCTGGGCGTGCGTGCCTGGGAGATCCTGAACCTGCTGCGCCAGGAGCGCCGGACCGGGCGCAGCGCGCGCATGCTCTACGAGGTGCTGGGCGACATCTGGGTGGTGCAGCGCAACCCCTACCTCGAAGAAGACCTGCTCGACAACCCCAAGCGCCGGGCGATGCTGATCGAGGCGCTGAACCACCGGCTGGGCGAGGTGGCCAAGCGCCGCGACCCGGCGGCCGACGCGCAGCGCGATGCGCTAGTGGGCGAATTGCTGGCCGCTGCACGCGGCGCGGTGGACCACTTCGCCGAACGCTTCCGCGCCGTCTGGGACCTGCGCAAGGCCACGCGCCGCGTGCTGGGCCGCCACACCGGCAAGGACAACGTCAAGTTCGACGGCTTGAGCCGCGTCTCGCACGTCACCGACGCCACCGACTGGCGCATCGAGTACCCCTTCGTCGTGCTCACCCCCGACACCGAGGCCGAGATGGCCGCGCTGGTGGCCGGCTGCATCGAGCTGGGCCTGACCATCGTCCCGCGCGGCGGCGGCACCGGCTACAACGGCGGCGCCGTGCCGCTGACCTGGAAGAGCGCGGTCATCAACACCGAGAAGCTCGAGGCGCTGGGCGAGGTCGAGATGATCACGCTTCCGGGGCTGGACGCACCCGTGCCGACGATCACCACCGAAGCTGGCGTCGTGACGCAGCGTGTGGCCGACGCGGCCGAGCGGGCCGGCTTCGTCTTTGCCGTCGACCCCACCTCGGCAGAAGCCAGCTGCGTCGGCGGCAACATCGCGATGAACGCCGGCGGCAAGAAGGCCGTGCTCTGGGGCACCGCGCTGGACAACCTGGCCAGCTGGCGCATGGTGACGCCCGACGCGAAGTGGTTGGAGGTCACGAGACTGGACCACAACCTGGGCAAGATCCACGACGTGGAAGTGGCCAGCTTCGAGCTGAAGTACTTCGACGCCAGCGGCAGGAAGCTCGAACGCACCGAGCGCCTGGACATTCCGGGGCGTGTCTTCCGCAAGGAAGGCCTGGGCAAGGACGTCACCGACAAGTTCCTGGCCGGCCTGCCCGGCATCCAGAAGGAAGGCTGCGACGGCCTGATCACCAGCGCACGCTGGATCGTGCACCGCATGCCCAGCCACGTCCGCACCGTGTGCCTGGAGTTCTTCGGCAACGCGAAGGACGCGGTGCCCAGCATCGTCGAGATCAAGGACTACCTGTTTTCGCTGGCCGACCAAGGCGTGCTGCTCGCCGGCCTGGAGCATCTGGACGACCGCTACCTCAAGGCCGTGGGATACGCCACCAAAAGCAAGCGCGGCACGCTGCCCAAGATGGTGCTGGTGGGCGACATCGTGGGCGACGACGCCGATGCGGTGGCCCGTGCCACCAGCGAAGTCATCCGCCTGGCCAATTCGCGCAGCGGCGAAGGCTTCGTGGCCATCAGTGCCGAAGCGCGCAAGAAATTCTGGCTCGACCGCAAGCGCACGGCCGCCATCAGCAAACACACCAACGCCTTCAAGATCAACGAAGACGTGGTGATCCCGCTGCCACGCATGGGCGAGTACACCGAGGGCATCGAGCGCATCAACATCGAGCTGTCGCTGCGCAACAAGATCAAGCTGGCCGATGCGCTGGAGACCTTCTTTGCCAAAGGCCAGTTGCCGCTGGGCAAGACCGACGACG
>JAURZK010000057.1 GCA_030653505.1 Rubrivivax sp.
CGTGTGCACTTCGAGACCACCGGCCCGGAGATCTGGGCCGACACCGCCGGCCGCGTGACTCACTTCGTCAGCGCCATGGGCACCACGGGCACCATCACCGGCGTCTCACGGTTCCTCAAATCGCAGAACGCGGCGGTGCGCATCGTCGGTGCGCAGCCCAGCGAGGGCAGCCGCATCCCGGGCATACGCAAGTGGCCCGAGGCCTACTTGCCGAAGATCTACGACGCCACGGCGGTGGATGAGCTGGTGCTCGTCAGCCAGGCCGACGCCGAGGCGATGGCGCGGCGCATGGCTGCCGAGGAAGGTCTGTTCGCCGGCATCTCGGCCGCCGGCGCCTGCTGGGTGGCGCTGCAGATCGCGCATCAGGTGGAAAACGCCACCATCGTCTTCATCGTCTGCGATCGCGGCGACCGCTACCTGTCGACCGGCGTCTTTCCCGCCTGAAGCCAAGGCGCCGCCGCGCATGATCGAGGACGCCCGCTACTGCCTGCCTTGCGGCAGCGCGCTCGCATGGCTGACGCAGGATGAAGACGGTGGCCCCAAGTCGCGCCTGCGCTGTCCGGCCTGCGGCTGGACCTACTGGAACAACCCGACACCGGTGCTGGCCGCCATCGTCGAGTGCACCGACCGCGGCGGGCGTGTGCTGCTGGCGCGCAATGCGGCGTGGTCGGGGCGGCTGTTTGCGCTCATCACCGGCTTCATGGAAGCCGGCGAGACACCCGAGCAGGGCATCACGCGTGAGGTGTTGGAAGAGACCGCGCTGCACGTCGATCACCTGCAGCTCGTGGGCGTCTACGACTTCCAGCGCATGAACCAGCTCATCATCGCCTACCATGCGCAGGCGCACGGCGAGGTGGTGCTGTCGCCCGAACTGGCCGAGTACAAGCTGTTCGAGCCGCAAGACCTGCGTTGCTGGCGCGCCGGCACGGGCCACGCGCTGGCCGACTGGCTGCGCAGCCGTGGCCACGAACCGAAATTCATCGAACTGCCGCCCAAGGCCTGATGGTGCGCACGCACCGTCCCGACCACACCATGAAGGACCGAGACATGGACGTCAGCAAGGAACTCGACACCCGCGGCCTGAACTGCCCGCTGCCCATCCTGAAGGCCAAGAAGGCCCTGGCCGACATGAGCGGCGGCGAGTTGCTGCGTGTGGTCTCCACCGACCCCGGTTCGATGCGTGACTTCCAGGCCTTCGCGCGCCAGACGGGCAACGAACTGGTGGAGCAGAAGACCGAAGGTGCTGACTTCCTGCACGTGCTGCGCCGGCGCTAGACGGCGCTAGACGGCGCGGCGCCGGTCCTACAGCGCCAGCCCCTTGAGGAAGTCGCGGAAACCCGGGCCGAGTTGCGGGTGCGCCAGCGCGAGTTCCACGTTGGCTTCAAGGAAACCTTCCTTGCTGCCGCAGTCGTAGCGCTTGCCTTCGTAGCGGTAGGCAAAGACCTTCTCGCGCCGCAGCAGCGACGCAATGCCGTCGGTGAGCTGGATCTCGCCACCCACGCCGCGCGGCTGCGTGGCGATCTCGTGGAAGACGCCGGGCGTCAGGATGTAGCGACCGGCCACGCCCAGGCGCGAAGGCGCCGCCTCGGGCGCGGGCTTCTCGACGATGCGTGTCACGTCCATGATCCGCTCGTTGACCTGCGTGCCGGCCACGATGCCGTAGCGCCGCGTGTGCTCGGCAGGCACCTCCTGCACCGCGAGGATGGACACGCGCCATTCGTTGAACTGCTCGACCATCTGCGCCAGCACCGGCGGGCTGCCGACCATCAGGTCGTCGGCCAGCAGCACGGCGAAGGGCTGGTTGCCCACCAGGCGCTGCCCGCACAGCACGGCGTGGCCCAGGCCCAGGGCCTGCGCCTGACGCACGTAGATGCAATCCATGTCGTCGGGCTTGACGCTGCGCACCACCTCCAGCAGCTCTGCCTTGCCGGCCTTCTCGAGCGCCACTTCGAGCTCGTAGGTCATGTCGAAGTGGTCCTCGATCGGGCGCTTGTGGCGGCCCGTGACGAAGATCATCTCGCGCACGCCGGCGGCGTAGGCCTCCTCCACCGCGTACTGGATGAGTGGCTTGTCGACCACCGGCAGCATCTCCTTGGGCTGCGCCTTGGTGGCGGGCAGGAAACGTGTGCCTAGGCCGGCGACGGGGAAGATGGCCTTCTGGATGAGCATGGTCTTGTACGCCAGGTGCGGGACAGGATTCATTCTTTCACGCTGCCCCGCCGACCCTCCGTGCGGTACGGCTCAGACCAGTGGCCGCCATTGGCGGCGAGTGGCTCAGGGGGCCACGGCCAGGCGCGAGAGCTGCCCCTGCAGCCGCTCCAGCGCCTGCTGGAAGTCGGCCACGCGGGCCCGCTCCTGCGCCACCACGGCCGCCGGCGCACGCGCGACGAAACTCTCGTTGCCGAGCTTGGCCTCGGCCCTGACGATTTCGCCCTGCAGCCGCGCGACTTCCTTCGAAAGTCGCGCGGTTTCCGCCGCGACGTCGATCTGCACGTGCAGCGCCAGCCTCAGGTCGCCGTTCATCGCCACCGGCGCGGCCCGTGTGGCGGCCGCAAACGCGGCCTCGTCGGCAAAGGGCTGCACCTCGGCCAGCCGCGCCAGGGCCTTCAGCAGTGGTGCGGCGCTAGTGACGAAGGCTTCGTCGCCCAGCGTCAGCAGCGGCACCCGTTCCCCCGGCGGCAGACCCATCTCGCTGCGCAGGCGGCGTGTCTCGGCGGCGACGGCCTTCAGGCGCGCTACCCAGGCGTCGGCCTTGGCGTCGACCTTGTGCAACTGCGCTTCTGGATAGCCTGCAGTGACGATGCTGTCGGTGAGCTTCAGACCGGCCATCGGCGCCACGGTTTCCCAGAGTTCGGCGGTGATGAAGGGCGCCACCGGGTGCAGCAGGCGCAGCACGGCTTCCAGCGTGCGGATCAGCGTGCGGCGTGTGGCGCGCCTTTCGGCATCACCGCCCGTGGCGATCTGCACCTTGGCGATTTCCAGGTACCAGTCACAGTACTCGTCCCAGACGAAGGCATAGATCGCGTTGGCGACGTTGTCGAGCCGGTAGTCGGCGAAGCCCTGGGCCACGGCCGCTTCCACGCGCTGCAGTTCGCCGCTGATCCAGCGGTCGGCCATGGAAAAGCGCATGTAGCCGTGGAAAGGCCCCGCGGGTGTCACCACCTGGCCCGCGGCATCGAGCAGCGGCGCGGCGCAGTCGGCCTTGGTGTGTTCCTTCAGCCCGCAGTCCTGACCCTCGCAGTTCATCAGCACGAACTTGGTCGCGTTCCAGAGCTTGTTGCAGAAATTGCGGTAGCCCTCGCAGCGCTTGCTGTCGAAGTTGATGTTGCGGCCCAGTGTGGCGTAGCTGGCCATCGTGAAACGCAGCGCGTCGGCACCGAAGGCGGGGATGCCCTCCGGAAATTCCTTCTCGGTCTGCTTGCGCACGCGTGGCGCGGTCTCGGGCTTGCGCAGACCGGTGGTGCGCTTGTCCAGCAGCGGTGCGAGCTCGATGCCGTCGATGAGATCCACCGGGTCGAGCACGTTGCCTTCGCTCTTGCTCATCTTGTGGCCCTGCGCGTCGCGCACCAGGCCGTGGATGTAGACGTCCCTGAACGGTACCTGGCCGGTGAAATGCGTCGTCATCATGATCATCCGGGCGACCCAGAAGAAGATGATGTCGAAGCCGGTGACGAGCACCGTGCTGGGCAGGAAGAGTTGCTGTTCAAGCGCCGCGCGGCCGGTGGTCTCGGGCCAGCCCAGCGTGCTGAAGGGCACCAGCGCCGACGAGTACCAGGTGTCGAGCACGTCCTCGTCGCGGGTCAGCGCCCCGCTGTAGCCGGCGGCGGTGGCGCGGGTGCGCGCTTCTTCCTCACTGCGGCCGACGAAGAGTTCGCCGCCCGAGCCGTACCAGGCCGGAATCTGGTGGCCCCACCAGAGCTGGCGGCTGATGCACCAGTCCTGCAGGTTGTCCATCCAGTGGTTGTAGGTGTTGACCCATTGTTCGGGCACGAAGCGCACCTGGCCGCTGCTCACCGCGTCGCGCGCCTTCTGCGCGATGCTGCTGCCGTCGGCGCCGGCCTGGTTGACGGCGACGAACCACTGGTCGGTGAGCATGGGCTCGACGACCTGGCCCGTGCGTGCGCAGCGGGGCACCTGCAGGCGGTGTTTCTTCGTCTCGACCAGCAGGCCGGCGGCCTCCAGGTCGGCGACGATCTTCTTGCGCGCGACGAAACGGTCCAGCCCGCGGTAGGCCTCGGGCGCGTGTTCGTTGAGCGTGGCGTCGAGGTTCAGCACGCCGATCATCGCCAGCCCGTGGCGCTGGCCCACGGCGTAGTCGTTGGCGTCGTGGGCCGGTGTCACCTTGACGACGCCGGTGCCGAATTCGCGGTCGACGTAGTCGTCGGCGATGACCGGGATCACACGCTCGGTCAGAGGCAGCTTCACCTGCCGGCCCACCAGCGCCGTGTAGCGTTCGTCCTCGGGGTGCACCATCACCGCGGTGTCGCCGAGCATGGTCTCGGGCCGCGTGGTGGCCACGACGACGCTGCCTGACCCGTCGGCGAGCGGGTAGCGGATGTGCCAGAGGAAGCCGTCTTCTTCTTCGCTTTCCACCTCGAGGTCGGAGACCGCCGACTTCAGCGCCGGGTCCCAGCTCACCAGCCGCTTGCCGCGGTAGATCAGGCCCTCGTCGAACAGGCGCACGAAGGTCTCGGTGACGACGGTCGAGAGCCTGTCGTCCATCGTGAAGTACTCGCGCGACCAGTCCACGCTGTCGCCCATGCGGCGCATCTGGTTGGTGATGGTGGCGCCCGAGGTGGCCTTCCAGTCCCAGACCTGGGCGACGAAGTTCTTGCGGCCGAGGTCGTGGCGCGACAGGCCGTTGTCCTGCAGCTGGCGTTCGACCACGATCTGCGTGGCGATGCCAGCGTGGTCGGTGCCCGGCAGCCACAGCGTGTTGTGGCCGCGCATGCGGTGGTAGCGCGTCAGCGCGTCCATGATGGTCTGGTTGAACGCGTGCCCCATGTGCAGCGTGCCGGTGACGTTGGGCGGCGGCAGCTGGATGCTGAACGACGGCCTGGCCGGGTCCAGCGTCGGCGCAAACGTAGGGCTGCTGGCCCAGGCGGCGCCCCAGCGGGCCTCGATGGCGGCGGGCTCGAACGACTTGGCGAGTTCGGTCATGATGGACGGCTACAAAGCGATACAGGCCGGCTCGACCTACGCTGTCAACGGAATCGGCCCGGGAAGGGTTGCGATTCTAGGTGGCGTGCCCTGCGCCGCATCCTGCGTCCGCACGCTTTCGGAGTACCGACCCATGACGTCCAGTTCCCACCGCAGACGCCGCCTCCTGCTGGCCACGCTGGCCCTGCCACTGGCCCTGGCCGGCTGCGGCGGGGGTGGTGACGGGGGCCGCGAGGACCCCACGCCCCCTGCCGGCAGCTGCAGCGTCGCCGACCAGAAGGCCTGGCTGACGAACTACGTGGACGACTGGTACTTCTGGTACCGCATCTCACCGCGACCCGACCCCGCGCCCTACACGACGGTGGCGGCGTACTTCGACGCCTTGCTCTACACCGGCACGAGCGCCGACTTTCCGAGCGACAGGTGGAGCCATTTCCAGAGCACCGAGAGCTTCAACCGCTTCTACGGCGACGGTGCCACGCTGGGTTACGGCGTGGCCGTCACCGGCGTCGAGGCCGACGGCGACGCGACGCGGCCGCTGTGGGTGCGTTACGTCGAACCCAACTCACCCGCCGCCGCCGCTGGCGTGTTGCGCGGCGACGAGGTCATCGCCATCAACGGCACCCCGGTGGCCAGCGTGATCGCCAGCGACGACTACGGCGCGCTCACCGCCGGCCAGGCCGGCGACCGGCTGACGCTGGTGCTGCGCCGCGGCGGCGTCGACCGCACGGTGGTGCTGACGGCGGTCGTCTTCAACCTCGCCCCCGTGCGCGGCGCGGCCGTGCAGACCAGCGCCGGCGGCCGCAAGCTCGGCTACCTGCAGGTCAAGGACATGATCAGCCAGGCGCTGCCGGCGATGGAGACCGCCTTCGCGCAGTTCAAGGCTGCCGGCGTGCAGGACGTGGTGCTCGACCTGCGCTACAACGGCGGCGGCCTGGTCTCCACCGGTGGCACGCTGGCGTCCTACATTACCGGCACGCGCGGCAACAACCTGGCCTACGCCTGGCTGCTCTACAACGACAAGCGCGCCGCCAGCAACCAGCGCTTCGAGTTCAGCGCGCTGGCGTCTTCGCTGGGGCTGCCACGGGTCTACCTGCTGACGGGCCCGCGCACCTGCTCGGCGAGCGAGCAGGTTATCAACGGCCTGCGCGGCGCCGGCATCGAGGTCGTGACGGTGGGCGACACCACCTGCGGCAAGCCCTTGGGCTTCCTGCCCAGCAGCAGCTGCGGCCAGACCTACAGCATGGTGAACTTCGAGAGCGTGAACCAGCGCAACGAAGGCCGCTACTTCGACGGCTTCGACGCCAGCTGCACGGTGATCGAGGACTTCACCGCGCCGCAGGGCAGCGCGGCCGACCCGCTGCTCGCCGTCGCCAGCGGCCTGGCCGACGGCGGCACCTGCCCGCGTCTGCGTGAAGACGGCCGCGCCCAGCCCCTGGCGCTGCGTCGCGCGGGCCCGCGCAGGGTCGAGGCCGGCGAGCGGCAGGACATGATTCCCCGCTGACATCCGCCCGGGTCACCGGGCATACAGGCTGACCCGGGCCCCCGCCATGCCCCGACGCAGGCATCATCAGGCCCATGCTGTCGCTGAGCCTGCTGGGCCGGCCCGTGCTGGTGGCCGACGGCCGGCCGGTGAGCCTGACGATCCGCAAGACCTGGGCCCTGCTGCTGCTGCTGGCCCTTGATGGCGCAGCGCCGCGCCCGCGGGTCTGCGCGGTCCTGTGGCCGGGCCTGGATGAGAGCACCTCACGCCGCAATCTGCGCCGTGAGCTGGCGCGGCTGCGCGAAGCCGGCGTGCCGGCCCTGCTGCGGGCCGATGGCGACTTTCTTGAGCTGCACGCTGCCGTGGCGCTGGACACGCAGCAGTTCGACGTGGCCGTCGCCGCCGGCCAGCCGGCCCAGGCACTGGCCCTGTGGCGCGGTCCGCTGGCCGACGGCCTGAGTGCCGGCGAGGCGCCCGAGTTCGACGACTGGCTGGCGGCCGAGCGCGAACGCTGGCGCACCCGCTGGCGCGGCGCCCTCGAAGCCGCAGCCGTCGCTGCCGAAGGGGCAGGCGCGGCGGACGATGCGCTCACACGGCTGCAGACGCTGCTGGCAGATGACCCGCTGCACGAGCGACACCACGCCGCCGTGATGCGCCTGCTTGCGGCGGCCGGCCGCCGCGAGGCCGCACTGGCACAGTACGAACGCTGCCGCGCCCTGCTGGCTGGCGAACTCGGCTTGCAGCCGATGGCCGAGACCGAGGCGCTGGCGGCCATGCTGCGTGGCGCGGCCGCCGTGGTGTCGACCTCCGATCCGGCCACCGGCCCGGCAACTCCGGCAGCAACTCAGGCCCTCGACGCGCAAGGCGCATCTGCGGCCCTGGTCGGGTTGCCCGACGCGCTGCCCTTCGTCGGCCGCGCCGCCGAGGTGGCGGCGCTGGAAGAGGCCTGGCACGCCGGCTGCGCCGTGCTGATCGAAGGCGAGGGCGGTGTCGGCAAGACGCGGCTGGCGCTCGACTTCGCAGCCGCCCACGGCCCTTATGCACTCGCACGCTGCCGCCCTGGCGACGCCGACGTGCCCTATGCCGCCTTCACACGCGCGCTGCGCGCGCTGGCCGGGCCCACGCCGCAGCTGCCGGACGAGCCGGCCTGGGTGCGCGACGAACTGTCGCGCCTGCTGCCCGAACTGGGCACCGCACCGCAGCCCATCCGTTCCGGCGAAGAGCGCAGCCGCTTCTTCGAGGCCTGCGCGCGCGGTTGGCTGGCCCTGTCGGCCGACAACTTCGACGCCGTGCTGCTCGACGACTGGCACCATGCCGACGCCGCCAGCCGCAGCCTGCTGGCCTTCGTGGCGCGGCGGCGGCGCGAGGCCGCAGGCGGCACCGGCGCGCGGGAATGGCTGCTGCTGCGCCCCGAACTCGACCGC